>JBGAVL010000023.1:0-32334 GCA_044228145.1 Obscuribacteraceae bacterium (SeqCode)
CGCATGGCGAAAGCACTTCGTTGGTACAGAGAGCACCTCGACAACAAACCGATCTGCGAACAATCCAACATCCAGGGTATTCAGTGGACCCAAGTTAACCCGCCAACCCGCTAAGAGTCAGAGACAAGACCTTCCAGTCCGTCCTTTCTCCGCCGCGTAAGGCAGTGTTCACTTAGTTTGGCAAGCATGCTGGTCGTGCTTGCCTTTCCTGGTATGTTTCTTGTAGGGGCGATGCCATGCATCGTCCGTTTTTGCGTGGACTGTTTTGCCTCAAGTCCTTCTCCCTCCAATGCCTTTCCATCGCCCTGTGTTGCATCGGTGGTTTTTGCTTCTGCGCCTTTTTCAACATCCGGAGAATTCGGTTTTAGAAGTTAAACCGTTAACGGTTTAACTTCCAGGACCCTGTATCACCTCACCCAAAAAGGAAAAACAAAAATGCTCAAAGTGATTCGCAACAAAGGATCTTGTTAACTCAATTGATATGAATTCCAACAACTCATCGCCCCTTATCAAAGAGGAAAAGGGGATCATCGTGGACCTGGGGACCGGCGACGGTCGCTTTGTATACCAGAGCGCTCGTCAGAACCCGCACCGGTTCTATCTAGGAATCGACGCATCAGCCAATTCTCTGGAGAAATTGTCGGAGAAAATCCATCGCAAACCAGCTAAGGGTGGGTTGAAAAATGCTCTTTTCATTCAGGCAGCAGTGGAGGCGCTGTCTGAAGAGCTCGATGGAATTGCCGATGAAGTCCACATCCATTTTCCATGGGGCAGCCTGCTCCAGGGTGTTGCCAGTGGAGATGAAACCATACTGAAAAACATCCACCGCATCTGTGCACCAGATGCGGTATTGGAGGTGATTATCGGCGTGGATCAAGAACGGGATGCTTCCGAGCTTCAGCGTCTTGGGATCAGCAACTTGTCAGAGGCGTTTATCGCAACGACTTTAGCGAAACGGTATCAAGATTGTGGGTTTCAAATTACTGAAACAGGCACGTTCACAGCCGGCAAGTGGCCTGACATTTGCACATCCTGGGCTCAACGTTTGCGTACTAATGACAAACGTTCGCTCGTCTACTTCACTGCGACGCGTAATGGTTTCTAACTGAATATTCTTAAACGATGCGAGTACTCCAAAACGCACTTAGAAGCTCACTTGAAATGAAGTGGAAGCCTTCCAGGCATCTTATTTGGTGTCGGCACAAAAACCATTACTGTCTCTTGTAAAACTCCAGAGTTTTGCATTGAAGAGAGGGTTATCCCAGGGTAAACCTGTCCTTTTTTGAGTACCGCAACTTATGTTTGTGATTGTGTTTTGATGCGCGAGCATCAGCTTCGGCTGCACGACAAAAACCCATGGCACACGCCTGGCCAGAATTTCCTGCATCTGCGAATAGACACGCTTTCTGTCCTCGGCTGATGTCGCTGTGCGCCCTTTCTGAATAAGGTCATCCACAACCGGATCATTGAAGCGCGAAAAGTTCATCGGTCCTTTGCTCGACCAGATCAAGTAACAATCAGGATCGGGACCGGACGAGCGGCTCCACAAGGTGACGTCGTAGTCTCCCTTCTGCAGATACCGATGCCGCAAGGCTGCGAATTCCACAACCTCTACTTCACAGGGTATCTTCGCCCGTCGGAGCTGCCCGGCAATGGCTTCTGCAACGTCTGAAGAGTCTTTGGTGGACTTGATTCGGAAGGCAAGCAACTGGCTCTTTCCGCCCTTCTCACGCACATATCCTTGAGCGCCCAATTTGAAGCCTTGCTTCTCGAGGATTTCGCGTGCTTTTTCGGGATTGTAGTCGTGCGTTTTAACAGACTTATCAAAAGACCATTTGCCCTCAGCTGAATCGCTTGTCGGCAACACTCCGAAGCTTCCATAAAGCTTGTCCAGGATAATCTGCCTGTCGACGCACATGGCAATCGCCTGGCGCACCGCGTCCTCATTGAAGGGAGAGCGGCTCAAATTGAAGCCGAGATAGACCGTTCTAGAACCAGCAAAGGCGTCCAGCGTAAGGTTTGGACTCTTACTCAGATAGTACTTCCAGGCTCGCGCATCCACCTGCCCGACTTGAACATCCCCTCGACTCAGCGCCATTGACAGAAGACTCATGTCCGGGATGACCCGCCAGACAAGCCGTTTGACATCAGGTTTTTTACCCCAATAATATGGGTTCGGTTCAAAAACCAGCTCCAGTCCTGACTCCCAGCGCACCAGCCGGAATGGTCCGGAGGAAACAGGCTGCCGCATTAAGGCTCGTTTGCCTCTGTCCGCCGAAGAAAGCAAAGACGCAGGCAGTATCTTCAGTTCCACAAGTCTCGAGAGAAGCGGCGCGCATGGTCGCCTGAGCTTCAAAACAACTGTGTTTCCCTGCGCAATTACCTGTTTTACGTCCCTGTAATCGTCCTTATAGGGCGATATCTTCGACGAGGCAGCATAAATCGACTGCACAACATCATCCATCAAAATCGGCATGCCATCGGAGAAATGAAGATTGTCGCGCAGCCAAAATTTATAAATCATCCCGTCAGGCGATATTTCAAACCGCTCAGCAAGCCCAGGCACGATCTCAGCGTTAGCTCCATAACCAACCAGTCCTTCATAAACCAGTGTCTGCCCGTAATAGGACGCCGAGTCCACGGCCCGCAGTGGATAGAATCCCACAGGCTCCCAATTCATGCCAAAAACGACTGTTTTACTGTTCTCCGCTTCCTGTGCGGCGCCTTTGCCAAACGCCTCAAAAGCCAACGTCATGCACGCGACGGCAAAGCCTGTCAGCATCAAGCAAATGCGAAATACAGAAAGTTTGGTTTTACTCAAAGCGAAATCAAACGGCTTAGTAGCCGTTGCCCTGAGAAACAAAATAGAAGCAAGCCAACATCACGAGCATGGCGCTGGTAACGCCCAGCCAGAAGCCGGCGACCAGAATCTGCCAGACAATGAGCGCCTGGCGAGCCGTGAGGCTGATCATGATGCCCAGGCGGTTGATAATGTAGAAAATCACAGCGCCGACGGTGAAAAGCAGCGGCAGAAGCTTAATTCCTGGCGGTACGGGCACGCAAACAGCCATGACAAGGCTGAGGATACAAAGAACAACCAGCGCTATCGTCACATAGTCGGAAAAGCGTTGCTTAACGTTCTCCGCCACGGAGGCTTCGTTGACGTGCTTGAGCGCACGAAGGAAATTGGTCAGACCCTGGCGCCGAATCGGCTGCTCTTCAGCCGCAGCATCAGCTGCCGGAGCGGGATCTATTTTGTGTGCTTCCGATTCAGACACAAACCAACCTCTTTACTCGCCGGAACTCCCTCTAATATTATCAAGCCTCGCTCCTATCCGTGAGACTGTATTAGAAGTAAAGTGAGCCATTCTGAGAATAATTATCTGCCGCAAGACCCCTCTGTATGGGCGCTAGTCCTGCACTGGCGCGGCATTGACTACACTCGGCGCTGCCTGACTTCTCTTCAGGCAGTCCAAAACAGAAATTTCCGAATATTGCTTGTCGACAATGGATCGGACGATAAAGACGGCGAAAAGCTCAAAATCGAGTTTCCTCAGATCGATTTGCTCCGCCTGGAGTCAAATCACGGATTTGCCGGGGGTTGTAATGCCGGTATGCGTTATTGCCTCGACCGAAACACCGATTTGATATGGCTTCTCAACAACGATACGACCATTCCTCCGGAGACTCTCGACAAATTGCTCGAGGTTGCTCGAGAAAACCCAAAAGCTGCCGCACTTGGCGCGTGCATTGTTGAACACGAGGAAGACGGGCGTTCAAAAACAGTCCAGGCGCGTGGGGTAATTGACTTTACACGTGCAAAAACATTCTTGAAACGCGACGCAGACGGAAAAGCCGTCGACTGCCAGTGGCTTTCCGGATCGAATTTACTTTTGCGCTCAGATGCGCTGAAGGATGCAGGCCTTTTCGACGAAACCTATTTCCTCTACTTCGAGGACACAGAACTTTGCCACCGTTTTCGACTGAAAGGATGGCAATGCATTCTCGTCCCCGGTGCTTTGATCGCGCATACGGGAAACGCGTCCACAACTGGAAAACGGAGATTCTGGCGTGACTACTATTACACCCGCAATCGCTTTCTTTTCTTTTCGCAATACTTACCTGGGGTCAAAAAACTTCCTGCCTACCTTTTCATTTTTGCGCATTTATTGCGCCACACAATCGTGCTTCCCTTCCGAGGAGAGAAAGGCAAAAACCAGCTCCGTGCCGAGCTTTTAGGCGCTCGCGATTTCTTCCAACACTCATTCGGTCAGGCAAAATGTTTAGAGTGGTGCGAAGAGCCGTAGCGAGATCCCAGCCAACCTAAGCACCATATTTGGTGACAGCCATAGAATCGCTTCGTTACATTCTACTGACCTAAGCATTCTTTTCTCTACATCTGGCAAGCTTCTTGATTCGATCTTCTAACTCCGTACTTTTTGTTTGTTGTGGAACATCCCTCGTCAATAACTCCTTCTGCAAATCATGAGTGGAGACGTTTTTCAGGTTAGTCACGTACTTCGCAGCTTGTTCCCGAACTTCACCATGCTCGAGATTCATAACGCGATCCTTAAGTTCCAAAATCTCATCCAAGGCTAAATACAGAGCAGTTGTCTCCAAATCAGCGGGTTTCGGATTTGATTGCGAATCACGATTCTCGAGCTTTTCCATTATCCAGTCACGCACCAGTGTGGTGTATCGCACACCCTTTTCAGCAGCCAATGCATAGATTTGCTCCAATACCGCTGGCTCCATACGAATTTGGATCAAACCAGTTTTTGCCAGTTCTTTCGCTGCATTCTTCTTGCTTCGCGCCACTCTTTCTTCAATTGTCGGCTTTACTTTCTTACTCGACATAGTGCGCCTTCCTTATGTTCGCTGTCCTAGCCTTCATTGCGTGATAAATGTGCTCAGTTTCCTCTTGCTCCGAAGTTTCATCCTCATCAATAAACTCAACGCCGACTTCCAAAATCCTGCCTTCCCTTTCAGGCCGCCCAAAATAGACAACCCTGTCGTTGCCACGTTCGCTCTTTGCTTCTTCAAACCACCGCGAATCCGCAGCAAGAATGACTTGCAGGCATTCGTCCGGTGTGACCCTGTGTCGATTTAGGCTATCCATGTTGAACGTATATTTCAAAACACAGCCCTATCATTGTACTACATAAATAGTACAAAAATAAAACAAATGCAATAACGAAGCGCTATTTCAATTTACAGATTCCGGCTCCCAGCGCACCATACTCACACAAAGACTGACCAGCAGAATAAACGGCAAGACACCAATACTGAGAAATTCGAACAAAATGCGCAGGCTCGAAAAAACATACAACAACATCTCATCGAATCTCTGATTGACCGGAAGAGCTCCCTTAGAAGCCAAATCAAGCATCCAAAGTGTCCAGACGAAAATTATAAAAGTGCCGGTTTAGCCTTCGTCGGCTACTTCCACTTCATCTGCGTAGGCTTCGTCTTCAACGGTGAAATCGTCGTCTGAATCACCTTCAGCTGTGTGTTTGCCGTTGGAGCCCTTCTTTTTCTGTGAGCCTTCTTCCGGTATGCCGCGATACGTGATGACGATGTGTCTATCTTGGCCTTCGCCTTCCGATTCGGACGCTAATTCTTCAAAGTTTTCCTGCAAGTATTTGTGCACGATGCGGCGCTCGTAAGGGCTCATCGGCGGCAGCGCGATGCGTTCTTGCTCGCCGTTCAACACCTCAACAGCTGCGCGTTTGGCGTTGTCCTCCAGATTGCGGCGACGGCGAGATCTGTAATCGAGCACATCAACAACAAACGGTCCCTGGTCTGCCATCGCAGATTTACACATCTGTCTGACGATGAATTGAAGCGATTCAAGCGTCTGTCCATTTCGTCCAATCAAAAGTCGAGCATCATCCGGGCGGCACTCGATGCGAAAACAAGTCGTGGTCTCGTCAATATCCTCTGCAGACACTGATGCTTCTATGTCCAAAATTGCGAGAATTTTTTCCAAATATGATCTGGCGTTATCGTCTAGTTGGTTCATAAGGTCACTTCTTCTTCTTTTTTACTTTGCGCTTTCCTGTTGACAAACTTATCGTTTCGCCGGTGTCACTTTCCACCGTTATTTTTTTGACCGACTCATCCGCTTTCTTAGCTTCTTTTGCGGAGTCCTTACTTGAGTCTTTACCGGAGCCATTTTTCCCGTTATCACTTGCGTCTTTTTTTTTGCCTTTGGGGGCATCGCCTTCGGAAGACGGCGGGGGAGCATCGTCATCCTTATCGATCACGTCGACAAATTCCGGCATAGGCCCTTTCATGACCAGCCATGTTTGCAACGTCTGGACGACGTTTGACACAACCATATAAACATACACTCCCGACGGCAAAGGAATAAAGAAAAACATTGCCGAAAGCATAATTGGCATCGTCTTGGCGGTCTGCTGCTGGATGATCTGTTGCTCGTCCATCTGATCGCCTGGGGCTGGCGGTTTCATGGTCAGCTTGGAAGACAAGTACATGGTCGCGCCGAACAGCAAAATCATGACGACCAGGTCGAAATTCTCGGGCTTCAGCAAGTCCATCCCGGATGCCACTTTTCCAAGACCGTTGATTGGTCCGAATTGCTCGTTCTTGGCAATACCAGGAACAATCGCCTGGACGTGGTATTCACCAGGTTTCAAGAAGGTCGCATGACCGTTCTCGTCAATGGTCGCGGGAATTACTTCGCCGGCTTTTACATTGAGGTTGCCTAGTTTCCACTGCACTTTGAAATCTTTAGGCAGCTCCCCTTCAACCGATCTTGTGTTGAAGTCAAGGCTGTCCCCTTCAACAACAACCGCATCACCAGGGAAAACTACAACCTTGGCGATTTTTCCATCGGTTGCGACATACGGGCTGTTGTTGCCGGAAACTTCTACTTTCTTGACCTCGGCAGCTTTCGCCTTTTCAACAACGTTTACTTTTACATCTACGGCTTTGTCGCCAAAAGGCGGTCCGGAGAAGGTTGCAAACAGTGCAAACAATACGGGAAGTTGAACAAGAGTGGGCAAGCAGCCGCCCAGGGGGTTCATCTTGTTTTTGGAGTAGAACTCCATCATCTTCTTTTGAAACTTTTCCGGGTCGCTCTTATATCTGTCCTGGATGCGTTTCATCATCGGCTGCATCTGAGACATCTTTTGCATCGACTGCGTCGACTTGACGACCAGAGGCCAAACCAGCACACGAACCAACAGAGTAAGCAAGATAATCGCCCAGCCGTAGCTGTTCGTCATCCTGTGGAAATACTCCAGGATCGGAATCATGAACTGATAGGTGATATCCACTTAGTTACCTCAGATCAAGCGCTGCGGCTTGTGTTTGCGAGCATATTGTTGGAAAGCGCCGAAATAGTCGAAAGTGCCGAATTGTCTGAAATTGTCGAATTATTCGCGTTCTTCGCATTCTTAGCGTCTTGCATGTCGCAAAGCGTTTGAGAGATCGGCGTATTCAGGCAAAAAGCCTGCGCAAATATCCTATCTTTCATTCCGGCAAAAAATGGATTTAGCCCGCTTTTCATAACGATTTGCATTGGCCGGGCGATGCATGGCGGCGTTCCTTGACAAACCACCTCCGGCACTTCGTCCACGCCGCCATCATGAAAAGGATGGCACTTGCATATACGCACGACGCCAAGCCTCATGCCGGCAGCAATTCCATGCTTTTCAATGGCTAGTTTTACGTATTGGGAGCAAGATGGGTAAAAACGGCAAGCCGGCTGGCGGAAACGCCTGGTCCATTGCCAGGCGGAAAGAACTGCCATAACAATTGTTTTCGCCTTACTCACGCGCCTTGCCTCCAGGCTCTCCGCCTGATTTCATGACACCGAATTTGTGTTCCGCTTTGCTCAAACATTCATCCACTGCGTTCAAAATCTCTGTCCAACTAGCTTCCAGAGCAACGGCATGGAGTACGAAAACGAGCACATACCACTGCCCAAGCTTGTATTTTGGATCTGAACTTCCCTCTTTATTTTGGACTGTTTTCGCGAAAACCGCTTGGGCGCTCTGAGGGGTTCTATCTTTGGGGCTTTCTCGCAAAGAACGTGTCAGGAGCCTGTACGCTTCTCTGACACGTCGTTTAACCCGATTGCGCGCAACCGCGCTTTTGAGCACTTTCTTCGCCGCTACAAAGCCCACGAAGGGCAATCTCGTCACAGTGGGCGAGTTCGGCGATTTTCTCTCGCTTTTGGCACGAGGCACAACATACAAGGTGACAAGGCGCGTATTTACGCTCTTCCGTCCCGTGTAGGCCCTCTGGAAAACGCTGGATTTTCTCAGCCTTTCATTTGCCGGAAGCAAGAGCGAAATCCTAGACGGAGAGCCGGTAGCGACCTTTAGCTCGACGTGCTTTGATTACCTTTTGTCCGTTCTTGGTGGACATTCTCTTAAGAAAGCCGGAACCTCTTTTAACTTTGATAAAAGATCCGCGCAATGTTCTCTTCATTGGTGTAACTCCTCGGACCAACTACTTCAGGTTTTGGTGTGGCAAAACTTGAAAAATTTCTTGGTTAGCATACATAGCTAAAACGAATAGTTGTCTATGCTATCATCTCCTGCATATGTTTTTAGCCGGTCCCCAGCCAGGACTGAGTAAAAAAATTCACGAAATAGCCGAGATCGGTAAATCAAATCTCCGGCTATTCTTTTTAGTCTGCCTTGTTGACTCAATCAACCGTCTTCGCCCAGCACGTTGAAACCGAGACAGGCAGCTAGTATTCAGTGGTCGCCACCGCTAGAGCATTCGTTCCGGCAAGCGCGCAACTGAATTAGGGAATCCTCATAAATATTCTGTCTGTTTTTTCGGTTTTGGCCGACTTTTGTAAAGACGGCAGCCTTACTACCGAGTGCGCGGAGCTTTTGCATGATGACCAAAGAGCGGGAAGATGTTCGCCTCATGAAGTCGACCGCTGAGATTTGGGCTGATGTAATGGACATTATCAAACCGCAAGTGAAGGAAGCTACGTTCAACACTTGGTTTCGCCAGGCTGTGCTGCAATCGGTAGAAGGCGATATAGCAATCATCGCTCTGGCAAACGAATTCGGCCGCAATTTCATCAGCAACCATCTTCAAAAACAGCTGGAAGATGCTTTCGAGCAGGCAACACACGCCAAAATCAAAGTCAAAGTTGTGGTTGACCCCAGCGTTGCTTCCGGTCGCTATGAGCCTTCAATTGCCAATATCACAGTAATTCCTCAAAACGAAGCTCAAGAAGCGATCGATTTTTCCAATGCCTTACTGGCTGCTACTGCCGATTCCACCGATTCATCGAACACTTCGATATCGTTTGGAAACTATCCTGCCGCCTCCTCTCAGGCACTTTCCATACAGCCAATCAATCAAGCAGCCGCTTCTAAAGCCGGTCTCAACCCCAAGTACACCTTCGACACTTTCGTAGTTGGCTCCAACAGCCGCTTTTGCCATTCGGCAGCTCTAGCCGTAGCGCAAAAGCCTGGTCAATCCTACAATCCGCTTTTCGTGTACGGTGGCGTCGGTCTCGGCAAAACCCACCTCATGCAAGCAATCGGGCATGAGATTCTGCGCAATTCGCCGAATACAAATGTCAAATACATAACCTGCGAACGATTCACTAATGAATTGATCAATTCTATTAGAGACGACCGCATGCAGGACTTCCGCAAGCGTTATCGCCAGGTGGATGTGCTCTTGATGGACGATATTCAATTTATCGCCGGCAAAGAATCCACGCAGGAAGAGTTTTTCCACACTTTCAACGCTTTGAGAGATGGCGGAAGACAGATTGTGCTTTCCTCCGACCGTGCACCCAAAGCAATGGCCACATTAGAAGAGCGCTTGAAGAGCCGATTCGAATGGGGTTTGACTACTGACGTACAAGTTCCTGATTTGGAAACCCGCATGGCCATCCTCCGCAAGAAATGCGACCTGGACGGCATCAAGGTCAAAAACGAATTGATAGAGCTGATTGCGTCGATGTTCACCCACAACATTCGTGAGCTGGAAGGCGCTCTGATACGCACTCACGCTTATGCCAGCCTGACGGGTACAGAATTAAACTCTCGCGATTTAATCGCATTGCTCAAGCCGGAGGCAGCCACACAGCCAAAACCGCAGATCACTCTCGAGCTAATACTAGATACAGTAGCGGAAGCTTATCGAGTCGAGCCTTCTGAATTGCGCTCCCAGAAACGATCTCAGGACCTGGCATTGCCAAGGCATATCGCAATGTACCTCGCGCATGATTTATGTCAAATGAGCTTTCCCCGCATCGGAACTGCATTTGGCAACCGCAAACACACATCTGCCATATATGCGATCAAGAAGATCCGCGAGGAGATTGAATCCGACGTCGATCTTTCTGATGCGATCCGCAGAATCCGTAACAAGTTGGGCGTTTGAGAGCCTGTAGAAAACCTGTAAGTAATCTGTCGGTTTCTTGTAGACGAACTGTGTAATACGCTACACCACAGGTTTTTGATCGATCGGGTTTTACACACCCCCTCTACAGGTTTCCTACATGCGAAATGTTTTGCCTGCTTGTGTTTCCGGGGTTATCTACAGAAAACGCCCGCCCCTACTACTTCTAGATCTTTAATTTTAAGAACAAAGACGTAACAGCAACAAGCAGAGGAAGGGCTCAAATCGAGTCACCAAGCGGTGTTGGATCCGCATCGCTATCGATCAATATCGATCGCTATGTCGATCAGGCAAAACCGTCAATTTTTTGAGAATTGGCACACAGACTCAAAAACACACCGAAAATCGCTTGATCTACAACCTGTCAGGAAGGTACTCTTTACGTTCCTAGTACCACAGGGGCGAGGTTGTATATATGCAGTTTGATGTCCAAAAGGACGTGCTCGTTAAAGCATTGAGAGATGTCACAAGTGCTGTCGCAACCCGTGTCGTTCAACCAATTTTGAGCAATGTTCTCATTGAGACAAGAGATAACAGCACCCTGAGATTTCAGGGCACCGACCTCGATATAACCATCGAAACCAAAGTGCCTGGAATGATCGAAGAAAAAGGGTCAGTAACCCTTCCAGGCAAAAAGCTTTTGGAAGTAGTAAGCAAACTTCCCAACAAAACAGTTCGCTTCAAAGTCAATCCCGAAACATTGGAAACGACAGTCACCTGCGAACGCTCCAAATTCAACTTGACCGGATTGCCCTCCGACGATTTTCCAAAACTGGTCGACAGCGGCAACGTAGACGGCGTCTTGATGCCCTCTGAAGTACTTCGCCGCTCTATCCAGCAGACAAGCTTTGCTGCGGCCAACTACGATGCCTCCAGCGTGCTGGGCGGCGTTTACCTCGTCATCAATGAAGGGGTATTCGAGTGCACAGCCACAGATGGCAGCAGACTGGCACACAGAAAAGAAGAGTTGAGCGTAAGTGCAAGATCATCTCGCCGCGTCGAGGGCGATAAAGAAACGGAAGAGGGACAAAAATCCGCTACCGCCACTCTCGACAAACCGATGTATCTGAAAGCAATTGTGCCGGCACGCGCTTGCACGGAATTGGTCAAATTGCTTGATGCTCAAGAAAGCGAAAAGGGTGCTGCCAAGGAAGGTAAGGAAGGATCAGCGGCCACGTTGAAAGAAGTGCGCATCGCTATGGTGAGCGGGCAGATTGTGTTTGAAACAGAAACACACTATCTCTCATCGCGTTTGATCGGTGGTGAATATCCGCGCTATCAAGAACTTTTCCCGACTGAATACAAATATTTAGGCGAACTCAATGCTGATGATTTTGTTTCTTCCATAGAGCGCGTTGCCGTCATGTCCGACGATCGCACTCACCTGGTGAAGCTGCATTTCGAAGGCGATACTCTGCAAGTCTCTGCAAACACGCCGGATGTCGGTCAAGCGCAAGACGAAACACAAGTTCAATTCGAAGGACAAGTTTTGGACATCGCCGTCAATGTCAGATATTTGATCGACGTTCTGCAGCGTCTATCCGGCGCTCCGATTCGCATGGAAATGACCGGCCCCTTGAAGCCAATCATCATCAAAACCGGAGCCGATGACAAATACCGCTACCTGCTGATGCCGGTACAAGCGAGATAACTGGCCGCAGTACTGTGGAGCGCCGGCATCTTTCCGGCTTCGACAGATCAGTCTTATTTCAATGCCGCCAGGATGGCGGCGCTCTCAATCATTTCGTTCTTGACACAGAGTCGATTTCTTTGAAAATCTCTATCTCTTCTTGATAAAGCTGAGTTGGTGATTTAAAAAGTGGATTTCTAACGCGCAGAAAGTCAGCCTCTGCAACGTGGAAGCGATCTGCCTCCTTGTATTTTTTTTGAGCGCGCAAGCAGCGTTCTACGTCGTTGATCATTTCAGTAAACTTGTAGTGCGGGTCTCGCCTCAAGTTTTTTTTCGCCAATTCCAATCCGCGCCGGTAGTACTTCTCGGCTTCGGAATAATTGCCTCTATCTTCATAGCAATTTCCAATATTGCGATTGCTGGTCATTTCGGCGTACTTGCTTTCTTGCTTCACAGCTATTGCCAATTCCTTGCGATACCACGACTCGGCAATATCTGTTTCTCCGATCATTCGGTAGAAATTACCTCTGTACTTTTCCAGTTCGCCGCTCTTGTCGGCATAGCATTCCTTAAGCACTGCGAAGGTTCTTGCCGCATCCGCCTTTCTACCTAATTTTTCGTAGACGCAGCCCAGATAAATAATGAATCTTCCTGTGTGCACCCATCCTTTTCTGTTCATGCCTTTCATCGCATCTCGAATCTTCTCCAATTCTATTCGTGCGCCGTTGTAGTCGCGCTCAGCAATGCAGAGGTTTGCCATCTGGCTGTGTGAGATTATCAACTTGGGGTGCTTCTCTGTAAAAACGTTTTTTCTTATGTCTATGGCATGTTGTAAGAAAAACTTG
The DNA here is from genome assembly GCA_044228145.1 of Obscuribacteraceae bacterium (SeqCode). Lineage (GTDB taxonomy): Bacteria > Cyanobacteriota > Vampirovibrionia > Obscuribacterales > Obscuribacteraceae > QKMZ01. The sequence continues at coordinate 12,886 of JBGAVL010000023.1, forward strand.
GCTCTGGCTCTGCCTTTGGGAGTGTTTGGAATACCAGTTTTTATCAAACCGCTGCTTTCATCGTATGTGTTGCTGAGGTCTTCCATACAAATGGCACCCACTTCATCGAGAGCGTTTTTCTTGTTTAAGTTGGATGCCAGAGAAAGTACTTCTTTGTAGTAAGGTTCTGCAAGTTCTACTTGGCCTTGATCGATCATGGAGACGATCAGCTTCGCCAGGACCTCCACCACTTTCGATGGGTTGTCTCCAATCTTTTTGGCATTTTCATAAGCCTTCAAGTAGATCTTTTTGGCAAGGGCATAGTCCTTGCGCTTGTAGGCGTTAAGACCGCGATCGACATCTTCCTGCCACTTAGCCCAGTGTTCATCCGGTGCCCAGCGGTCCATCATGTTCTCAGGGGCTGCATATGCGACAGTGTTTGGCGCAGCAATGAAAGAACCAAGAGTGCTTGTAAAGGCGGCCAGTATTGTGGAAGCGGCAAGAACACCACTCACTCGATTTAGCTTTTTGCTTAAGCTAGGTGCCTTCATGTGAGCGGCTTTATGTGTGTTGTCTTAAAAAAAACGGGACCGACGAGACTCGAACTCGCGACCTCCTACGTGACAGGCAGGCGCTCTAACCAAACTGAGCTACGATCCCATGATGACGATTGGCTAATGAAATTCACCTGCCAGCCGTTACACCGGGAATTTGAGTATAGCACAAGCATATAGGCACATTGCGCCTGGCTGGCGTTTGCGGCCGTCTGTTTACATTCACCTGACTGCCAGAGCTTGGCAGGATTGGTCTTTGAAAGCTTCGAGAAACCGGAAAAGCACAGCTAGTTGCAATTTTAAGCTTTCGACTCGTAGTCTCCCCAGTGCTCTGGATGAGAGACGTCTCTACTATGGTTTTACAATCCTCCGTGTCAATTTTTTGGAGTTCTAAGTGGCTGGCACACACCAGGCAAACGAAGCATTTAGCGACAGTTCGCTTTCCGGCCGAATGGTTGCAGAGGCTGTTGCTGATAATCGCGAGACTACGTCAGCAGGCGGCGCAGATGCTTCGCATTCACTGTGGCAGGCAGTTTACGAGAATCCCGGCAAAACGGCTCTGGCGGTCGGTGGGACAGCGCTTGTAGTGGGAGCGGCGATTGCCAGTCGCGGCAAGCTGGCGAAACTATTACCCGGCGCTAAGAACGATGTTCTTCTTGTAGAAGACAGTCCATATTTTGGAACTGCAATCAAGGAAACGCTCGAGAGACAGGGCAACAGAGTTACCTGGGTCACGGGAGCAGAAGATGTGAATGCATTGAAGGCAGGTCTGGCAACCGCACCGAACGGGCGAGCTGTTCCGGTGCATTTGGAGCGCTTTCAGGCTGCATTTGTGGACGGAGATTTGGCTGGGAAAGTCACAGGCGCGCAGGTGGTGGAACGTCTTTCGGCAGAGCATGTAGCAAGTGTCGGTATCAGCTCGCAAAAAGCAATGAATCTCGAGATGATCAAGGAAGGCGCTGTTGCGGCCGGTTTGAAACCATCAGTGTTCGGTGCATTGGTGAACAAAGACATTACAGTGGCCGGGATTTTGAAAAAGCCCGGCGCCGTTCAAGGACAGATCGATTCATACCAGGCCCGTTATCTCGCTGATCACACGATTGGTGAGCGTGCCGGTGATTTGCTCAAAGCGGCGATGAAAAAATTCGGCATCGACTAGTTTCCCTCTGCCGGTGTGTAGAATGGCGCATTGTATCAGCCACTACACAGACTTCAGTCTGGGCAGCACTTCGCTGTGCCAGATTTCTTCAGATGTGTGCAAGAGAAAGGAAACATTGGAAATGATGCCGGCTTCCGGGCTTGATTTTGCATCGGTAGGCACAAGATCGTGCAGATTGATCGTGCTTTGAAATAACTTCGCGACCGCCAGGCTGTATTGAATTCCGTGCACGGCCGCAATCGGACCGAGATTCTTGCGAATCACTGTAATACGGCATTCTGGAATGGTTTCAAGCAATGCATTGAGAGTTCCAGGATCGAATAACGGTTTGTTTGCAACATCGACGAGAACCACCCCTGGTGCAATTGATTGAGCTGACTTTGCCAGTTCGTGTGACACTTTGACAGCTTGGTCGTAGGTGGCGACCTGGTCTTCCAATCGTTTTCGCGCAGCGTCATTGCCAGATACGGCTTTCAGCCAGTCGGAAAATAGCCTCTGATGTGCAATTTCGCGATCTTTTGGCTTTGTCGCATCGTAAGAGGGAATGACTGCGATTCCCTTCGCCAACAACTGGCTTATCGGTGTGCCTGTCACCTGCAATTGCGGCTCGCCATCGAGCTTGGCTGCATCATCATCAAGACCGGGATAGTTGATGCCTGCCGCTTTCATAGCTGCCGTCAAACCATCGGCATCCGGATCGGCGATGATCGCTACTGCTTTTGAAAATTCACCTTCTTCGACCAGCGTGCTGCAAGCCGGATGTAAGCGGCGCACAGTAATTGTGCAGTTGTCGCCCAACAATTGCCGCAGTTTGTGAGTCGCTTTTACAACGCGCAATTCGCGATCGTTTTCAGGCTCTCCATCAATTCCGTGATGGTCGCGAAAGACGACATCGAAGCCTTCGCGCTTTAGCCGTTCAACCGCCTCAACCGTAGCATTTGTGATGGGCGTGTCGATAAACAATATTGTATTGGTGCTGGATGAGTGAAATTTGAAAGCATCGCGCACGAACTCAATGATTGTCTCGACATCCTCCGGCGAGAACGCCTTGATGAAGAGAGTCGGTACATCATTGATTGTCAGTTTGATCATAGTTGGAATGGGAAGAAAAGGCAGCAGTTGCAAAGACTACATCTGACTGGACTATAATTCTCTCGAAGGTTATCCCCGGCTGTACAGCATCACCATACTCTCAGTTGGATGTAAGTATGGTCTTGAGCGCTGAAGTTTCTTTTTTTGTATGAATCTCGTTCAATAGGATCCAAAGCGATGTCTCATTCTGAGCGAAGCCTGATATCTGTTCTAGCTGTCTGTTTCTTGTCTATAGCCTTTGGCTTTGTGCCTTGTGCGCAATTAGCTGTGGGTGCCGAATCTGATACCGCGTCTTCTGCCAAGACATATAAATTACTGGCGCCGACAAAGGTGGTTCAGGGAGAAGGCTTCAGCGCCATGGTTTTTGAACAAGCCCGTAGCGGACTACATCCCATTTCATCTTCGGACAGAGTAACATTTCAAGGCGCAGTCCTCGATCATGAGAGCGGAAAGGTCAATTTCCCTCCTATTACTAGCGTGGGGGCGGCGGCGGCATCCATTGCTGTATTAGCAACTGGATCCAGCGATGAGCAGAAGTGCGAGGCGCCGGTCGAAGTCATTGCCAAAAATGTTGCATCTGAGGCGCCCTGTATTTCCAGCACATCTGCCGTTGCGGCACCGCATAGCCCCTTTAGAGTCAGTGGAAACAAGCTGAACGAGCTATCAAACCAGTCGTTTATTGATGAAGAGGGTGAGAAGTTTCCGGCCGGTCCATCAGTTGGTTCATCTCTCGAACGGATATTTACGGCAGTGCCCGGTAACTTGACCAAAGGTCCGCTTACTTTTACTGCAACCGACTCCTCTGGAAAGCAAGTTGTTGCAGCGAATGCGATTTCAAACCCGCGCTTGAGAATAGCCGGTCCTCGCATCGAGCAAAAGGGACAGAGAGCGCAGTTGACTGTGCAATCCGATATCGCCGCGCAAATATTCTTGAGTGGCGGAAATCCGCAAATAACCCTGGATACTAACCAAGTTTATGCGCCTGCTAATGTACCTGTGAAGGTAGGTTTTACGGCTAACGAAGTTGGTCCGTATAACGTTCAGGCGCTTGCAACGGACAATGCAGATCCTTGTGTGTTGATAGACGATCATCCAAAGACTCAAGAGCGAGGGAGAGACCCAGAAATCGCGAAGAGACCGGAGTATCCAGGCGAAGAAGTTGGCAAAAGAAAGGAAAGCGAGCGCATTCCGAAGACCGGCGATTATCCGAAACTGCCACCAGTATCGATACCAGGTACGCCGCAGCCTAAGCCAAGCCCCAACCCAATTCCTCATGCGCCTGAAGAGGAGCCCGTCAAGCTAGGAATATTACTGACACGGCTTGATGACAATTGGATTCCGAGCAAGGGTTCAGTTACGCCCGTCCTTGCTGAGATCTATCGCTGGGATCCCAAAAAAGAGGATTGGGTTAAACCCGGATTGCCGCGGCGCATCACTTTTAGCTTCTCAAAGTGCTCGAATGAGAAAGGTAGTTGCTTAAATCAAGGTTCCGAGATTACTCCCGATCTGTGGTTCGAGCAATCATCGAAAGCGAACAGCGACATGATTTGCTCTGACGATCCTTCCGTCACACAGAAATACTTTCAGAAGGCAACAACGAAGAAAGAAGTACAGGAAAAAGTGGCGAATATTTGGTGCGACGACTACGGTGCCTTCAGCCGAGTGAAAGCATCGGCGCCTGGTTGCAGAGATCTGGTCCGATACGGCAGCAAAGGAAGGCTTCGGACTGCCGAGCACGATGAGGCTCAGGTCAGTATTCCAAAAGACGACAACAATAACCAAATTGCTGATGCCTACATCAATAACCCTCAGAGGAATCTAAACGACTTCCAGTTGAATTTCAAACCAGAGCAGGACGACGAGACTTTGCCAGCAGGAAACGGAGTTCAAGGAGATGGGCTTCCTGTGTATGAGGAGTACAGAGGTTTCTTTTGTGCCGGCAGACACACGCGAACAACGTGGTTCGAGAAAGACCTATTCGTTCGCGACATCGATAACCTTGGCTTGGGAGGCTATCCCAAACGTGAAGCTTCTGCCATGGTGTGTCATATAGTGAAAGGCACAGAATGCACTGAAGGACAGACGCCGGTGCTAAATTACAATCGAGGTCACGCCACCCTTGGTTTCGATCAACACGCTCTTTACCTTTATGAAGGATTTCTCGAAAGCGGTGTTGCTGGACGTACCGCTGGTTATGGACCGCCCGGGCGCGTAAGCGGAGTAAATGTCGATCGCAGCAAGTTTATTGATTACATGCCGGAGTCTGGTGTGACGCCGGAAGAGGCGGTCGCTGATCCAGGTTACAAAGTAACTGCCGACGGGCGAGTCTTGCGCAGAGAAACCGACAGTTATCAATTGGACATGACTATTGCTCACGAGCTCGGTCACGGCACAGGTTTGCCTCATCATGGTTTAGCTTACCCAATAGGAAGAATCGTCTCGATTTATCCTCCTTCGATACCAGCGCCAAGCGAAGGCACGAATCTCCAATATTACGCCGAAAATCTATGCACCTTTCCTTTGCCAGAAATGTTCTGGCTAGGTAATAAAATGTCTCCAGAGTCAGGAGACGAGACGTGTTTCATGTGTTATCGCCTCTACAATAATTTGTCGATCTGGATTAACGGCAATGGTTTTGATTGCCGCAACGAGACGGACAACAGTAATTGTTTCTACGAAAGATTCTGTTCCGACAAGCGTGGAAAGTTTTACAACTTCGGTGAACGATGCGCCGGCAGTGCTGTTTTTGGTAACTGCAAGAGTTACTTGATTGTAAATGATAATCCGCACTTCAAGAGCAAATGGATCGATTCCAATGTCATTCACGGAATCCAGGAAGAGGCAGAGGCAAATGCGAAGAAGAGGTAAGGATCAAAGCGTCTCGTACAGGCTGAAAGCCTTTGTGTTAGCCATTGTTTTCCTGGCAACCGGGTTCGTTTGTTGTGCAATGCCTGGTTCACGAGCTGCGGAAACAGCATTTGCAGTGCGATCTACAGCTCCTGATATGAGCATCAAAAGCTACTTCCGTGAGATGAAGAGACACAACAGATCTGAACCGCTATTAGTTCAGGTTACGTTAGCTAATCCTGATGCGAACAATGTGCTCATGCACAATCAGCGAATTGACAAGCAACATACTCAATCAGTTCCAGCAGTGGTTTTGGGTTCAAGTACTGTCCCAATAAATCAGCTTCTCAGTGTGATGATTTTGCCAAAGGGCAATGCCAGTGCAGGAAGAAAAGCAGTTCTGCTTTCAGTCTCTAAGAAACTTTCGTCTACACTTAACCTTGACGGTACTAGGAATCTAACCATTTACTACGGATTAGATAAAGCCGCCATATCGAAGCTGCTGCCCGGCGCTTACACCGTTCGTGCTTCTCTAGATAGCGGTTCGCAAGCTGGTGCGTGGAAGGGCAAGATTTCAGAGGAATTTGATCTGGAACTTGTCGATGGAGAAGCTGGTAGCTCGCGAAATGAGCAAGCGAAACTTGTTTATTGTTATGGGAAATATTATTTGCTTGATCATCAGTTCGATAAAGTCGAGCCCTATGCAAAATGGCTTGAGAATCAAGATGCCAACTCAATTGGTGCCGCAGAGCTAAGAGGAGATTCTGCTCTAGCGGGTGGTCAGTATCAGAAAGCGGCTGGTTTCTTTCAGGAGGCGATTCGAAGGGCGAGTTTAGTTGACGAGGCTGAAGGTGAGCCACCGGTTTACTTGCACAGACGTTGGGAACAAGCGAAGGCTTTGCTTGGCAAATCTAAGCGCAAGTAATGATTATCGTCCCGAAACTACTGTCACTTGATGAAACGCATCATAGTCAGAAGCAATTGATTGTTCGCCAGGCCTCTCGCATGAATACTCTTGAATTGCAATTGGTCGTGCGTTTTGGACTGACGCATCCTTCGCCAAAACCCGAACACGCTCTCCGAATTTCCCGCGCAGAACAGTCGTTTCACCGGTTCCAATAGTGGGCGATGATGCCAGCTCTGCACTTTGAATTCCGTTCTCCGTTACTTTATAAGCTGTATACACAACAGGCTTTTTGTAGTCGTTTTTCAAATTTATCGTCTGAATGGAGCAAGGTGTTTGCTGTTGTTCACCGTCTTTTTTCTTGCCATTTTGCTTTGGCTGCGTTGGAGGAGTAGTTATGGAAGGTTTCGATCCTCCACTACCGGGCGGTTTGGCGCCAGTCTGACCACTAGGTCCGCTGCTCGAAGGAGTAGTTCGCGTGGTTCTAGGTGTACCAGTTGTTGTTGATGGACTCTGCGTAGTGCCTGGTGCAGTTGGATTGTTAGTGCTCGAAGGCGGTGATGGATTGCTGGTTCCACCTGGATTGGGCTGTGGCGGAGTATTTGTACCGCTGTTGGTAGCGGTATTCGTTCCTGGCAGACCTGCACCTGGCGTAGTCGGTGCTGTTACGATGACAGGATCTAAGCACTCAATCGTTGTAATCTTGAGTGTTTTAAGACCTGACAAGTTTGTTTGCACAGTAAATTGTCCCACTCCCTGGCACTGATAATGAAACACTGTGCCTCCAACGACGCCAGGAACGTATGCCACCACATCAACTTGAGATTGGCGAATCTCGCCAAGCACTCGTGTAGAACCACTGCTGACAAAGCTAGACTCTTGCAGAATTTTTCTTGGAGTGTCGTTTTCATTGGTGAGCTGATATACCACTGGCTGATTAGTGTCGTTAAGCACCTCGACACTTTGTATGCAACAGTTGTGTGAATTGCTTTGTGATGGTGCCGCGTTTGGCAGTGTTTGATTCGGACCTGTTCCCTGGCTTGGCAGAACGTCACTAGCAGACAAAACTGCAGGCGGGCAGACTGTAATGGATTCAGACACAGTCATCATGTCCTGATATTTTTCATTATTGCACTGGAACACCGTATATGGTGGTATGCAGATTTTTTCTTCAGGACCCTGTAGATCGGTAACTTCGCCGCTGAATGTTGTTTGAGATGACGGTTTGGGAGGGAGGCGGTCACTTGAGGTTGATTGCTGATTTTTCGGTTCTTCCGAACGAGTCGATGTGCGCGGTGAATCGGATTGAGGAGCCTCGCCAGGCTGCCCGGGTTCATCTGGTTCTTTGTTACTAGTTGTCTCGTTTGCCTTCTTGCAAGTTAAATCAACGGCGTTAAAAATTTCATTCACACGCCTGTCAATTTCCTTTTTCTCGGCTGAGGGAAGAGACTTTCTGTTGATTTTCGCTTTTCTTAGCAGGTCGGTCTCAATTGTTTGCGAAGTAATCTTATCTGCAGGATCAGCGCTTTTATCGCCAAGCTGCTTCCAGATGGACAATTGAGAAATAGTCTCTGCTCTTTTTTCGGCCGGCAGAGATACTTTATCGTAAGCACCACTGCCGTTCAAAGATTTACTCGCTTCAATGATCTTCTTAATTTCAGGTGGTGCAGTTCCCAGGCTGTATGCAATTCCTTCGTTCGTTGCTACGCCTTGCGTTGCTGGTGGTTTTTTTGTTTTGTTGGAAACGCAAACTGTATGAAGCTGAGCGGTACTCACGCTTCCCGACCTTGGATTGGTGATTTGCAGCTGGCATTGTGATGTGGTCGTGCCATCTCCAATAATCTGCAACTTGCAATTATGCTCTTGAACACAATCAAATATTGTGGGATATCCGTCCCGGCACTTAACACCGCCCCCTTTTGGTGAAGGGGCTTTCTCTGGACAATGCTTCTTGATGAATTGGTCCGCTTGCCACCAGTATTCGCTTTTCGAAGTATGGAATTTTCCGCCTTTTCCTCGATATTTCTTGAACAAGGCGCACATATCCTCGACGCTCAAAAGTTTTTGCAATCCATTTAGCAGATATGCAAGAACGTTTTCCTGAGCCTCGTCAGTGAGTTTCTCACTGTCTTTCTCAAGCTTCTTCAATGCGTCTCTAGCTTCATCTGCGGCTTTGCGCTGGTTCGCCGCTCCACCATCTCCATACTTCTCAATCAAGCCATTGATTAGTTTGCCTGTCTGCTCGTTCAGGCCTCTGACTACAGGGTCGCTTGAGGAGTCTTGCGCGAAGGCAGGACCTGTAAGCAGATATGCAAGACCACCGTCATTGAAACGTGTGTGCACATTTGCCAGAGAAAGGGTCACCAATAAAAGCAAGCTTAAAAAGACATGTACAAAGTGCCGCATGACATTCCATTTTAAAAGTGAAGCTTAACCGTCAGGAGTTATAGGTACAGTAAATTAGCACAACACATGGTTTAGGTCATCCAGCTTGCCATCGTCGAACAGCCGGCAACAGCCGAAAGAGTAGAGAATTACTGTTGCAGTGGTTCTGCCGAAAAAGTAGTCATGTTGCCGTCTTCGGCCTGAAAAGAAATGGAGATCGGATTGCAGCATACTTCGCAGTCTTCAACATATTCCTGCCCTCCTGAAGTGAGGTCCAGCAACATCGAAATTTCTTCCCAACAGTAAGGGCAGGTGAAAAAGTGTTCTTCAAGCATTTAGGTTCCTGTAGATTTTATTCACGCCTCTGCTTCTTTCTTCATTATGTAATCGACGCAGGTATATCCTCCGTCGGCGACGATGGTAGTACCTGTGATGAAACGTGCTTTTGATGAGGCGAGAAAGCTGACCAGATCTGCTATTTCTCCGGGCTCGCCATTTCGACCAAGCGAGGAGAGTGTTGCTGCTTCCACAGAAACCGGGCTGTTCATGCCGGTATTGTTTATCCAACCAGGCGCAATGGCAACGACACGCACATTTCTTGCTCCGCCGACATTGGCCAGGCTTTTGGTGAGGCTATTTAGAGCTGCTTTACTGGCTGCATAGGCAATGCTGTTGAATGATCCGGTGAAACCATCAGTGCTGGAGATATTTACGATTGTGGAGCCTTCAGGCATCCTGGGCATTAGATTTGTCGCCAACAGCATTGGAGCAGTGACATTTACTTCGATGGTTTTGTCCCAGATGTCTGAGTCGAAAGATTTTGGATTTTCAAAGCAAAAGATGCCGGCGTTGTTGACCAGGAGATCAAAATTGTGTCCGCTCAATTTTTCAAGCAAAGCAAGAGTTTCAGAACGTTTCGAAAAGTCGCATTGGAACAATTCCAGATCGTCTGTTTTCTCCAACAGCGTTTTTGCTTCCGCTTTGTTGCTGTTATAGGTGCCGGTTACGCGGAAACCATCGGCCAGCAATTGCAATGCGATCGCGCGCCCTATTCCGCGCGAGACGCCAGTCACCAGTGCAATTTTCTTCGACGCCATATAAGCCTGTCTTTTGTATGGGAGCGCACTTAGTGCGTTCCTGATTTGGCAGTGTGGCAGATTTTTCAATTCAAGCAGTTACAAGAGAACTTGATTGCGCAAACTTTTTACGCTCACGCCAGGACTTTTGAAAGCCTCTCGAAAGCCGCTAGAAAGCTCACAGCAAGCTGGTTATCAAGCGCTTTTCTATCTGCGCTACTCGTTGCGAGAATTCGGTTTGGTTGCCAAGGGTGTGATCAATTCAGCATTTGCTGGATCGTGAACTTGTGTTGCAAGCAGCAAAGTTGCAAAAGTTAGCACCGCTTTCGCTAAAACAGAGGCCTTAACTCGTAAAGTGATCTTGTTTCACTCGTAACTTCTCCATCACCTTACTTCCTCCCCAAAATCAAAGCCTAATCTCACTCACAGAGAGTCTCTTTCTTCTCAGACGCGCATAGCGACTTTGATGAGGAGGCACGTTTTGGTTTGAACACTTAACTTTCATCGGTTGAGTGCAGGAAGTGGTGAAGTCAAGAAGCGTGCGCGTGGAAAACAAAAAGTCTGCAAATCGCAAACGAAAGGATTTCCCTATGTCAGACAAAGGTCCGCTCAGCGGTCGCGGTAAGGCTGCCGAAGATCAGTGGGCTCACGAGCAGAATCGTGCAGCCATCGAGAAGCTGAAGGAGAAGGAAGGGAAGAAGGACGGCGACAAGGGCTGCGGCTGCAAGGACGACAAGAAGTCCGGCACCTGCGGTGACCACGCCACCACCGACCCGAAAGACTGCTGCAAGAAGAAAAAGAAGAAGTAAGGCGCCGGCGCGGCTTCAACCGCCCTAGACGTCAGGTGAAAGGGGCTGAAACATGCTTCCAGCATTAGCACTTCTGTACCTGCTCGCGTTTATTCTCGGTTCCTCTCTCACCGGCTTCCTTCTACAAGCGTTGTTTTTCTGGGCTGCGTCGTTCAGTCGCTTTCCCACGAAAGGCATCGTTGAATACGTCTCCGTTTTCATTCTCGCTGCCGCACACGGCTGGGCCTGGTACTTCCTCGTACCGGACCCAGTTGTGGCAGTGATGACTTCGGTGATCGGATTCATAAGCGTGGTCTACTTCCGACTCTCGCTTCCTTCGGGAGATCAAGTCGAGTCTTGAGAAATCGAGACATCAAAGTTGCTGCAAACAACACCTAGTTTCAGGAGACAATCCATGATCACGTGGATCGTCGTCGGCATCCTCGTCGTTGCCGTCGCCATGATGTTCACCAACCGCTAAGCTTCAACGCACGGCGTCGGTGAACAGGCCAACTAAGGCCGAACTGTTGTTGCAACCAACCTCAAGTTAAGGAGAAGGGCCATGTCCTGGCTTTTCGTGATTGTGGCGGTCGCCGTCATTTTCATGCTGTTCAGCAACAAGCGCTAACGGCTGAAGGCTGACTGACAGCCTGAGCGGAGCGACCGATTCTTCCCGGCATAACAGCCTGGAGGTTTTGGTCGCTTTTGCTTTTTTTGTCGAGAAAATGACATAGTGTAGTAGGGGAAACTGGCTCGGAGTTGGGCAAATGCTGGAAGGAGTCAATTTGTACTTAAGCTGATAACTTATCCAACCGGATTGTGAGCCCGAAGATTCCATGAAAGTGAAAGAGAGATTCAAAGGCAAGCTTGTTGTGTTGATAAGCCTTTTGATTTGCGCCTGTGAATTAATGGATTCAGTGGATTCAGTTGCGCAAAGCGGTGAGACGTCAAAGGATTTGGCCGCCGGTCGACCAGTGGTTGATTCTATCGCGTTGAAGAAATGGGCCGAGTATGCAGCCGGCAATCAGCCTGATAAAGCCGATGCAGAGTGGCGAAAGGTTCTTGCATCGATGAGCAAAGCAAGCGACATGGACGATGTTATACAAGCGGCTGTTGATGAGTATAGATTTGCCTCAGGCGGCATCGTCAAGCCGGCTCAGCGTTTTTCCACGGTCAAACATTTGAACGATTTGACCGAAAGACAGGTCGGTGCTTCTCACTTGCTTGCCGCATCAACACACAGCTTTGTTGCTGATGAACATGAAAAACTAAACGAGTTTGAAGCGGCTTTGAAATTGCGCCGTCAGGTTGCTGAGATCAGGCAACGCCAGTTGGGCGCCGAGAATTCCGTGACACTGAAAACCAATGACAAACTGGCTAGACTGCTGATTGAAATGGGCAAAGTCGGCGAGGCGCAAGAGATTATCAAGAAAAACACGGCTGCGTACAAGAAGCAGCGCAATACTGCTGGTTTGGAGCGAATAACGATTCTCAATTCAAGAATCAACATCGCCATAGGAAAGCGTGCAGTCAAGCCGACGGGATATGAAAACACAATTGATATTGAAACTGTCCGCAAGGCAACACTGAGCAAAGGTTTTGAAAACTGGCTTGCCGCCTATAATCGTGGTGATATGAAGGCGGCAGAAACGCTCTGGATTAAGCTTTTAATTCCGTTAAAGCATTGTGACCAAATCATGGACTTGCTTACTCGCGCGCGCGAAAGCGCTGATTGGAACTCACCTGGATTGGTGGCTCCGGATGTGAAATTGCTGCAATTGCTGATGCATTTGCAGAATGCTTCGGTCAAAGCGTTTGGTCCCAATCATCCGGCTCTTGCCGGGTCTTGCCGGCAAATTGCCGACTACTATTTTTACCGCAAGAAGCACAAAGAAAGCAGCTATTGGTGGCAAAAGAAGGTAGATATTCTCAAGCATAATTTTGGCATGAAAGATCACGACACCATTTATTCGATGGTTTTTCTAGCCAAAGAGTACGAGGCAAGCGGCAACTACGATGCGGCTATAAAGACGGTCAAAGAGTCAATCGAATTATGCAAATACAACAACAACCCCGTGGAATTGCAGCGTAATCAGCAAGAATTGAAGCGGCTCGTATTTAATTTGCAGAAAACACAACAAAAGCAATCGAAGAAATGATTGACATTTCCTCCTTCAAATTCAATCTCAAACTGCTCCACAAAGGACTGTTGTTTGCTTTCGTCATATTGGCTTGCGAGCTGGCCTTTATATTCCTTCTTGCGGTTCGGCTCAATGAAGTAAACAAAGAGCTGGAGCTGCAACTCAAGAGCAAGCAAGTAATGGTTTTGGCCAACAAAGTGGATCTCGATTTCACTGAAGCAAGTATTGCCGTTGGCGTGTATACCTACACGAAATGGCGACCTTACCGGGCTCGCTATGATTTTTGGACGCCAAAACTGCAAGAGGATCTAGCCGAGCTGAAGCGCCTGCTCAAAGATGACGCGGCTATTCAGCCGATCTTGAAGGAAGCCGACGAGAGAATTGTTCGCGGAACAATGCTTTTGGAAGATTCGATTAGCGCGCTAGAGCGGCCGGGACTGGATCTCGGTGTCAGCCGGGCGCCATTTCGACTGGACATGCTGACGAAAAGACGGGAAGCGATCAGGGTAATTTTGACTGAGTTGACGGCAGAATCTCGTCGAATCGAATCGACGAGCAGAGAAACGCGCGAAGCCTCGAGGCGCAACTTGATTACGCTATTGGCTTGTGGTGTAGGTTTTAACATCGCTCTGGCGCTTGCATTTGTTTTCTTGTTCTTCTTTGAGATCACAAAGAGAATCGGACTGATCAGCAACAATGCCATGCGTTTGGCGGCGGATCAGCCACTCAATCGAGCGCTTGGCGGAAGCGATGAAATTGCTCAACTCGACCTGGTCTTTCACAATATGGCTGCTGCTCTGAAAGAGGCAGCCAGAAAGGAAAGAGCCGTCATAGAGTATGCTGCCGACGTGATTTGTTCTATCGACAGAAAACTTGCTTTTACTGCCGTCAGTCCGGCGTCGGACAAGGCCTGGGGCTACGATTCTGAAGAGTTGTTGGGAAGAAAACTATTTGATTTTGTTTTGCCGTCCAGTGTGCAGACAGCGGAAACCGCATTAGCTGAGGCAAGAACCGAAAGCAAAACAGTCGTATTCGAAACAGAGTTCAAAAGAAAGAACGGCAAGGAAGTTTCGGTTTTATGGTCGACTTTTTTTTCCGACAAAGAACAATCGTATTTTTGTGTCGCTCACGACATCACCGAAAGGCGCCTGGCAGAAGAGGCTGTGAAGGAGAGTGAGCGCAGAATCCGCAGTATGATCGAGCATATGATCGTGGGATTGATAGTGGTGAGCCGCCAACGCAAGATTCTTGTTGCCAACCGCAGCGCCACGGAGATGTTTGACTATCGTTGGGAAGACCTTGAAGGCAGCGATGTCGTGTCGCTTTTCGCTGAGTCCGCTCCTCTGGCGTCGGAAGCCGAAAGAGAAGAGTTTTTCACAAAACTAACTGAAAAAGCGCGCAATCATGTTCTGGGGCAAGAAGCGCTCAAGCAATCGGGAGAAGACTTTCCTGTGCAGATGTCGATGGGTGATTTTACCCTTGGTCAGGAAGATTGCTATTTGCTGAACATTCTTGATGTTTCCGAATTGAGAGAGATTGAGCGCAAAAGGAGGGAGTTTGTTGCCACGGTCACGCATGAGTTGAGAACGCCACTTACATCGATCTGCGCATCTTTGACATTGCTGAGCACCAATGAGTCAATCGATGAAAGGTCGCGTGAGATGTTGCAGATTACCGACCGCAGCACGCAGAGACTGATCAAGTTGATCAATGATTTGCTCGATGTGGACAAGCTCGAAACCGGTCAGCTGTTCATGGAAATGGACCTTGTGATCGTGTCGCAAGCCGTGACGCGCTCTCTTGAAGCTGTTTCAGCTTTTGCTGCAAAACAGAATGTCGCCATTGAAACAAATGTGGACCTTGTTCACGTGATCGCTGATGAAGACCGGATTGTGCAGGTCTTGGTGAATCTCTTGTCCAATGCAATAAAGTTTTCTCCGGAAGGTTCGTCGGTACAGATCAATTCTTCAGTCAAAGATGGATTTGTGCGCATGGAAGTTGTCGACAAAGGTCGAGGCATTCCGGAAAAGTACAAGAATGCATTATTTCAACGCTTCCAACAGGTGGAATATGCCGATGCGAAGCAGAAAGGCGGATCCGGACTGGGTCTGGCAATCTGCAGGGCGATCATAAATCAACATGGTGGGACTATTGGTTTTGAGAGCGAAGAGGGCAAAGGCAGCACATTTTGGTTTACCATCCCGCTTGCTGACGAAGACGATGACTGAATAAGCACGAGTAATTTTGGGTGTCGTCTGATCTGGTAGTCAGGGGTTCGCGTGAACAAGGCCAGAGATGTTTTGTTTAAACCGGCTCTAACACCAGAAACTTCAGGTTTTCTATACATTCTTTGAACAGTACTAAGGGCAATGGATAGCTCAAGGTGGAGCTACCTGGCGGACGAAAAACCTTTAATCAAAAAGAGTCGATATGAGTAACTCAGGTTAGTAAGCTCAAGCGCTTCTCTATTTTTATATTTCCAGGACTCGAAAGACCGCACATTTTTGTTTTGAACCCGTTTCTATTTGCTCAGCAAGTGCTGTGTGAGCGGGTTCTTGCGTGCTTTCAGATTCGGGAAATGAGATTTCAACTTCGTACTGACAAACGGGCACGGCAAACAAACCACGGTTGTCGTTGCTCTGATTAACAGTGGCAAAAGGAAGTGTATCCATGAAACCACGCAAAGCTAGCAATGCAGACGGCGCCAAGAAGCTTCTGCGCGAAGCGCGGGTTGCATCGCTGGGCACCTTGATGCCAAGCGGCTCCCCCTTCGTCTCCCTCGTCTGTGTTGCAACCGCACACGACGGCTCTCCGTTGCTTCTCATCTCGAAACTCGCGGTGCACACGCAGAATCTTCTGCGCGACAATCGCATCTCGTTAATGGTTGACGAGCGCGGTCAGGGCAATCCGCTGGCGAACGGACGGCTGATGCTGACCGGCACAATTGTTCCTACAACCGACGCCGAAGACATTCGCCGATATCAGGCTCGCCAGCCCGATGCGCATGTCTACGCGGCGATTCACGACTTCGGCTACTACCGGATGGTCGTAGACGGTGGTCACGTCGTCGGCGGCTTCGGTCGCATCTTCGACGTGAAGCCCGAGGAGATCATCACCGACATCACGAATGCTCGCAAATTCGTCGATGCGGAAGTGGACTTCGTCACCCATCTGAATGAAGACCATGCCGATACCTGTCGCCTGTATGCCACCAAGCTGCTTGGCGGCAAGGACGGCGCGTGGAAGTGTGTCGGCTGCGATCCCGATGGGCTCGATTTGCAGCTCGGGCGCAATGCGCTGCGTCTTGTGTTTCCGCAGAAGGTACGCACTCCCGGTGCGCTGCGCAAAGTGCTGAAGCAACTCGCCGAACAGGCGCGGGCAGCCTGAGCACTTCAAAAGCGGCACTGTAGGCTTCGTTGGCTGAACTCGAGGGGGGCGGGATGATATTCCGTTCCGCTCCCTTCGAGTTTCAGCATCTACCGCTAAATGGCTCAGCGTCTGGTTTGTCGAACCATTGTCCTAATTTCTTTCTTTTATTCCTGAACAATTTTTTCTAAGTTGCGATTACTATGCGTTGTCGTAATTTGTCAAAGAAGCTCATTGTACGGCACTTTTGTCCTCTCTGATTCATCTAGAGGTGTCTGGTGCAGTTGGAACGAAAGCGCAGATAGAAAAGTGAAACCCACAGTCACTGTGGGTTTCACTTTTTTTGCTAATTGGTTTCACCGCAGGCGCATGGGCCCTCGATTACTTCGCCATTGCCGCCTGTTTCATCCAGGCTTCCTGACCTTTCTCGATTTCTTCTTTGGTCATGTCTCTGACGTGAGTGGCAATGCTCCATCTGTGGCCATAAGGATCTTCGACTTGTCCGAAGCGGTCGCCCCAGAACATGTCGCCCACAGGCATGATGGTCTTGGCGCCTGCCTTGGTGGCGCGTTCGAACCACTTATCGCAGTCTTCTACGTAGAGCCACATGCCTACGCTTGTGCCGCCATAGGAGGTTGGAGACTTGCAATTCATGTCCGGGAATTCATCGTTGAGCATGAAGATAGAATCGCCAATCTTCATTTCTGCGTGCATGACATTTTTCTTGTCAGGTCCCATGCAGACTTCGCGCTTTTCGGCGCCGAATGCTTTTACGTACCACTCAATGGCTTCGAGAGCATTTTTGCAAGTGAGTGTCGGTGTTATCGTGTGGTAACCTTTTGGGATCGGATCTGCTTTAGTAGACATGCGTCCTCCATCGGTTTTGTACGGAGCGATCAGTAAAGCATAGAAATGACGTCCAAACATTAGTCTTGAAAAGCCGCTCAGCGAGTCCTTTTCATCTGCATTAGTTTGACCGCGATACTCTGCAACTTATATGTGTCACCTGGCGGAACTGAGCATAATTCCTCGTTGTTTGCTGTTTGCTTTAACCCTGTGAGGGAGCGATTGAGAGCTCTTCCGTAGTCGACGACATGACCACGATGAAGTGGATGCGACACAGGTGCCGGAAGTGACGACGCTGGAAGACAACTAAAGAATGTAGTAGAAATGATCCAAAAAACGAAATCATGCATCGCAGGCAGTGTTAATGCCGGTTTGCATGATTTCGTCGAAAGCGTTTGGTTGAGCGCTATCCTTCAAAAGGAAGGTACAGCGTCATTTGGACGGCACCTGAGCACGCACCCACTCGCCGAAGGCGGCAGGATTGCGCGTCTGGATGTAGAGCGTGCCGGGACCTTTGAACCGGCAGACAAGCCATTCGCCGCTGGTGGCAGAGGAGAACCAGCCGGATTTGGCGGCCTTCTCGAGCTTGTAGGTCATGGTGTCGGTCCAGGCGACCAGATGCCCGTTGTCGACGACGAATTCCTCGCCGGCGGGGACATCGATTTCCTGAATGGCACCGAATGAAGAAACGGCAATCTTGCCTGTGCCCTGCGTCTTCTGCACGAAGAAACCGGCGCCCGAGAAAAATCCCTTGGCCAGGTTTTGCATCTTCGTGTCGATGTCGGCACCACCCATGGCGGCAAGGAATGCACCGCGCTGCATGCAGAACTGGTGGCCGGGCTTCACATCGAGAACTTTGATGTGACCGGGCAATGCAGGCGCCAGAAGGACCATTCCGGCTTCCCCTTTGGCGGTCAAAACTTGCACGAAGAAAGACTCGCCGGACAAAACGGTGCGTTTGAGCGCGCCGAATAAGCCGCCGTCCATCTTGCCTTCGACTGTGACTTTGCCGCTCATGGCGACCATCGCGTTCGATTCAGCCTTGACCGATTCGTTCAGATTGAGGCTGACCTGAAGGAGGGCACCACTGCCCTCGTGATGAATTTCATGCTCCATGTTCACCTCCGTGGTGTTGGGAACTGATTTCGTTTGACGGAGCGCACTGCGCGCGTTCCGCCTCTGGACAAAAAGCTCGAAAAGGGGAGAGGCGCAAAGCCCCTCCCCTCTCGAGTTTTCGCAGAACACCAGTCGAAGACGACTAGTGCTTAACTTCGAGCTGAATCAGCTTCGGCCCGAAGCGATCGAGATGCTCGGTGTCTTCCGGCGGCAGGTCGCCGAGCACGGGCTCACGCTTGCCGTTCGACCCATCCGCATACGGATAGATCTCGGACACCTTGGTTGACACCAGAGGCGCCGTCACCACACTCAAGTGGTTGCGGGTCAGCTGCCAGGGGTTCTGCACGCCGATCGACTTCAGGATGATGAGCAGATCGCGCTGCAGCACCATGTTGTAGTTGGCGGTGCGGACGTACTTATCCTCCGGGTCGAGACCACGACGCAGGCGGGGATCCTGCGTAGCAATGCCGACTGGACAGTGGTTGGTGTGGCAGCGCTTGGCCATGATGCAACCCAGCCCACCGATCAGGTTTCCGCGAGCGATGTTGACCATGTCGGCGCCCATCGCAATAGCGATGGCAACATCAGAACCCTTGGCGATTTGACCGGAGGCAATCAACACCGTGTTGTTGCGGACACCATGCTTGCGCAGGATGTTGTCGACAATCGGAATCGAGTGCAGGATGGGCTCGCCCATGTGATCCGCCAGCGCCACAGGAGCGGCACCGGTTCCGCCTTCGCCACCATCGATGGTGATGAAGTCCGGACCTTCGCCCGTCATGGCCATGAGTTCGGCAATCTCTTCGATGTGCCGGTCCTGACCAACGACGATCTTGATGCCCACCGGCTTGCCGGTGAGATCCTGAAGGGCCTTGACGAACTTGAACATGGACGGAACGTCGCAGAACTCATCCCACGCGTTCGGGCTGTAGCAGTCCTTGCCCATGGGAATGTCACGGAAGGCGGCCAGCTCGGGAGTGATTTTCTCCTTGGGCAGCTTGCCGCCCTGACCAGGCTTGGCACCTTGCGCCAGCTTGATCTCGAACATGACGATCTGGTCGTCTTCAGCCAGCTTACGCACCTTGTCGAAGTCCAAGCCGACAAGCTCGTCCTTCTTCGCTTGATCGAGCAGCATCTCGTTGTCGAGCCCGTTCAAGGAGTACGCTTCGGCAACGCGCCGTAGGTCATCCATGTCG
>JBGAVL010000240.1:0-9793 GCA_044228145.1 Obscuribacteraceae bacterium (SeqCode)
GCTAGGCCGATAGCGAAAATCCCATCAGAGCGCCCTAAGGCTGCCAGTTTGGCAAAAGCAGGTTTTGGGAAACCACTCTTAAAAGAGATCTTCATGACGCACAGCAAATTTTAGATTAATGACATCCGCCCTAAACGTCCGTTGTTTGATGATTTTTCACACACTTTTTCTTTAACCTACGAAATTGCACAGTTAAAAACGAAGGGAAAAAGATCTTCCCTTTGATACAAACCGTAATGCGCCTGCCAAGGTGCATTCTTTTGTACTGCATGGAGATATCCGTCGTTCGAAATCTATGTTCAGGCGACGTCGTCGCTGTCGCCTTTTCCTTTCTTGCTTTCAAGTTCTGCGTTTTCGCGTTCTTGCTCTTCGCGATCTAGTCTTAGATTCTCCAATTTCTCACTCTCGAGTCTCTCAGTCTCCAATCTCTGATTCTCCAATCTTTCTTTGCGTTCTTGAGCTTGTTGAGCGCGCTTTCGTTCTTTTTCTTCTTTTTCGGCAATTGCTTCAGGACGCAAGTCGATGGAGTTGTATTTGTTCATCGCTTTCAAAGTGCCTTCGTTTATCCAGGTGAACAAGCACTTCTTGGCCAGGTCTAAAGATTGCCCGAGCAGTTCTTGTTGAAATTCAGGAACTTTGGAGAGAACATAACCGGCTCTGCGATCGCCGCCAGGATCAGGACCGACACCGAATTTCAAACGTACTATAGAAGCATCTCCGCCCAGGCATTCAATAATCGATTCCACCCCATGCTGTCCTCCGGCGCCCCCACCATTGACCACTCTCAGCTTGCCAAGTGGCAAGGCGACATCATCGTGCACCACGATGAAAGAAGAAACCGGCAATTTGAACCACTGCTTTACGGCTACCAGACACTCTCCTGACAGATTCATATATGTCATGGGTTTGACGAGCATGATCGTTTTGCCGCGGTAAGTGAATTTGGAGAAGTCGCATTTGAGGCGGCTATTTGTAGTTGGCGGCGCACCATTTGCAGTACCAATGCCGTCGACGATCATGAATCCCATGTTGTGGCGCGTGCGTGCATATTCCAGGCCCGGGTTGCCGAGCCCCACAATCACTCTGGTTTCGTTGTCGTTTGCGTCCATTGTTTAATCTGTGTAATTTGAATTTCGGCTGCGCTGTCGGCTGTCGCCTTTCTTTTGCTCAGACAGCATAGGCAGGCTTATGCGAAACAATATTAATAGATAGAACGCACTTCAAGTTCGCTCAGCGTTTAAACTATAAAATTGTTCGGCGCGCTTGCGTTATTGCGCTTGTTTGTCACAGCGTTTCTCAATGCTTGCAATGACATGACCGTGCTTGATTACTTCCACTATCACCCAGAGTTAAAGGCATGACTGAAAGCGAAGCCAATTTCCCGTATCTGCCGCACACCGATGCCGAGCGCAAGGAGATGCTCAAAACCATAGGCGTCGGCTCTTTTGAAGAGCTCGTCAAGCATATTCCTGAAAAGTTGAGAGCAAAGGCGCTCAATTTGCGCAGCGGAATGAGCGAGCAAGAACTAGCCAAAGAAGTCCAGGCGATATCCAATCGCAATATGCCTGCTTCGAGGCAAGCCAGCTTTCTGGGTGGAGGTTCGTATCGCAGATATGTACCGGCTATTGTCGGCAACATTTTGTCGCGCGGTGAATTCTCCACTGCTTACACGCCCTACCAGCCGGAAGTCAGCCAGGGCACCTTGCAAGCCATTTACGAATTTCAGACGGCAATTTGCCTTTTGACCGGCATGGAAGTAGCCAATGCTTCTATGTATGACGGCCCGACCGCACTGGCAGAAGCTTGCTTGATGTCCGCCCGGTTGACTGGCAAAGAAAAGATCGTCTGTGCCGCGTCGGTTAATCCCGAGTATAAAGAAGTCACCCGCACATACTGCCAGTCTTGCGGAATCGACTATCAAGAAGCGGCCTTGCAGGGCGGCGCAATCGAGCTGTCCAAGCTGATGATTGATGACAAGACGAGCTGCGTTGTCGTTCAGTACCCCAATTATTTCGGATGTCTGGAAGATCTAGAAGCGCTCGGCAAAAAAGTACATGCTGCCGGCGCCCATCTGGTTGTCGTTTCCGAGCCTATTTCACTTGGTTTGCTAACTGCTCCGGGTGATTTCGGTGCCGATATTGTCGTCGGAGACGCACAACCCTGCGGTAATTCGCTCTCCTTCGGCGGACCTTCTGCCGGATATATGGCCACCAAGAAAGAGTTCATTCGCCAGTTGCCCGGTCGCCTTTGCGGAGTCACTGTCGATAATCGCGGTCAGCGAGCCTTCACTCTTACTCTGCAGACACGCGAACAACACATTCGCCGCGCCAAAGCGACCTCGAATATTTGCACAAACCAGGCTTTGAACGCCCTGGCCATGCTGGTTTATATCGTCAGCGTCGGACCGGTCGGGCTGAAGGAATTGGCCAATATTAGCTTGCAACGCGCTCACAGTCTTAAGGAAAGGCTGACCGCCATTGCTGGTATCGAGTCTCCCTTCCCTGAGCCCTTCTTTAGTGAATTCGTCATAAAGACCAGTCAGCCTGCGCATCAGGTTCTCGACCGGTTAAAGGAATTCGGAATTTTGGGCGGCATCGATCTTTCTTTCTTTTATCCGGAAATGAAGGATTATTTGCTCGTCTCAGTCACAGAGATGAATTCGCCTGAAGATCTCGATCGATATGTTTCTGCAATGGAGAGCATCGTGAAGGGTGACTTGAAAACCCACGACAAAGAGGCGGTCGGCAGCGCTGCGGCAAAAACCGGCAGAAGATAGAAAGCTAGTCCAGGCTGAAGCCTGTATAATCGACACTGTCTAATTCTTTCGAGTTCGAGGCAATAACCCACTCCATGGAGCCACCTGAATCAGTCACCTCGAAGCGCCCCGAAACGCTTTACGAGACGAAGGAAGGTCACGTTCAAGACCATAGCGCTTCAGTGGAGCCGGCCGCCCCGTCCGCTTCAAACAATTCGGATTCTCCCTCACAATCAGGCTCAAAGGACGTGTCCAATTCATCCACTAATGGAAACGGCACATCCGGATCTCCAATAATTTCGGTTGTGAAGGAAATCGTCGAACTCGTCGTAGTCACGCTTGTTCTTCTGATCGTCATTCGTTTTGCTCTGGCTGAGGCGCGCTACATTCCGTCCAGCTCTATGGAGCCGACCTTACAAATTAACGATCGGCTGCTGGTGGAGAAGGTTTCGCATCACTTCGGCAAGCCGATTCAACGCGGCGACATTCTGGTTTTTTATCCACCACCCATCGAAATGGGCGGTCAGGACCTGAAAAACGACCCGCTCACCATACTCGGACGTTTGACCGGTCTGCCCTTTTTGCCTTACGAACCGGCTTTCATCAAGCGCGTGGTCGGGCTTCCCGGAGATCACATTCGTATTCAGAAAGGCGAAGGCGTCTACATTAACGGTCAATTGCTCGACGAAGGCAGCTACGCCAAAGAAGCGCCCAACTACGATCGAAACGTCCTGGGCGACATCGGCGGTCCTTCCTCTACTGGCAAAATGATCAGACCTTTTGGAGATGAAGCCAGAGCCAATGACCCGATCATTGTGCCGGCAGGCCATCTTTTCATGATGGGCGATAATCGCAATAATTCGGAAGACAGCCATGTCTGGGGCTTCTTGCCGCAAGATAGAGTAATCGGCAGAGCCTGCTTGCTTTTCTGGCGCTGGATTGCACCACCCCGATTCCCCCATATTCCGGAAGAATAAGCCTTGCATGTGCGACGCCATGCGTTGTCCGGGTGATGCACGGCATCGCCACAGCAGGTGCTACATATTTGGCCAATATTGGTCTTTTAAATGAGCAAGTGGGTATATTGGTCTAGGTTTTTGACCCCGCCCCCACTGAAAGCCTCCAGGCGGCAAACTCCTCGTGATTATCATTAAGGCAACAATTGGCTGAGTTAGTGTGACAAATGGCGAAGGACGCAAAGGCGAAGGCATCGAAAGCGGCAAAAACACAAACTGCCGATAAATCGAAGAAGAGCGTAAAGAGCGCGGCAGTGCATGACCATCCCGCCACCGATTGCGCATTGGCGTCGGGCGTCGCCGGTCACGATGACGTTGAATCGCGCGCTGAGACCCTCTCTAAATTCGAAGCCGAGCTGAATAAGCGGGAAGTCGACCTCATAGAGCGCGAAATCAAATCGCTCAGACAGCAGGAAGAACTCGATCGCTTGCGCCCACTTTCGGGACTTTACCGCGTCGTAAGAGCGATGGCCAGCGAGCGTCGCCTGGATTCCCTGCTCGATGTGATTACCCGCGAAACGCAAGTGATGCTCAAATGCGATCGCTGCTCGGTATTTGTTCTTGACGCTCAGGCTTCCGAATTGTGGACGCAAGTCGCTCAAGGCCTGGTCGGACACCGCATGATTCGTATTCCCGTGGGCGGAAACAGCATCGTTGCCGAATGCGCGCGCACCGGGCGAATGATCAACATTCCTGATGCCTACCAAGATCCGCGCTTCGATCCAGCCGTCGATCGCAATACCGGTTATCAAACATCCAGCGTGCTTTGCGTGCCTATGCTGGCCAGAGGCGGAGAAGTAATCGGGGTTTTCCAGGTCCTCAACAAATTCGACGGACCATTCACCAACGAAGATGAAGACTGGCTTGAAGGACTGACTGCAGTGGCTGCCGGCTTGATCGAACAAGCTCAGGCATACGGCGAAATCGAAAGGTTCGTCGACAAGACTTTGGAGACATTGGCACAGACAATCGACCAGCGCGACCCGCTCACCGCCGGTCACTCCATCCGTGTGACCAATTACAGTTTGCTGGTCGGGCAGGCGATGAATGTGCCCGACGACGATATCGATGTCTTGCGCTATTCGGCCATGATGCACGATTATGGGAAAATCGGTGTGCCAGAAAAAATTCTCTGGAAAGACGGCAGACTGACGCCAGAAGAGTATGCGACCGTGCAAAAACATGCCAGCATTACTTACGATCTGCTTTCCAATTTGCCATTTACTCGTCGCCTGCAAGATGTGCCATTCGTCGCCTCCTGCCATCACGAAAAAGTGGATGGATCCGGCTATTATCGCGGTTTGAAGGGCGAGGACATTCCTTTCCTCTCCAGAATCATCGCCGTTGCCGACGTTTTCGATGCGCTTACATCAAAGAGGCATTATCGCAATCGCATGCCGATTGAGAAAGTCTCCGAAATCATGTACAACGGTCGCGACAATCACTTCGATTCGACCTGCGTCGATGCTTTTTTCCAACTTCCATCCGCTCGCGTAATTGCAGTGCTCGAATCGGAGAGAGAACGCGCCGCCAATTTCGATGCTGAGTTGTTCAAAAGTCTGAGCTGGCAGCGCCTGGTCGAATTGGTTTCAGGCGGTCATCCGAAGCGCGGAGAAGAAGGAATTGCAGAAGTGTTTGACGGCATCTACAATGCCGGCTTGCCTGCCGATTATCAATCTTTAGATTAACCTCGTAGGAGCGATGCCATGCATCGCCCGCTTCAGTAAATAAGCATCGTGCCGCGGCCCAGATCGGGCCAGACAATTTCTCGCACGGATAGCTCCGCGTCTTCAAGCGTCACTGTGGTGCCGGACGGAACTGGCATGAGTTCAACGGAAAGATGGTCGCCGCGGCCTCTGACGACATTGAGCGGATAGACGGCTTTTACGCTGATTGGTGTGGTATTGGCAGCGTTGAGCGTGAGCATTTGCAGGGCGCTGGGCAGACAAATGGATGCTGGTTTGAGTTGACCCTTGCAGTCGTAGTCGGATACAGCGTATTTGGTGGCCGCGCCATTTTCATCCTTTGGACCACACAGACTGATCCTGACTACTGCTTGTTTGCCTTCTCCAACTTGCAAGCGTGCTTTGCCTTTAAGTTCCACTAGTATGTGAGTGGCTTGCTGTCCGGCGTTCAACTGATAGTTCGCTCGGCAAGATTGACCGATCGAAAAGTTACCGCTCGACTCCTTGCTTAACACCGGCTTTTTGTTTGAATCTTGCGAGATTTTAAAACTTAGCGAACTGAGCGGCGACGATTTAGTTTCGGATGTGAAGTTCGAGGCCGTGTTGTCGTCGACAAGCCCCACGGCAAGAAGAAGGCGAAAGCGACCATTTTGAATGCCTGGAGCCGCATGCAAATCTGGATTGGCAGTCAGAGGGTACTTGGGCTCATTCGTCTCGATAAAAGACTTGGATGGACATTGAGTCAGGTACTTGATACGGGGGCGCCAATCGACGCAAGAGGCGTCTGTGAAAATTCGGCTGTGGCTCAGGTGTTCAAAAGTAGGCGAAAGATCAGATGCTGATTCAGCATAGTCACCGTATATAGTGAGCGGTACGGCGGCAGGCGTCCCCAGAGAAATTTTGTTTATGCCGTCTGGTTTGAGATAATCGACAGGAATCGGCACGGCACGCCATTGTCGAACATCCTCAGCTTTCATCTTTATGTCTGTAGCCAGCTCTTCAAGAAATGCCAGCAAATCGTATTTCTTTTGATAGTAATTGTAGACACTCCTGGGCAACTCGTGAATCTTATGCCCGTTAATAGAAATATGTGATTGCGCGACTTCCTTTTCAGAATCAATAGGAGCGCCCAGTCAATTTTCTTTTTGGTTTTGCTTAATAGGGATCCGCTCAGATCCACTTCTCTTGTGGCCTTCACTGGACCGGATAGCTCTGCTATCAGATCCGAATTTACCCTCTCGCGAATAATGCTGAGGGTAATTGTCATCGAAAATAGAATTGTGGAAATAGCAAAAATTGCTTTCACCAATCGCTTATCGGCGGCCTTGAAATACGACTGAGAAACTCGACTCAGTGCCAACATCAGCCACACGGCAAGGGCAATGTAAACAACGACAAGCAGTATGCAAGAAAGTATGGGCGAACCAATCCAGGTCAAAACATTTTGCAAGCGTCCAAAGTTTGCAAGCAGACCAAGCAAGATTGCCGGAAGGACCAGATTTAACGCAGACAGTATGGAAAGGCGCACTTCAATCATTTGTTTAACGAGCCAGAATGCCAGAATCAAGAGCAAAGGCGCAGCGGTAAAGCCGTATCTGGGAATGCCTTCGAAAGCCAAATAGATGAGGTGTCCCAAAAGGGCTAGAAATATCAATGGCACACTGTGAGCGAGACTGTTGCCTGCCTCATCTTCTATTTTTTGATTCGATTCAGAACTCTTTCTAACGCATGATTTCAATCTTGACACTGTTACAGCAAAGGCAAGTACAACGGCTGCCATTTCAAAAGCGCCCAAAAGTTGATGCGCCAGTCGTATGCTTTGGGCATCGGGAAGAATGGCGGCGCGCCTGAAATCATTCCAGGGCTCGGCAAATATGCGCGGCAGCTTTCTTATGTTCAACTCGCCATGCGCGATTGGATCTTCGAGAAACAACGAAAGTTCGACAAAGGCGAGATTTTGGCTTTTCGCGATATGGTCCGACACTATTGCTTGAGGCAAACCCTGAAGCCCATCAGTAACAAGGTTGTTGCCGACCAGAGCGTTGAAAGTCGGTATTCGCTGAGGCGTAAAGCATACTTTCCCCGTCGCCTCTGCCGTGTAAATCCAGAAGGGAAACATTGCCATTGCCGTTGCTAAGGAAAAGATCAAAAATCCACTGAGCGCCTGTTTCCTGCGCAGGCATAGAAAAACGAAACAGAATGGCAGTAATACCGAAAAGATCAAAACTGGCTTGGTAAGCAGAATAAGCGCAAAGAAAATTGCCGACGCCGCCAGTGTAAAAAGGTGGCGGTTCTCTTTTTCTGAAAAGGACAGGGTCCAATCAAAGCAAATGATGACCGCAAATAATAAGACCGAAGAGAGGTTTTCCATAACCAATCTCTGAGTTGCTATCACCGCCGGCGGGTAAATAGCCCACATTATTGCGGCCAACAGGGCGAGGAATTTATTGCCTGTAACTCGCTGGCAAAGAATGAAAACCAGTCCGGCAAGAATTGCTTGAATGACGCTTCCAAACAAGGCCACAGACAACAATTCCGATGCCTGTGCTTGTTTTGCCAGGAGCAGTACCCTGGCGATCATGAACGGCAGGACAGGACCGTCCAAAATCAGCATATCGGCTAGTTCTTTCTGCCTAGCTTTCTTGTTTATCTCGTTTTCACAGTCGACCTTGTTGATTGTTCTTGCCGAGTTCAGGTAGACACCGGAATCAAAAAGCTCCATCAAGCGGTCGTCTCCGCGTCTGAATGCGCGTTCGGTCAAAGAGGTGTTCAGAAAAAATGAAAATACGACCACAAGTGAAAACAGGGCAACCAGAATCAGCGCACCAAATCTTCTTTGTTTGCCACTTTGTGAATTTGCTTTTTGCATAGAGACCTGAGTTAGGCGAAGCTTCATTCAGACGCTCCAGACCTAAGCTTGCCTAATTCTCCGGCAAAAAACATGATAAGCGCTCAATCCAAGGGTGGTAATCAAGTTCTACAATGACAGCCTCACTCGAGGGAGCTCTGATTTTCTTGTCCAAACATCCATCTACCGGTTTGCTTAGGTGTTTCTGCATAGCTCAGGCAATTGTCCTTTCTCTGGCTCTCTGTTCTACCGTGCAGGCGGCGGCGCCAAATCGCCCGGCATTGACCCCCAGACCGGCGTCCCCTGCTGAGCCTGAACCAGCCGTCGTGCAGCAAATTCAACCTTCAATCGAAGGGGAAGCAGAACAAAAGGCTGATGATGGTAGTCAAGATGTGATATCAGAACCGCCCGAAGGCGAGGCTATGCTGCGTGTGCGCATATCGGTTCCTCATCAGACGCGACCGGTCAGCTCAATCACGCTTTATCCATATCCACCCCGACCGCCCAGAGTGACTAGACAAATCAATAAGCTGGACGACAAACCGAAAAGTATTCGAAGCCAGTTGCTCAATCTTGGCTATTCCAACCGTTCGTCTGACTCCAGGCTGTTTCCCACCTCCGGTTGGCGCTGGCAATATATTTTGAGAGCCGCCTTGCAGAAGAGCGGCACGCGCACTCCTACAAATATCATCACCATGTACCCGTGGACTCACAAAATGGTCCCATATATGCAGGCTGAGATCCGGCGCATCAATGAAATAGAAGCGGACCGTGTGGTTCGCTATCAATCGGCGGTGAAGGACTTCGAAGAAAACGGCATCGATCTCGAAAACGAAGCTTTGCAAAAAGGCCTGGCGCCAATCGAGATCAATTTGAAAAACGGTGCTAGAAAGTTACAGTCGGGGGTGGCTGCAGTAAGCCCAGGAACCTGGTATATAGTCGCTGCGCACAAAACATCGAGCTTGAATTTTTTCTGGCAGATACCGGTCACGCTGTCAGCGGGCGAGAAATCAACCGTTCAACTAACACAAACAAATGCGCTGGTAATTGAAGGCGGCTGGTAGAAACCAGCCAGTCTAAATAGTCTTAGCCAGTTCGTGAATGATTACTTGCACGGTCGGTTTGGCTTGCAGTTTTGCTCTCAATGATTTGGAAACCGAGTCGCGAATTTGCGAACGCAACTGGGCTACATCAATTGGCGGGGCATCTTTGCGAGCGCGGGCGATCAGCTCGTGGATGGCGCCTTTCAATTCGTCTTGCATGTCTTCCCACTCTCTGGAAAGTAAAAATCCGGCCGCGCCTGATTCGATCGTCGGACCGCTTAATAGCTCTCCCACGTTGTTTACTACAAGGGCAACGGTGACCACTCCTTCGAGGCTCAGGGAGCGTCTTTCGTTGACTGAGAAAGTAGTGACTCGCTCACCTTGATCGCGGTTGAATAGAACAGCCTGCGCTTCAATTGTTCCGATCATATTGGCTACGCCGTTGT
>JBGAVL010000241.1:0-9771 GCA_044228145.1 Obscuribacteraceae bacterium (SeqCode)
CGCACCACCAATGGTGACAAACAGAAAAACAGTTCGCCTTTTTTTGCATGTGCGTATGTCAAACCTGTGACCGCATATAAGTAATTCTTGGAAGTTAAAAAAATTGAGGTACTATGTTTTGGTACCGGTGACCCGGGAATAAATTTGAGGCCAAGACAATTGCCTCGCTGGAAGTCAATAGAGGGTTCGGGGTAGCAATTCCAACAAGTCTGGCTCGTGGAGGAGCAACATGGAAGTATTTCAAGATCCGCTCGTTTTGGTATGTGTACTGGCCATGCCGTTAGTAATCATCGGTTTGGCGAAAGCCTGGAAGCGTCTCAAAGACAAGAAAGCCGAAGCCGCTGCTGCCGCTGCAGGCGGCGCAAGCACTCCGTCAGATTCGAACGGCTAGTCCGCATCTGCAGATTTGAGAATCGTGCAATTCATTTGTAAGGCGGGGCGTACCCAGCTCCGTCCGGTTGTTTGATCGCCAGCACTACGGTCAAACCAGGCTTTCAACCCTCTGATAATCATATTTATATGTCGCTGTCAAAATTTTTTGCTTTGGCGGCGATTTTTTTTTGAACTTTTTTCGGACAACTTACGTCTATACCTGTGTAAGCAAAAAATGGCTGCGCCGAGTTTTGGGGACGCTTCTTGTAAGTGGTTTCTTCCAGTCGGTGAGCTTGTGGTGTTAAGGAGTTATTGAATTATGAATTACAGGAATTTGTTAGCGGTATCTATTGGTTCACTTTCCCTTCTGGCGCCTGCGTTTGCAGACACCCAAACGGGCGCTGTGGAACAATCTGAAATGAAAACCAACATCTCTGAACGATTGGGCGGTCCTGGCGGTGAAGGCAAGTCGTGCGGCGCCGGTCATCATCGCGGTATGCGGGGTGGCCTTGATTTGACTGAAGCTCAGAAAGAGAAGCTCTTCACCATGAAGAATTCACTTAAAGACGCAATTGGTCCTAAGAAGCTTGAGTTGTCGAAAAACTCGCGTGACCTCCAAGATCTGCTCACCAAGCCGTCGATCGATAAAGCAGCAATCAAGTCCACGCAAGGCAAGATCAATGAATTGAGATCCGATATCGCCAATTTGATGATCGCTTTCAAGGCTGATTTTGCTGAAACCCTGACGCCTGAACAAAGGCAAAAGATGCGCTTCGGCCATTCCTTCAAAGGCCATCATGGTCACAGGCATGGCGGCCCGGGACGTGGCGGCCCGGGTCGTGGAGCCAGACAGGCCGAAGCCGCGCCTGCTCCGGCTGGACCCGTCAGCTAGAAGGTGGCAGAAATCGAAAAGTGGCGAGGTCATGCCTCGCCCTTCTTTCGTAGGGGCGACGCCATGCGTCGCTCGACCCTTCATGCAAATCCCGGCCCTTCTTGCACAGCCTGGCTCTTCATGAATGTTCCGGCTTTTATCAATCACCGTCTGGCGACTATCTGTTTTGTTTCTATCTGGAGTGCGTTCTGAAAAACTGCCACAGTAATTCAGATGCGTTGATGTCCTGACTGATGCGTCCGGCGAATCCTGAAGAAGCATAGGGCAAGCCGCCTGGCCAGGTGTGACCGCCGCCTTCTATGCGGTACAGCACAACTTCGCCTCCGGTGGAACCCCAGGCCTCCCTTCGCACGCGAGTGCCGTCTTTCGGGTCTCTGTCCGGCTCGGTAGTCGTATGTGGATTGCTGGATGAACAATGATTGTGTGCAGTCCAAAAATCGATAACTTCAGGAACAGGCATTAAACCGCCATATCTTGCCAGCGCGCTTTCCACGCCCCCATACTTGTTGGCTCCGACCATATCTACCAATTCGTTCAGTTCACCGCTGACAGTGCCGGCGCCTGATGATCCCCAGGCGATAAGCGGATCGTTTGTGCCCAGGAAAAACATGATTGGCATCGATCGATTTGAATGGCAATGATTGGCGGCTTGTTGCGTCAGGGTTGAGCCTACCACACCGATAGCCGCCAGCCTGTCGGGTATGGCGCATGCCAGAAGCTGTGAGAAATATCCGCCATTACTGATTCCGCAAGCATAGACGCGCCTTTTGTCCACGCTGACGGTGCTTGCTACTTTGTCGATGACTTTGCAGACATAAGCGACATCGTCGACACCACGTCCGCCTCTCCCGTCATCCCAGGCTTTTCCAACGCCGTCACCATACACAACGACAAAGCCATTCCGGTCTGAAACAGGATTGAAATTGCTGATGAACATCATCATGGAGCCATTCAGCTGTAATCCGTGGAAAACCAGCACAACAGGCATGTTTTTCAATGACTTGTAACCGACCGGCAAGTGACACTGAAAAGTCCGGTTCATGCCGTCGATGCTGATGTTGTCCTGATATGTGTAACCTTTCTGCTTGTCGGCTTTCGAAGGCGTGCCCAGGTAATTTTGAATCTGCTGAATACCTTGAACCTGTTGCTGCGTCGGTTGCCTGCTAGGGTGGCGCCGCTCTTCTTCCTGCTGTTGCTGGCGAGCATAAGCTCGCGCCGCGTACTCTCCGGGTCTGTAGCCAGGCGGTCGTGGGTAGGGGCTGCGGTAATAATTTGTGGTCGGGAAGGGCCTTGCCTGATTTGTCCCTTGTCCGCCGGATTGCGGGCTCGACTGGGCACTTGAACCGGTCTGCGTCAGCAGAGAG
Source organism: Obscuribacteraceae bacterium (SeqCode) (assembly GCA_044228145.1). GTDB lineage: Bacteria > Cyanobacteriota > Vampirovibrionia > Obscuribacterales > Obscuribacteraceae > QKMZ01. Next base: position 2,629 of record JBGAVL010000241.1, read on the forward strand.
AGTGGGATTGCCACCGCAAAGATAAGAGTTAGAATGGTCGCCAGTTTCATCCTGAGAATTTCGCCCGTTTGTTAAAAGTGCGGCAACAAGATTCTTTGTTCCACGCGCTGGTGCCAATTTCCTGCTCACTGATGCCCTGTGACTAAACACCGTGGTGCGCGGGTAAGCAAGGAATACAGGAGTTTCCCCCAAATTATTGAGCCGTCTTTGTGGAGCGTCATATGCTGAAGAATTCTATTTTTGTGTCGGCGATGGCGATGCTGATTGCGGTATCACTTAGCCTGCCTGCGGATGCGTTAAAACAAAAGAAAACGAAACAACAGAAGCTGCAAGACCAGTCAGCGCAGGATTCGCTTCAGTCACAACAGGGACAATACGACAGCGGTGGGGCGGGCAGCAGCGGCGACTACGGCAGCAGCAGTGCCAGTGGAAACAATCGCACAAGCGGCAATAGTGACAGCATCTCCATGTTTAAAGCCGGAAATACTTCTTTGCCATCGGGCACGTATGCCATGACCAATGTCAGCACCGGAGCGGCTTTCGTTGTCATCGTCGACGACAGCGGAGACATGCGTGCTCAAGATGCGCGCGCCATGAATCTCGTCGATGATTCGAAATCTGCGAAGCATTCTTCCAAGAGCAAGTCAAACGGCAATAGTGGAATTTCTTCTTACCGAAATTCGGATAACAACCCCGATTACAGCGATTCGCAGTATGAAAGCTCGCAGTATTCGGACTCCAGCAAATTAAACAGGTATGGTTCCGACAACTATAATGCCAGCAAAGCTTCTCCGCCAATACTGCCTCCGCAGCAGACTCCGGCATCTGCAGTGTTGCCCACCCCAATGAAAGGCGGGCATCCGCTTCTGCAAGGTTCTAGCCAGAGCGGCGCCTACCCGTCCGCCCAGCCCGGCGGTTTGTTGCCCAATCTTTTCACACAGCAAAATCCACTTTCGCCGGGACAGCCGGCAAACGCTCAGATTCCGGGTGGGATGAAAGGTGCGCTGCAAGCCGAACTTCAGCGCCAGCTCGGCAAACAGATCATGAAGCACGCGCCTAATATCGAGCAACAGGTTCGCAAAGTGATTAAGGGAATCAACTGAGAATGGCTGAGCAACAAAAGACAGGCGATCAAAAACTTAGCGAGCAAAATTCCAATGAGGCTAAACCCAAAAGAGTATGGGCGACAGCGGAGTTTGAAACTTCAGCCGACCGTGAGGACATCTGCAGTTGGTTGATGATTCAGTGTGGCGCCACAGGGTGCCAGGTTGAGTCGCTCGATGGCGGCAATGTGAAGATAGTCGCTTCTTTCGAGCGTGAGAAGTTTTCCGAAGATGATTTGAAAAACTTGCGCGCTTGCTTCGAGGAATACTATTTAGGCGAATGCCTGCAAACCTTGAAAATAGTGGCTCTTGAAGAGCAAGACTGGTTGACGAAATGGAAAGAAGGATTTCACCCTTTTGATATTGGGGAAAAACTTCAAATCTGTCCGTCCTGGTGGATGGAAAAAAGAGACGAGCTAGACGTAGATCGAGTGCCGCTTTTCATTGATCCTGGTATGGCGTTTGGAACAGGGTTGCATGCCACCACTCGCTACTGTCTCGCTGCGATCGAACAAATTGAAGATGTTGGCGATGTGGTCGATGTCGGCTCAGGTAGTGGGATTCTTGCGATTGCGGTAGCTTTGCTCAATGCTGATGCTAAGGTAACTGCAGTTGAAATTGATGGCATCGCCGTAGAAAACTCCTGCTACAACTTCAAGCTAAATCGAGTCGAGTCGCGCATCGAGATGCTTACAGGTGAGCTTGACCTTGTTGAAGACAGAAAATTCGACACAATTCTTTCCAATCTGACATGCGAAGACAATATGGCTCTGCTGCCGGATTACGCGAAAATACTTAAGCCAGGTGGACGTGTTATCTGCGCTGGAATCCTTTTAGAGAAACTTGATCGGATTTTGCCCGTCATAGAAGATACTGGCTTTGCCATTGTCGACAAAGATACGTCGAACGGCTGGGCTGGGATAACGCTAATGCGGAAAACCGGAGCCTGCAGTGGCTCTTAAGCTAATGGAAACCTTTATTCTGGGGGACGGCTTTAGAAACGCTGCTATACTTTAGGTAGATCGCCACTTTTGCCCCCTGGGGCGAAGTTTTGCACCCTGAAAATTGAATATACAGAAGCATCTGCCAAACACACCCACATGGGGGCGTTTAGATTCGACAGGGTTGTTGGGTCGTAGGCTGCAGGTCGAGGTCGCTTGGATCCTCGTTAAAAGCTGAGCAAAAAAAACAAACGCCAATGTAATCAGCGTTGATTTCTCCGCGAAGCGCGCTCTGCGCGCTGCCTAAAACTTAGTTTTAGATTAGCGGAACTCGATAGTTTCTTGACTACCCGAAACTAAAGGGTCAACCACGGTGGTTGCCGCAGCACAAAGTTAGTGGTTGATAGTGCTGCCTAAGACATAATCGCAATCCCGGGTAGCCGTTCAGGCTGTCGGCAGCGGGCTGAGCAATCAGCGACTGTAGTAATTTCTGAACTAAACTTGTAGACGCTTGCCTCTCGGCTTCTTTGGACGCGAGTGCGATTCTCGCCGCCTCCACCATTTTCAATTAGAACAGGCTTCAAAGCGTCATAGGTTCACTCTTTCGGGCATTCGCGTTTTTGCGTTTGCACGCGGGTGTGGCCCCTTTTGTGGCCCGTCAAGATATTTTTGGCAACCGAAGTCACCCGGTTTTAGTAAGGATTCTTGGGTGAGCTTTAGTTTTATTGATCTGCGTATTCGATCTGGACGTTCTTGAACATCGGCCAGACTGTAATTGACTTTTGCTGTTGGAATATTTTTTCGGCTGGCGTTCGGGTAATCAAAAGGGTTCGGTTGTCTTTCCATTGAAGCGATGGAGATGCGTATGACACAAATACATTCCCGCTGTCGGCATTGGATAAGGAGTCCCATGGATTTAGAACGGAGACTTGGTAGGAAGTAGTGGTCGTCGCACCGCAGTCGCGCGTGAACAGAATTGCCTTCAAATCTTTTTCTGGAGATAGCATTTGACTGATGATTTGATTGTCGCACATGTCGCTAACCAGGAGGCGCAGCCCCAGACAACCTAGTCCGAACAATGTCAGCAAGCAGCCTGCTGCGATACACATAATTTTTGTGCGTTTTGTTAATTTCGGCATGATCAGTGGTGTTGACCACAGATTGAATCGCGCTGGTTCAGATATTCTCCGATGAGGACTACCATCTCTCTCGCAAGAATCGTGTATTTAATGGCGTCGGAAGCTCGTTCGGTCTTGAAACGGATCGGCGGCCAGCCCTTGGAGAGATCGCATTCTTTCTCAAATACCCACATTGTAACGTCGCCACCTACCCGCGAATTGCGACCGTAGCACATTTCTCCCGTCGGCAGAATAGCGTCAATCTGCAACGGAATCATGCATTCTGTGAACATAACTTTCTCGACGTATCCGGAATCGAAGAGGATCTTGCGAGCATCATCTCTTTCGAGGTGGAGCTCGCGTTCGAATCGCTCTTTACTTTCAAATTCTTCCGGCAAAATCCTGTTCATAAAGCGTCTCCTGACGAGCATTCTAGCGCATCGGCTTGAAGCGCGCCTTGCATTCCTTTTCGCCCGTTGACGCTGATGGCACTAGCAACTGTTCTAGTCGATCTTCGTTCTCTCGTTACGCATCTTTGATGAATCGAGCATAGTGTTTGAACGTCGTTTGTAGGGTTGAGTGTCCGAGCACCTGCGCGAGCCAGCCAGGCGCCACGCCATTTTGTAAACACAGAGAAACGAACGTGTGTCGCAACTGGTAGGACGGACGATGACGCAAGCCGGCCATTCGCAGTGCGCTTCGCCAAACGTGATCGAGATGCTTATCGATAGGCTGACCGGTCTTTGTCGTGAACACATAGCCATCGATGTTTGCTGCTCCGTTTGGTGACATTCATAACTGCGCGATGCTTCAAGATTTCTCCTAGCACAAGCTCTGCGGCCTTGCGGTCGCGGCCGAAAGATTTCACTCGGCGCCGGCTCTTGACCTTTACCGAGATGTACCAATTGTTACCAGGTTTCCAGATACCATCTTTGACGCCTGCCATGGACAACCCTGCTGGCGTGCAATTCACTAGGCACTATATACGGTGCTCTAACGAAACTCGTTGTCCTCAGTGCGTGAGGAGCCGGAAATCCTTCACTGATTTCAATGACTCGTGATTCGTCAAGCTCTGGCACAGACATCGTTCGTTGTTGCCCTTGGCAATCTGCCTTGTCTATTCTTGCATTGCCTGATTGATTCTGGTCAAGCGTGTTGCATTTATTGCATCTATTGCATTTATTGCGCTTATTCCGTATAATAGGGTCGGGAGGAATCACGCATGGCAACCGTTCTAGATCGACCGTTTATTCCGAGTAAGGCTGAGGCAGCTCAGGCTAAAGAAACATTTGAGCAGCTGCAAGCCGATAAATCCAATAAACACTTCATTCTTGGCGCCCAAAGTGGACAAGGTGCTGCAATTCCAGAGAGCGTTTTCAAACTTGTTGTTGCGCTTCTGGGTGAAATTTCCCAGGGCAATGCTGTTGTGGTCATGCCAATGCGGGCGGAGTTGACGACTGTTGAGGCTGCAGATTTTTTGAACGTCTCGCGCCCGCACCTTATCAAACTTCTGGAGCAAGGAGACCTAGACTACCGCATGGTCGGCAGGCATCGTCGCGTTCTCTTTGAAGATCTTCTGAAATACAAGGAGCAGACGAAGCGGCGGCGTCTTAAGGCCATCGCTGAAATCACGGCAGAGGATGACGCTCTGTTCGGGCTTCAGGACTGATGAGTCAGGCCTGTGTGGATTGCGTTCCTTGATTCATCCGTATTGTTTCCTGTCTTCATCAGCAACCTGCTGTTGTTCTTGAGCGAAGCAGAACTTTTTGATGTGCGCTGGAGCCAAGATGTTCACAAAGAGTGGATGGAGAGGTTCGTCGAGCGATATCCTGACGCCGATCCGTCCGCATTGGAACGAAAGCAACAACGCATGGATAGCTTGTTCCCTGATGCTCTCGTTGAGGGATATGAGCCGTTAATTTCAATATACGTTCTTGACGATCCTGATGACAATCACGTGGCAGCTGCGGCTGACTGGGCAGGCGCGAATGTAATTGTCACTGACAACATTGAAGACTTTCCGAACGATAAGCTGCGCAACGGAATGTTCGCGCAAACCGCTGATGACTTCATCGCCGACCAGATTTATCTCACAAGCAGGAGCGCGCGTCTCGTCGCGATTGCACTAATAAGGCACAAGAAGAGTTTGACGAAATCGCGCCCGAGCTGGCGACAATATTTGGAGCAACTGCGCGCTCGGCTTCCGCAGACGTTTGGTCTAGTAAACGATGCATCGTTTAGGGGGCTGATCGCTGAAGCATTGGTAAGCGGCGAATGGAAATTCGAATGAGCCAGGCGGTTGGCGATCAGCTCTGAAAGTGCTTACCGGCGCCAGTTTACTTATCTGGAAAGAGCTTTCTGCCAGGCAGCCTGTCCTGATCGAGCATTGTCTTCAGATTATCCCAATCGCTGGTGTCATCGCTCTGATCGCTAGTCTCAAGCAGGTGGTCGATGAACTTGATGGACTCCGCAGCCTCAGACCACCTTGCTTTCGAAGGTGGTTGCTCATCAGAATCTTTGCGGGATGTGGTCATGATTCAGCCGACATGGTGGACTATAAGTAGGTTGAGTTGATTCTACCATCGATTTTGGGCTGCCAAGGGTTTCGCCTGTTTGCCATGTTTCACCGCACGGTGAAACAATTGATTCTAATGAAACATCCTTCTATCCAACCAGTGCCTACCCCAGAATTTCTTCAAAATCTGTGGCCCATTTTGGGGCCCGTCCTGAGTCCATTCAGGACCATTAGCGCCACTTTGCGCGAGCGACAAAAATCCCGAAACTCGCACCATCAAACGAAATCAATTAACCAATATTATTGAGAATGACAGCCCAGGCGATTCTCGCCGCCTCTACCATTTTTTCATTTAGGCAGACTTGTAGGGGCGATGCCATGCATCGCCCGGTTTGACGCTCATCGTAGGGGCGTATTGTACGCGCCCACTTTGTGCTGCTCAGATTTTGTTGTAAAGCGAGGATGCGTCTGCGACAAGGTGAACAATGTTCATGTGCTAGCGAGTTAGGGTGGCAAACCCTGACATTTCATACGAGGTGGGTGCCATGTTCAATCGCAAGTTTGCGGCGTTGTTGTTTGTTGCCGGGTTCATGGTTAGCTCTCAGCTTCCGGCGCATGCCAACGATTTTGACAAAATAATGAACAAAGGCTTGAACCTTGGAAAGAAAGAAGCGCTAAAGCAGGTCGGCCGCACTCTTCAAAAGAAACAGGCAAACTCAACTCTGAAAACCTCTGCAGCGGCTGCGGAAGCATCAGCCAAAGCTTCCACCACAAGCACGAAGGGAGCCGCTACCTCCGCGACAGCTTCCTCAACGACTAAGGCATCTACCACATCTAAGATCAAGGCAAAGGTTGCGGCTGAAGCAGAAAGAAATGCCAAAAAGTACGCCAATAAGTATCTTCGAAAAGAAGCAGGCCAGTTGACCAAGTTCCTGAAGTAATCGCTTGCCTCTAGGATTTTTTTGGCGCGAGTGCGATTCTCGTCGCCTCCACCATTTTCAATTTTAGATGCTGTTTAATAAGGGCGCATGTAATGCGCCCTTTTGTATTGGCTTCTTGTGCTTCCGACTAAACAAACTGCACTATTCAATGATTTACTCGACGACAAGATAACAATTTTTGCCGACAGGACACATTGGCAGGACCGTTGCATTAACCTAATTCCGGGATGTACTGAGCGCGCACACGAAGCGTTTGGAAAAAAACTACCGCATGTTAGTTTCTATTTCTTCTCTAGCCATGCCGATTTCACAAGCTATCACGAAGAACTGTTTGGATATAAACCGCGATGGGCCTGGCAGTCTGGCAGCGCTGCGTACGTAAAGGAGCAGGGACTTGTTCTCATCAGCGACAGAGTGAGTCAGCAGGAAACCGAACTAGGTATCGTCATGCATGAGTACAGCCATGCTTTATTCAGAGCTCGATATACAAATCAACAGAACCGAATTCCGACATGGCTAGATGAA
>JBGAVL010000242.1:0-9740 GCA_044228145.1 Obscuribacteraceae bacterium (SeqCode)
GTGACCGCGCGAAAGGCATGCTAATGCTTACATCTAGCGCACGTCTTTTCCATACGAGCATTAGATCTCGACTTGGGGTGATGCTTGACAAGCGTGGGGTAGTTCTCACTTGTCTCGCACCGTGGTGAATCGCGCACGCAAACCGAAGCCCAGTGGCGGCGCCAAAGGATCAAAGCGTTCAAAACCAGATCGCAACTTCGAACTGGCGCCACCCACCGCCGGACATCAAAAACCTGCGTTCTGGGAATTTGGTGGCATACCGTTTCAAGAATTCTGCCGCGATATTCTTGCTGAGGATGAAGCCGTTCGCAGCTGTGATCAGTATGGGATATCAGGAAAGACAGATCACGGCGTCGATTTGCTTGCACCGCTTAAAGATCAGGATGGCATCATCGTCGCTCAATGTAAGGCGAAAAGGACCTTCTCGGTAAGTGCAGTAAAGGCAGTCTCAAAGGATTTCTTTAATCACTGGGCAACCCAGTGGCAGAGCAAAAACGTGAAGCGCTTCATTTTGATGGTCGCCTGTGAGCTGCAGGACACCGACGTTTTGACCGAGTTGAGTTTGCAAAAGGCTAAATTTGCTGAACATGACATTGCCTACGAGTGGTGGTCGAATTCTTCCATAGTAACCCGTCTTCGTCCCCACCCAGAGATCGTAAGCCGCTACTTACGATACTGGCTAGAACACATATGCGGTCCCATGGTGTGTCAGCAATTCTCTACTCCTGCTGGGTCAACCGTGGTATCCGCCGCGCTAACTGCACAGCTAGAGCAGCTGATGTCTGCGCTTGCGAAGGACACAGGTATACTTCTTGATCAAGCAACGCAGTTATGGAAAGAAGGTAAGACCGCCGAGGCCGAAAACGCATTGTCGGCAATACAACAAGACACTACACGTTGGTCTGCTCTGCAGCCAAGCACACGAGCTGACATTCTCACTCTACGCGGTAAGTTAGCTCTAGAGTCAGCTGATAAAGAGTCTGCCGAGAAGTTCGCGAAGGATGCATCAACACTTGGCCAATTTGATTCAGTTAGATGTTTGCTAAGCTTGATCGCTCTCGTAAAAGGCGATACTGCTCAATCATTGGACCATCTGAAGGATTGCACCACTGAGGCTGCCGATCGAATCCGAATATCGATCATGCTACAAGAAGGCAATTCAGCTGATGCCTTGAAAATAATTTCTAAGATCGAGTCAGCAAGCACCTCGTTAGCGGACACACTCCGACTAAAGGCCCTTGCACTTCTTATGCAGCGTAATGTTAAAGAGGCATTAGCGGCGATTGACATTTCGTTGTCTCTTCAGCCGACTTGGAAATACTCGAGAATCGTGAGTGGCATGATTCGGTATTACGCTGCGCTTTCACCAATCGAAATACCTCCGGTCCTTCCGCCATGGCCTACACCAGTTGACTGGTCCTCCGTAAATCATAACGATGAGATCAGGCAACGCCTCAAGGAGTCTGTCGCCATTTTTGATTCTCTGCGGCAACACGCAAAAGACGACGACGAACGGGAAGGTCTTGAAGGTTGGCTGCTCGGTGCTCTGGCTAGTAACCGATCAGCCCAAAAAGAAGCCGAGGATCAATGCAGGAGATTACTTGAACAAAACAATATTCACGCACCAGCCATCGCATGGGCAATCGCACGCAAATACGTTGTAATTGGTGCACCGACTCGTGCGGCGCTCGCGGCTGCGAGAAGCTCTGACGATCTCCTACCCGATCAAATACTATCGCTAGTTCTCGTTCACCTCGGTGACGAGGACAAAAGTGGGGCCGGTGAGTTGCTGGACGAGGCGCGACAGAAATTCATTGACGCTCGAAGCGAAAATCTGTGGCGTTTTTGGAGGGCCCAGGTTTATATGGTTATGGGCGAAATTGGCAAGGTGGCGGAAATGTTCGGCGGTAGTGATAAGGTCCCACTCGAACTATTGCCCTTGGTAAAACATAAGTCACAACAGGAACTGATCCTTGCGAACCGCCAGCTCGATGACCTGCACGGCCGCGTGTTGCTCGATGTTTGCATATCGAGGGCGAAATTGGGCGACTACGAGTACATCATTGCCAATGCAACCAAATTGATTGCCGAAGTGCAAACCGAGCAGTCCATAAGATTAGTTGCTCAAGCTTTAGTCAAAGCGGATAAGTATCAAGAGTGCATTAGTCTCTTAAGTGCGAACACGGCATTATTCAATGGTCAAACACTGCCACATGACCTTCAATTTGTGCAAGCCCAATGCTACCAACGGTTAGGCTTGGTCAACGAAGCGTTAGAACAAGCCGAAAGGGCCGTGCTGCTTACTCCAAACACCCAAACCATGCTGGCATTTGTGACCATGCTTTTACAGGCAGGAAATATGCCAGCAATGTTGGCAATGGTGAGGAAGCTCTCGCGACAGCCCGATTTGACGCCGGTGCAGGCTATCCGCCTCGCTGAGGTTATCCAACGAGATGATCCGCTGATTGCCAAGAAGCTGTGGCATAAATCGACGTCAGGCCGATTGAGAGGAGAATATGTTTTTCGAGCAATTACTTTAGGCTATCACTTGGGCCTGGAGCGGGATCCTGCGTACATCAATTTCCATAGGCAAATTCAGCACATTGCGCAGTCAGGGTCGAAACTAATCCGCACTGTTACTTTGGACGAAGCGGCAGCAGAATTTAAACGCCACCATGAAGCGAATGAAAAACGTGCCAAATCTTATCGGGAAGCAGTGGCACCGGTTCATTTTATTTACCCTGTGCCCTTGCTTTACCACAATGCATCGGTAACACGGCAAAGAACCGGCAGTGTAATGCACAAATATCCCATTTTTGCATTCCACGAAGACCGGCACTCTGCCTCCGAATTTCCCGATGAGAAACCATCATGGAAGCTTAATCTGGATATTTCAGCATTGATGGTTGCGCATGAATTTGGATTTCTTGAGTATGTGATTGAAGAAAACTATCCTATAAGTATTCCGAACGAAACCATATCCGCGCTTCTGGCTGCCAGACAACAACTGCAAATGTTACCGAACGATCGCTCCACAGCAGTCGAGAATATATTGCAATCAATACTTGAGAAACGCATCAACACATTTGACGATTATGACCTCCAGCCGTCCGTCAATACAGATTTGCAGCCTGCACAAACAGTGCGGATGAGAGCGGACAAATTGATCGAATACATCAAGCAACAGGACGGTTGGTTTGTGGACTTCATTTCTGCCAATGTCTCTGGTGAGGAGGACCAACCTACATATTTCTCCCACCGGACAGACGCTTCCGCAGTGGTGTCTAGCCTTAGAACTAACTCGTTGATATCGGAGGAGCAATCCGTGTCGGCACTCGCGCTTCTTCCGAAAACCAATCCAGCGCTTGGACTTCTGGTGCCTCCGACTGGTGCCAAAATTTACGCACATGCCACCATGCTTGAAACATTGTCGAAGGCTGGCTTGCTGGACCAAACGTTGGGTAATTTCTCGGTGTATATCTCGCGCGATGATCATATCCGTCTGCAAAAGACATTTGACGATGACGTTGAAGCCAATGAAAACTACGACTGCTTGACAGAATTGATCGATCACCTAAATTCGTACATTCAGCAAGGCAAGATTCTAGTGCTCCCTCATTTCAATAGAGATGTGAGGCCGGACCCCGAGGCATCAGTAGAGCCTCTGTATTCTCTTCTGCAAATATCGGCGCAGCAGCACGATGCGCTCTGGATTGACGATCGGTTCGTTAACAAATTCGTTCAACGCGATCAAGGTATACCAATAGTAACTAGCTGGGAAGTCCTCAAAGGGTTGGCTATCGGTCCTTTCGGCAAGCAGAAGTACTATGAAACGCTCATCAGAATGCGTCAGGCGAATGTGCGATACATTCCTGTTGAAGCCGACGAGATTTTCTTCCATCTTCAGCAGGCACCTATTCAAGAGGACGAGCTAGTCGAGACTACTGAGTTGAAGACTCTTCGTAGTTATGTCGGAGCCTGTCTCACACAGCGTGATGCGGTGCATAAACATCAATCGGACTCAGAGCCTATACTGTTTTTTGAGCGGCTACGTCAGGGCATCGTTGGCGCATGGGATCAAGTTTGGCGTTCAGACGCCTCACACAATCACAAAACGCTATGGGCAAATTGGCTATTTACAAGCCTGTTCGCAGAGCCACGCTCGTTGTGCATGATTGCGATTGGTGTAGTGAACAATACTGCGCTCGGCAACTTCATTGCGGAACTCCTATTCACTGCAGTGCTAATGATAGATCAAGGTGCTGAAGCCGCTGATCAGTATATGAAGTGGCTTTTCAAAAAGTACCTCACTCCGTTGTTTCAAATCTATTCTGGTCTCGCCAAAGACGTTGCGGTCGCCATAAAACGTTCCGTCACTGCGCATTTCGTCGGCAATTCCAACCCATCGAACACTTTGCCAATATTCCAATGGTGGTATTATCACATGCCGAGCATTATTCGAAATGAACTCACGGATGATGCCGAGTCGATGTCCCTCCTTCAACTTAGAAAGGTCTCTTTCGGCAGTCTGTATGGTTTTACCTTTGTGTGGGATGAACTGGAAAGAGCAATAACAGCGACGCTCTCGTCAGGAGCGCCGCAATCCATCAATACTCGGCAATTCGGACCGGTAGAAATATCCGCCCAGATGTTATCAGATAACCGAGTGGCGATCACTTTATCCTCTAAGGAGCGCTCTCTGTCCTTCGCTGATGATGAGGCACAATTCCTGTTCAACAGACCGCATGAGAGAAGACTTGCTCTGATTCGTCAATCGCAGTGGATCGATATTGCTCCTGAACAACTTGAATCAATAGTTAGTAAGCTTGCTTATACAGAACCGGCTTCCCTCCGCATCGAGCAACTACAGCGTTGGCAAGAAATCAATGCGAATGCCTACTATGCAATACTGCATGAGGTACTCCGAACCAGGCAGCGCCTGCACTATGATCGCTTCTTGCCTCAGAGCATCGAGGCCCTACTGAATCACAATCGGTTCCTGGATCCAAATAAATTTGATTTTGCTGAGATGGCAAAGCGCGCAATCACAGAGGAAGTGGAAAAGTTCGCAGAACTCGTTGGCGGTTTACCGTGCATCATCACAGATGATCTGCTTCTGATGATTGACAATTTCTCTCCTGATTCGAAGCGAAAGTTGGTGAGAGCACTGCTGGCAATGCGAACACCGCTTTCTTTAATTCAGTTGGTAAAGATTCTCGGCACGCCGTCGAACAATCGCGCCTACGCATTATTGCGCAATCGAATTCTCAGGCAGCTACTGTCTCAGGACATGTTGGGGGAATATCAGGCTTTTGAACGCATACTCAGATGGATTGGAAACCGCTTCGCAGGAATACCTGACGCGCGAAAACTTCCTTGGGATGTTCGACTGGCTCTCATCTGGTTGCATGCCAGCAAGCTGTTCGGAACGCTCCGTAGAACCTCACATCCTATCGACTGGATTGCCGAGACGTTTGCCCGTGGGCAAACCCTCACGAGCGTCGCGTTACTTGATTCTACAAGTCCCATTCGAGAGGATGCAGCAACGCCTAATCTCGTAAAGGCAGAACGTCTGTTGGCATCCGGGTTGTTTTACTGCATGTCTGGAGATGAGCTGGTGCAGAGCGAAAGTCGATTGGTCGATCTAACTTTGATTCGCAACGATAACAACGAGACTTTTCCAAAACCGGATATATTCAGGTCTCCCCCGCAGTCAAACGTGTTCAACTCCTTTCTTGGATTGGATATTGGCGAGCTAGCGCAGCCAGGATCAGAGCTACAGGCATTAAGTGTGAAAAATCTTCATGCGTTTGTCGAGGAAGGAATAGGACGAATTAGAGCCAATAACCAGCCATATTTCTGGTGGTTAGTTCTGGCGTATATGATCCCGCGAGCTGGCGGCGCGAATGAATTCTCCGATGCGATAAAAAGCCTGATTTCTGATCGTGGATTACTAGATTTAGCCAAAGTGGCAGCGAGTGCTTTTGCGCCAATAATAGTGACGGCTGCGCATGCGGCAACAGATGATGCATTGAGAGAGCGCCTTATCAGTGACTTGAAGTACATCGCCTTCCATGCCAGCCGATTTACCGACGGCGCGAATGGACACACTCGCGATGAATCAAGCTACATGCTCTATCAGGCGTTTATTGAGGCGGGCATCGCGCTCTCGCGTAGGGATGGAGTATTTGCTGCCGACTCATTTGGAGAGCTAATGATCGATTTGTCGAGTCGATGCCCGCAGTTCGGAAACGGATTGAAAAAGTTCATGGATGATCTCTGGGAAGAACTGCCTGGTCCAGAGTCGGCGGCATTGTGGAAGTTAAAAACGTTTCTGGAGGCGGCGGCTTTGTAGCGATGAGATTGTAGTGCATAAGTTTCTGCTAAACCAAAGTTTCTCGCGTGAGAAAATAGGCGGTAGTTGGAAAATATTTTCCTTTGTTCTCTTTATTCATTCGCGAAAGAGGTCATTTTCGGGAATATCTTTTAGTACTAAATACTAGCTGACGCTGTACGGAGTTTCGAAAAGAAAGTACAGATTCGCTCAACTTCCACGAAAGTGTTGACAGCGGTTTAAAGAAGCAGCTTTCTTGACGGCGTCCCGCTGCGCATATCGGAAATATATCGACCGCGAGCAGTTGTTCCTCTCGGGTTGATTGGAGAAATTAGGAATTAGCAGAAAGGTCAAGGGTTCAAGCGGCAACTTGAACCCCTGGATTCATCTATTGGACGAAGAAGGAAAGGGGTTCCTACAAGAATTGAGTCCTGTCAGAACCTTTTGCTCATTGAGTGGACGATGAGCAAGATTCCTTTCGAATGTTCAACTGTGCCCGATGCCGGGAACAGGTAAGGCTTTGCAGGAGCAGCTGCGATGGTGGCAACCGCTATTGCGGGCGAGAATGTGCACTTCTAAACCGCCGCCAGGGACAGGCTGAGGCCGGGCGGCGTTACCCGCGAACCTTTAAGGGGGCGCAAAAATACAGCCGCCGGTAGGCAGAATACAAGAGGAGGTGCAAACAAGAAGTGACGCATCAGGGTTCCCTTGAGGCTTGTCAGGATGACATTGTTTGTCCAAAGACCGAGGAAGTAGTCTCTACGGAAATCACAAAATTCGAGCCGGCTAAAGATTCAGTGTTAATTCGCTGCAGCGGTTGCGGCCGTCTTTGTGGGCCTTTCGCACGCCAAGACTTCATCGGGCCATGTCGCCTGGGAAGAACAGCAGGAGGTAACAGCGGGCGTTTCAAAAGAAGTAGAATCAGAGATCCTGCGCTTGTTTTACGCAGAGAAGTGGAAGAGATGGACCATCGCCAGGCAGCTACAGATTCATCGCGGTGTAGTTGGTCGAGTATTAACCAGAACTGGAATTGACGTTGAGCGCGTCAGAATCAGGCGTTCGCTGATTGAGCCGTACTTGCCGTTCGTCCGTTCGGTGCTGCAGAAGTGTCCGAGACTGACGGGATCGCGGCTGTATGCGATGGTGAAAGAGAGAACAACTTGCTGTAACGGCAGACAATTGCCGCTCACAACCGTCACACTTCACACAATGACCATTATGCGAAGCTTCACATTGTGGTCATTGCCCCCAGGGTGCCCTTGCGATGGCGGACCCGGACGGGACTTGGTTTGGACTCTACCATAAAAGATGCCTGGTCTCTGGTGAGAGAAAAATTGTGGAACCCGAGAGCGGCAGCATTCTATGCTTCTTCTTTGGTCCGAGAAGAAGTCGTTTTGCAGTTTTTGCAAACTCATTTATAATATGACTATGATAAATCAGGTTGAAGCGGAACAACAAATAGCTTGCGTCAATTGTGTGCGTGAAGATTATCTGCAAGAGCTTATTAAAGCTAATGGGCAATTGTTTGAATGTACTTTTTGTTCTCAAAGAGCATTGGCCATTCCGCTAAACCAACTTGTTGATTCTATTCGCCATGGTTTAAGCCATCACTATGAACGCCTCGGGGAAGGAATTCCTGAATTTGACGAGCCAGTGATCCGTAAGTCGGCTGGTAATTGTTTTAGTGCATTTCAAATTGTTCAAGCTGAGGCTAAAGTCTCTGAGGCGATTTCTCGTTCAGTTCTGGAGAGTTTGAGTTTAAGAGATTCAGACGAATATTGGGATGAGTGGCCGTCAGGCGATCCAGTGCTCTTCAGGAGAGTCGATCCAGACCATCTTGAATGGCATAGGAGCTGGCATTCTTTTGAGAAAAGTTTGAAAACCCAAAATCGATTCTTTAATTGTGAAGTTCAGGAATTTCTCAACAAGATTTTTGCAGGTTTGGTATCACATGAAATATCAGATGATAAAGACGTCACAACTATATGGGGACCCGGTACTAACATCCAAGATTTATATCGTGCCCGAGTATTTCAGAATGATGAGAACTTGTATGCAGCATTGAAGAAGCCCGCGAAGTGGCTTGGTCCGCCCCTTGAGAATGCAAGACCTGGCCGAATGAATGCACAAGGAATTTCAGTGTTTTATGGGTCAACCGGACCAGATGCAGCCGTATCTGAAGTTCGGCCTCCGGTAGGAAGCAAAGTCGCAGTTGCAAAATTCGTTCTTCAAAAAAACGTTCGACTGCTTGATTTGTCCTTGTTGGCAAGTTTAAATGAGACTGGAAGTATATTTGATCCGGGTTTCACTGACAGGCTGAAGCGCTCCCAGTATTTAAAAGCATTTTGTCTGCGTATTACTATGCCAGTGATGCCTGAATCAGAAAGCACCGACTATATCATCACGCAGGCAATTGCTGATTATTTGGCTGAGGTTCATGTTGGCATTGATGGAATCGTCTATCCATCTGCTCAGTCAGGAAACAACGATATTACAAATGTGGTTCTATTTCATAAGTCATCGAGGGCTTCAGGCGCAACTGATGGAGAATATCAGGCTTCGATTTATATGCAGGGCGAAGATGCCGTTTACCCGGAATATAATCTTCGGCAAATATCTCCAGACCCAGATGGATGGGGGACTGTCTTTGAAAGTGAACATTCGCGGCCACAAGTTTTGAAACTGGACGAATCTAACATTATAGTCAGGCATATTACGGGCGTAAAGTTTGATTCCATAGACTTCGTGGTTACAATCAGGGATAAAGATGATCCGATTTGGTAGCTGTGACCTATGATCATCCAGTAATTGGGTCTTGCTATTGAACTGGCCGATCTGCTGTTGGAGTAGCTGCGTCTAAAAAACTTGGATTAGCGTGTCCGTCCCAGGTAAGACGTGGTTGAAGGAATCTGAACGTGTGCGTGAACTCGGTTCAATTTTTCGAAATGTTTCTGGGGACCGAACATAAGAAGCCATTTCAAAGTCATATAGAGCGAAGCTTGCAAGGCAAAGTGAGTTTTTGAATGTTGCATGGCAAATTAACAACCAAGCATTGCAAATCATCGGAAAGGTGCTCAGGTACTGGTCGTCTACTGCAACCCAGATCTATTCTCGGTTGGCATCCGATCGCCTGAAGTGCTCTGGAGGATCTGTCAATCAAACTGTGTCATTAGGTTTATTGGTCACTCATAACTGATCTTACAGGTCTTCGTCGTTCGATGTGAACCGGCACGATTACCTCCAGCGCGAAGCGCTGGGGGTAGAGTGTCCGGAAGCCGCCGGCTCGGCAAGCCGGCGGAATCGTCGGTCTTCTCTCTCATGATGGTACTCTCCCTTCAAACAGGATAGAGAACTGGTTCATCGCAGCACCCCAATCGCGCAGCGGCATTGTCCATTTGCGCGAAAT
>JBGAVL010000243.1:0-9712 GCA_044228145.1 Obscuribacteraceae bacterium (SeqCode)
GGATATAAGTACTGCGATCGTATTTGCATTAACAAGCGCTCGATCAATCCGCTGCGCATTCGAAGCAACGATCGAATACAGAAGGGATGCATTTTGTATATACAAAAACCGGGAATAACCTATATATGGCAAATTCAGGAGTGCCGCTCGCATGAAACAACTGGTTTTTCTTACTCTGCTTTGCGTGTGGGTCTCCTGCGCGAGCGCATCCGCGCAAAACTGGAGAACACCCAACCCCAACCAACCCAACGGCTACAGAGCAACGTCGGCTGCCTACCATTACTCCGGCAGCTATAAAGAGCCGGCACAACCCTCAAACGGCTACCGAGCCAGCGAAGCAAGAAGTCATGCCGGCATGAATAGCTTTGCCCCGCCAACATCTTCGGAAAAGAGCGGAGGCGGACGTTGGGGTGAAAGCAGAGGTGGCAGTAGCGGCGGTCGCTGGGGCGGAAACGAAGGCGGCGGCTGGGGCGGAGGCGAAGGCGGACGCTTTGGTGGAAGTGAAAATAGACGCTGGGGAAACGCGACGGGAAGCAGTTTTCAAAACGGCGGAGAAATGCCAAACCGCCAGGAAGAGTGGAACGAATTCTATAAACGGCGCTTTGAAGCAACGGAGCAGGGGGGCGGCTACAACAATGCGGCGCAGGGGCAGGCGCCATACGCGCCACCGCAACAGTTCGCAAACGGACAACAACAACAGTATGGAAACCAGCAACAGCAATTTGCATACGGACAAGGTGCTGCAATCGGAGGAAACTTCGGTGGATATTCACAACCGGGCCAAAGCTTCAGCTCGACACAGGCAATGCGGGCAGCAATCGGAGCAAGTGCGGTGAGGCGGATGCTGAGAAACGGCGACGACGGCAACTTCAACCGGGTTTATAGCAGTAACAGTGGTGGCTTCAACCGCATTTACGGCGGGCAGTAACCCTAAGCATCGATCACAGGCAGATTGCTCAAAATCGGCGCAAAAGTTCGCTCTGTAGAGCGACCAACTTTCACTTCCACCGAATGTTCTTTGCGATCATCAACAAGCGAGACTGCATTGTCTGATTGAACAGCGCCATCCACTGTTACTGTTTGGCGAACATTGCTATCGGAAATTTGCAGTACGGTAATGTGATAAACGGTCTCTCGATAACGATAGTGAATTTTGAACTCAGTCCACTCTTCAGGCAGGCACGGCTGGAAGCGAAGTTTGTCTATCTGCAAGCGTATTCCCAAAATGGATTCGATGATCAGACGATACATCCAGCTTGCCGAGCCGGTGTACCAGGTCCAACCACCTCGACCGGTATGCGGTGAAACAGCATAGACATCCGCTGCCACCACATATGGTTCTACCTTATAGACCTGCGTCGAATTAGGATCGAGGGCATGATTGACGGGATTGATCATAGAAAACAGCTGCCACGCACGCTTGCTGTCTCCAAGAGCCGCAAACGCCATTGTCAGCCAGATCGCCGCGTGAGTATATTGTCCGCCATTTTCTCTGACACCAGGAACATATCCTTTTATATAGCCGGGATTCAAATCGGACTTATCGAACGGCGGATCCAATAATTGGATCAAAGCTTCCTTCTGGCGCACCAGGTGTGTGTACGCAGATTCCATACCTTTCTTAGAGCGCTCAATTTCGCCGCCGCCGGAAAGAATGGACCAGCTCTGCGAAATCGAATCGATTTTGCACTCGGTGTTTTGCGCTGAGCCCAACGGTGTTCCGTCGTCAAAATATGCTCGGCGATACCATTCTCCATCCCAGCCGTTCTTTGCCAGACGCTGGCGCAACTGAGCCGCTTCAGCTTCGCATCGGTTCGCAAATGTATCATCCTTACGCAGCCGAGACAGCTCCATGAATCTGCGCAGCACTTCATGCAGAAAAAATCCCAACCAGACGCTTTCACCGTTGCCTTGTTCGCCCACAAGATTCATGCCGTCATTCCAATCGCCGGTGCCCATCAACGGCAATCCGTGTGCACCAAATTTCAAACCATAGAGTATGGCTTTCTGACAATGTTCGTAAAGACTGGCTGTCTCTTGCGAGCGTCCTGGCAGATCGTAATAAGAATCATCCTGGGGATTCACAGGGCGCCCGGTGAGGAAGTGAGTCTGCTCATCCAGAACACCTGTGTCACCAGTCATCATCACATAGCGACAGGTGGCTAGCGGCAACCACAGATAGTCATCGGAGATGCGGGTTCTTACCCCTCGACCGGTTGGTGGATGCCACCAATGTTGGACATCTCCTTCCATGAATTGGCGCGATGAACACAAGACGAGCTGCTTACGCAAAAGCAAGGGCTCGGTGTGCACTAGAGCCATAGCATCTTGCAATTGATCTCTAAATCCGAATGCACCGCCGGATTGATAATATCCACTGCGTGCCCACAATCGGCAAGAGATGGTCTGATACAGCAGCCAGCCGTTTGCCAGCATATTGAGGGCCGGGTCGGGCGTCTGCACGTTGAGCGCTCCGAGAGTATGTTTCCAGTATTGGCATAGAGTTTCGTAGGACTCACTTCTTGCTTTTCTGCCGCGAAAACGGTTAATAAGATTGGTGGCATCAGTTAGATCTTGACCGATGCCCAGCCTGAAAACGATCTCTCTTTCTTCTCCGTCTTGCAGCTCGAACGGAACCTGCATCGCCCCGCACGGATCGAGAGCCGCTCCGACTTTTCCGGAAAGTTTTTGCCTGCCTAATGCGGCAGGGTTGCGCAAACTGCCGTTGCGCCCCAGGAATTCCGCCCGATCACCAGTGACAGAGCGGGTTGTTTCATCCACATCGATGAAGGCAATCCTTTCTCCAAATTCTCTGTTATATGGATTGCGCGCAAAGAGCGCGCCCGATTTTGGATCAACTTCGGTGTAGACGTGCATCACCGTCTTCGGCTGCAAATCGCCCAACACCCATTCAAAATAGGCTGTGGCAGACAATTTACGAGGGCGTCCGGAATTATTGCGTACTTTCAACCCGGCAATCTTCACGGGTGCATCCAGCGCCACGTATATGCACAATTCACTTGTGATACCGCCCTCGGTGTGTTCAAAAACGCTATATCCAAAGCCGTGTCTTGTAGTGTATGGGGTGGCACCACGCACCGGCATTGGTGTCGGCGACCAGAAATATCCTGTCTCGTCATCGCGCAGGTAGAAAGCTTCGCCGGATTCATCCATTACCGGATCATTGTGCCAGGGCGTAAGTCTAAATTCGTGGGCGTTCTCGAGCCATGTGTATGAAAGCCCATTTTCGGAGATGACTGTTCCGAAATATGGGTTGGCCAGTACATTTGCCCACGGCAACGGAGTCAAATGCTTGTGCGCCGTACTGATTACATATTCGCGGCCGTCCGATGTAAACCCACCCAGACCATTGAAGAAAATCAGATCACCGCGCTGCTGCGCCGGACCGGAATTAGCTTCCGGAGTTCGGCTGCGAGTCGGAGTCAAAGGCGCCACGCGCACATCGCGCAAAGTACGTCGATTGAGTTGCTCCGGCAGCGTTCCATTTGTGTCTTTGATTATGACTCGAGCAACCGTCTGGAGCAAAATCCGATCTTCAATCGATATCTGTTCGATCTGCCTGACGAATATCCCGCCCGGCTTGTCGATCAAACTCGCTTCGACGCCGCCTGCAATCAGCCCCATGATTTGATCTTGAATCAGTTGTCTGTATCCGGCTTTGTCTTCATTCCAAATAACCAGGTCAACTGGAAGCCCCTTGAGGCGCCAGTAGGCATGAGCTTGCACCACTTGTCTGACCAGGTCGATATTGTTTGGATCTTTGATCTGCAAAAGGACAATAGGCAAATCGCCGGATATCGCATAGCCCCACAAATCCGACTGACCGCGACGGTTTTTGATGATTGTCCCGGGGTCGGCTCTGAAAGTCGAGCTGGCGTATATAACTGAATTTGCCAGTCGAGCATAAAGTTGTCCGTCCGCTTCGTTGGCATTAAGTTGCCTGAGAACCACCTGACTGTGCGTCCAGGCAAGATCGAACACGCGGTCGGCAAGCCCTTTGTCCTGATATTTCTCAACCAGGCTTATGCATGCTTCTCGGCTATCGGTGACACCGGTGACGATGTTGACTGTAGCTGACTTTTCAGGGTCCAAAATAATTTGATATCGGACAGAAATAATAGGATCGAGAACAGAGCCTTGTGAGTTTGAAAGAACACCAGGCATTTGCATGGCCGCTGGATTGGCGAGCGAGTTGCCGCGACCGATGAACTTCATTCGATCGGTCTCGCGCGAAACATCTCCTGTAACCGCATCATGAACGGACATCAGGTGAAACATCCATGGTTGGTGCTCATTCTCGGATCGCGGTCGTCGATTGCAAAGAATGGCATTGCCTTGCTCAATCAATTCCGTTTGCACAAACAGATTGCTGAATGCCGGATGCGCGTTGTCGTGAGCCGGGTCAGCCAGCACCACTTCCGCATAACTAGTGACATCGATTGTTTTTCGCGACCGCGAGCGATTGGTAATGCGGACCCGTCTGAGTTCGATATCAT
This sequence comes from Obscuribacteraceae bacterium (SeqCode), assembly GCA_044228145.1. Lineage (GTDB taxonomy): Bacteria > Cyanobacteriota > Vampirovibrionia > Obscuribacterales > Obscuribacteraceae > QKMZ01. The sequence continues at coordinate 4,518 of JBGAVL010000243.1, forward strand.
CCTCAGACGAAACCACTACCTCCGTATGCGTATCGAAATCGTGGTCACGCCTGCGAAACTCAACGCGCGCCTCTGAGAAAATCGCCTCATAACGCTCCGGATTTTTCAGGGTGGGCTGATAGGCGGTCGACCAGAATTCGCCTGTGGCAGTGTCCCTGACGTAGCAGAAGCTTCCCCAGTGATCGCGCGTGGTGTCTTCGCGCCAGCGAGTTACGGCGAAGTCTTTCCAGCGACTGTAGCCGCTGCCGGCGTTTGTCATCATCACATGATATCTGCCGTTGGAAAGTAGTTGGATTTCCGGCACAGCCGTATTGGCATTACCGAAGAATCGCACAGGAGCCTCGTCAGCGGCCGAGCCAAAACGCACTTCAGCGGTTTCGGCAGTCTGCGAGTGGAAGGCTGTAGCCTTGGGAATTCTCTCTTGCAGCAACAAGAGTGTCGCTTGAAATGCCGGGTCGCTTTCGAATCTCTTTTGCATAGGTTGATCGAGCAGAACCCGCGCAAGCGAGAGAAAACTCATGCCCTGATGGTGCGCCATATATGACTGAATGATTGCTCTGCTATGCCCGCGCGGAATCCTTGCAGCGGTATAATCAACCGCCTCATAAAAACCATATTTCCCAGCGAATCCTTCCGCTGTCAATCGCTGAAGATTGGCGCAAGCTTCTTCAGGTGCGACCATCAAAGCCAACACCGTTGAGTAAGGCGCAATTACCAGATCTTGCGCCAAGCCGCGCTTCAGTCCAAGACCCGGAACACCGAATGGCCGGTATTGATAATTGAGGTGAACATCTACCGCAAAATAGCCGGACTCGGAAATTCCCCACGGCACGTTTCGCTGTTTCCCATATTCAATTTGTCGCTCAACAGACGCAATGTATGTTTGGTCAAGCAGCGTGTTTTTATAAGTCGGCATTACCAGGAGTGGCATCAGATACTCGAACATCGAGCCCGACCAGGAGAACAAAACCGGTTTTCCGCCGGCAGTGGTGAGCGAACGCCCTAATGCAAACCAGCTTTCCTGCGGAAGTTGCCCCTGAGCAATAGCAATAAAATTGCAAAGTCTTGCTTCTGACGCGAGCAAATCATAATAGCTGGCATCTATTCTCTTTTCGTCCGCGTTATAGCCGATCGACAATAAGCGTTTTCCTTTGTCATAAAGGAAGTCATATTCCATTTGCGACAAATCATCAGCGTGCATAACCAGCTGATCGATAATACCCAATCTCTCTTTTGCTCGCCTGCTGGCTTCGGAAAAAAGTGTCAACAGTTCGCTAAAACACTTCAACTCTAGCTGAGATCTCACCGGTGTGCACATCTTCTGCATGACCGGCTGCAGGTTCACAAATATGGTTGACAATTCGCGCAACGTGGGAATCTGCTCTACTTGAGGAAGCTCCGCAGCAGCCGCTTCCAGACCGGGCAATGAAGTCCACGGAATCAACAGAACCAGCTCTGTGTAAGCGGAGGAAATCTGACGTTTTAAAGTCAAAGCCCATGTTTTTATATCACTGCCGGCAGTATCGCCAACACGGGTGACGATTTCCACAGAAGTATTTAGTAATTGCTGAAGACAATCGTGCATCTTCGTAATTGTGTCTGGAGGATGCGCTTGCGCAGCCCTGAGAATGTCTTCGAATTTCGACAATTCCGGAACAATAGTTGCTTGTCCGACCAGGTCGTTCAGTATTTCAAGGGTGTCTTGCAATCCGGAAAAGACTTGCGGAGATATGACTCTTTCGTCAGGCAGCGCCACCAGACCGGCCCTGAGCGTGACCAGATGCCCGCCTAGATTGCCGCTGTCAACGGTGGAGATATACAACGGCTTGAGCGGTTTTAACGTGATCGTGTCGTACCAGTTGTAGAGATGTCCGCGGTATCTATCCAGTGCACGCATCGTGACGAGCGTGCTGTAAGTGCGCTCAAGCAGCTCACCCGATTGTATGTATCCAAAATCGTATGCCCCGAGACTGGCAAGCAACGAGAGTCCCATGTTAGTTGGAGAGGTTCGGTGCGCCACCACATATATGGGCAGCTCTTGCATATTATCCGGTGGCAACCAGTGATCTTCTCCGGTCACAAAGGTCTCAAAGAAAGCCCAGGTTTTGCGGGCAACCTTACGCAGAAAAACACGCTGCTCGAGCGTGAGATTGGCAACAGATGACGACAAAGGACGGCTGAGCCACCAGGCAATAGCCGGAGCCATCAACCAGAGCACCAATATCGGTGCCGCTACAAATATCTCGGCCGGTCGCAGTAAGAAAAGATAGGAAAAAACACCAACAGCAATGGCTGGTGCGCTGGCCATTTGCGAATAGAGTCCGAAGAAATCGGTTCTTTGCCTGCGATTGGCTATATTGGAAGGATTCCATGCAAGCAAATGTTTTTTCGAAACGAACATTCTAAACAATGTTCGAATAATGGCATCAAGGCTGTAGACAGCTTCGAATGGCAGGCAGGCGACGCCGAACATCGCCTGTCCGAAATTCCTGGCAGCTGCATTTAGCGAACCGGCAATATGCTGCTCCCAAAGCACGTCCTCCGGCTTGCGGACTAGATCGAGCAAGGAGGCGGCGATTGTAGGAATGAGAAGTATCGCCAGAACAACCGCCGTCCACAACCAGGTCGGTGAGAGTATGGTCCAACCAGCAATCAGCAAAGCGGTTAACGCAGGCGCAACCAAGCTGCGCCTGAGATTGTCGAAAATCTTCCACTGCGACAAAAGCGATAGTGGATTTTTTTGCCTGCGTTTTCCGGCGACAGGCACCGCGCGACTCAACCAGGACAAGATTTGCCAATCGCCTCGTATCCAACGGTGCCTTCGCGCAACGTCCGAAAGATATCCGGACGGATACTCTTCATACAATTGCACGTCGCTCAAAAGTCCGGAACGCACATAGCAGCCTTCAAGCAAATCATGGCTCAAAATGCGGTTGTCCGGAAAGCGGTCGCCCAATACGCGCTCAAATGCATCGACATCATAGATACCTTTACCTATGAACGAACCTTCGTGAAAAACATCCTGATACACATCAGAAACAGCGCGCGTATAAGGGTCGATACCCGCGTCGCTCCCACGCAGTGCAGCGTATCTCGATAAATTTGTGCCGGGCAGACTGACGCCGACACGCGGTTGAAGAATGCCGTATCCATTCTTCACCCACAATTTCTCTTCATCAATCTGAACACGATTCAAAGGATGCGACATGGCAGCAACAAATTGTCTGGCAGCATCACGTGGAAGTTGGGTGTCCGTATCCAACGTAATGACGTATTTGGTGCCCGTGAGCGACGCCAGGTCTCCAACGATTGTTGAAAAACAATCCTGACTGCCACCACGCAGAACAGAATTAAGCGCCGAAAGTTTGCCGCGTTTGCGTTCGAATCCCATCCAGACGCCTTCCGAAGGATTGAAGAGTCGAGGACGGTGAAACAGAAAGAAAATATCGCGTGAGGAAGATCTATACTTTTGATTCAGTTCATTGATCCTTCCGCTCATCAATTGCACAAGTGTCGCATCTTGAGGCATCAGCTCTTCAGATGCATCGAGAAAGTCCGTCAGCAATGCAAAACACAAGTTATCATCACGGTTTGCCAGAAAGCGCACTTCCAGGGACTCCGCCAAATCTTCAACATTGCTCACACTCGAAATCATGGTCGGCACAACCACTAGCGTTCTTTCGCCCTTAGGTATCCCTTTGGAATAATCCAGCTTGGGAAGCGGTTTTGACGGCACCAAAAGCGTCGCCAACCAATTCACTAAAGCAATAGCCAGCTGACTTGCGCTAATCATAGAAATGACAGCAACAAATATCACCATCCTGATCCGCAGCCCATCGGCATAGGCAAGATACGAAAGCCACGCTGTTATCGCCAGCGTGATTAGAAACACCGGTGCCAGATAGGAAAAGAGCGGGAATTTACGCCCAAACTGTTTTCCCCAATCTAGAAAAGATTGCTTGACTCCGGCTGTTTTTTTCAGCTCGGCTATTCCTTCATCGATCAAATAAAAGCCCACATGAGCCGATCGATCACTGCGGTTTCCAACGGCCGCTGCCTTAGAAGCGAGAGTCACTGCGGTGCGCGCCACTTCTCTTTCCGAAAGACTGGTTTTCTTCGCCAATTTTTCTACGACATGGCGATAGTCATCGCGCGTCGAGAAGTCCATTTCACCGTAGGCATTTTGCGGATCTTCAAGAAGCGTTTTCTCAACGGCACTCTGCACCTCGACGAATTTCCGCCAGTCCATTGCGCCGAGAAAACGAAGTGAGCCGATGCTGTTGCTTATCGAAACCTGATCGGCGGCTTGTATCTGCGCCTCAGCCTGCACCATTTGTTCGATTGTATTGCTGGCTTCAGACAGACGCTGTTCTATCCATGTTAGCCCTAATGCAAGTGCAGAGCTTTGCCCTTGCAATTTTCTCGCCAATTCCGATACAAACGCGCTTACCATCGGAGGGTTCGACCGCGCCATATCAGCTATTACCAGGATCAAACTCTTCGGATCGTTGGTGGCCGCATCGATCATTTTGTCGGCCCAAACGCCGGCTAGAAGATGCTCGCTCATGTGATGAACCATGCGCACGGCAACTCGCCTGAGATTCTCAATCAGTGCCAAACGCAACATAATTGGAATCGCCCAGAGCTCACCAATTTTCAGCTCGGTTACCGTCTGGTATGAGGCGACAAACCTGTTGAGGCTGTCCGAATCCAATCGCCCATCACCATGGGAAACACTGGTAAGTGCGATGTCATAGACCCTGGGAAACCCTGCCGAGGTGCCGCTAACCAGATGCGGCAGCTCTCTGCTGTATCCCTTCGGCAAATGCTTTTTAGCCGTTCGAATTTGCTCTTCTATCAAGTAGAAGTTGTCTAAAAGCCATTCGCCAGCCGAAGTTATGCGGCGATTGTCATTAACCGCTGCGGTCAGAAGATTGCAAGCGTAAGTCAGGACCGCTTCATTCTCAGCCAGTCGAGCCAAGAGCAAGTCTCGCGCTCGCCCAAATTCCACTTTGTGCAAAGACGCCAGTCGCTTGCCGTGCTGCTCCATCTGATCGGCGCTGAATAGCTCTGCGCGCAGCGGCAATTCTTCGACAGAATACTCTTGCAATGTTCCACCTTCGTAGCGATCGGGGATCGGAAGGCGAATCTTTTGTAAAGGCATTAGTTAGCCACCAGAGAAGAGTTTCGTCCCC
>JBGAVL010000244.1:0-9536 GCA_044228145.1 Obscuribacteraceae bacterium (SeqCode)
ATAGCCTGTGGAGATATCGGGCGGAATGCCGCTTGAGCCCAGGAATCTCCCGCCCTTCAGGGCGGAGAGGACGTCAACGAGCAGTACTTCCTTGCGAATCTTTACTTTGGCGCCGATCTCTTCCAGCTCATCCTGCGGCAATTTGGGAAGCATTTCGTTTTCTTCTTCTTTGATATGGTGTTCGACCATCTCTTTCAACACTTTGACTTTGGCGTCGGCTTTGTCGTTCATGGTCCGTACTTTCTTGATCTCGGCGATGATCAGATCGACGACATGGTGCTCTTCTCGAGCCTCTGCCACATGCTCTTCAGCGCCTTCAACTTCCGGGTATACAAGCTCTTCTTCGAGCTTCGTGTGAATTTCCAGCTCACTGAATATTTCTCTGAGCAATTTGCGTTTTTCGCGCGTCTTATCAGCTGGCATATTTTCAAACCTTTCAAACAGCTCTTTCACTTTCTTGTGGTCGCCCTTCAACATCTCAACTATGTTGGCATGAGAGGCTTCACCGGATTCGTTGTCAGAAAGTCCGAATAATGTATTCAAAATCTCATTCATCACAATATCTCCTCGATGCCTGGCTTGATGCCTGCCTGGTAGACCGCCGCCGGTGGCAATTGTTCCGCTCACGTATACAAACGCAGCGACACAGGTGGTGACTAAACATGCAAAAATCCCCATCTTTCAAGACAGGGATCATGCTGGCGGTCTAACTTTCGATGTGCTTTCTAACGGGTGATCTAGGCAGCTTTTGTTTCCGGCAAATTCTTGAGCAAGGTGCTCAACGAAAGGTGAGTTTCGTGCTGTGCAGGCAGTAGCTCGTTGACTATGCAAGCTCTGACGGGTCCCACCACCAGCTCGCGCTGCGCTTCATAGTTGACCAGGCGCTCGGCTTCAGCTTCTTCCATCATCGCGACAGCATCACGCTCAGTGGCAGCGCCGTCTTGAACAAACTTTTCAAAGCCGCCCCAGATTCCAGTGCTTTCGTTGGGTGTGCCACCACAGGAAAGAACGTGACTGGAAAGCAGAGCTACGCGGGCCATGTGATTGTTGCGGCAGTATGTAAGAGTTTCCAAAACATCAGCTTGCTTTGCTTTTCCCAGTGCCAGATCGTATGTCTCGACACAGCTTCGCTCGCCTGCCAGAAGCGAATTAAACTCGTGTACAAATTCGTTATCCATTTTCTCTTTCCTTTTGCTTTTGATTCTGATTGATCTGTCGTATCTCTGCAAATACTTAGTCGGCATTGATGTGGATACCGGGAATCCTGATGCGCAGCTTGTCTCCGTGTCCGCTCTTGTCCACTTTGACAAATGGTGCGCGTACATGGACGGAACCGTCGTTATTGTCCGAGTCCAATTTTACAAATGGTGCGTTTACATGAACGCGTCCGCTATTGTCGACTTCAGGAAGTCTTACTTGCAGTCCGTCACTTTCAGAGGTCGTGATATGTACACTATCGTCTTTTGTGGCCGGTTCGATTTCAGTGGTCACAGTGGTGGTTTTGAGTTGGTCGCCTTCTTTTACAGTTAAAGTATGTTGCGTGTAACCGTCACCGGAATGAGTAGTTTCCGCAACCTTTTGCGAGCACGAGCACAAAAGACAAATCGAAGTGCCGACTAGAAGCGATCCGGTCAGCATCTTGGAGATTGCCATATATTTCTTGAACATTTTTCACTCCACGCTTTTTTGGGTTCCCCACCCTGCCCCATAAGTAGACTTTCGAGAACCATCTTTAGACGCGGATGTAGACGCGAAAACTTCGTGCAAGTTCCACAGTACTTTTCACCTGCCGGTCCAACGGCGTAAAAGTCCTACAGGCAAGAGTTTTCAGCGCGGCAGCTCAATCAATTCACTTTTATAGGAAAGAAACAGAGGGTGACGCGGCTGTCCCTGCCCGGTTATGCCAAAACAGAAAAGCGGTTTTTTCGTTGAGATCGATGAAATCAGCTGCAAAACCTCGTGGTCGCGTCCATACAGCCGCCCCCAATTGCCCCACGCCACTACGACCACCGAAGCACTTTCGACCGACTCGGCTATATATTGATCGTTGAGGCTCCCGACCGGGCGCCGGCAAGCCCGCAATTCCCTGGGGTATGAGGTCCTGTATGCAAACAGATTGACCACTTCCAGCGCCCCGCAGCCCATTTTGTCGGCAAAAGTTATGCACCTGGATACGGTCGGATCGTTTAGCGTGGCATCTGCTTTGCTCGGATTAAGCATGACAAAAGCGGCTTTCTTGCCCTCGGCATTCCACATCCGCGAAAGTGAATAGCGGTATTTGCTGCTCTTATCGAAAACAGCATCTCCAACGATGCACTTCAAACCAGTTTCGGTCCTTTTCATGCCGATATTCTATAGGGCATTCGATTAGAATAAATGGTCCCTCATTTAGATTGCTAACGATACAAACATGACATCAGGCAAACTGACACTGACCTGCATAATTTTGGCGGGCGCGCTGGCTGCGCCCGGATTGGCCGCGCATGAACCGGGCTTACCGGAGACTGCAGTAGAGAAGGAAAACTATGTAAGAGAGAACATGCGCAAAGTGCAAGCAGCGGCAGAAGGCTATGCCAGCCATCATCAAGGGCGTTATCCCACAAAAATAGACGACGCATTTCACAGCTATTTCCCTTTTGGCGGCTCTGACGACCAGAACTTCTCAACGCTTTCTTGCATCTACAACCCTTACACACACACAAAAGAGCTGCCCGTACTGGGTAAGGTGAAAACCGTTGAGCAGGCGCGCCGCCAGAAATCCAGACGAATAGCAGAGGGGGTGACCGAGTATAGTCCAATTGAAAACGGCAAAAGTTATGTGATCCTGGGAGGTGGTCTAAAAGGGGCGATTGTGCCTGCGGGAAGAAGTGGGCCGGAGGCAAAAACACCGTATTTCCTCACAAGCAGCCCGGATCTGGCCATTCGCGCCAATATGCTGGCGGTGCAATGGGCGGCAGAAATGTACGCAGAAAGCCACCAGCGATTTCCCGTTGCCCTCGACGATCAGTTCAAGAACTGCTTTCCAAGCCAGGACCTGGCCCACAAGGGTACAGGGTTGCCGCTGCGCAATCCCTTTACCCAAAAGCTGGAATGGCCGATATTGGGCAAACTAAAGAATGCACGAGAAGCCCGATTCACCCCACCGGGCGACCTCAAGGCAGGTGTCATCGAATATAATTCGATTGACGGCGGCAAAGACTATGCCATTCGGGCAGGAGGTAAGGACGGAAAGGCACTAATGCGTCATCACAACGCAAAACAAACTCTGATACTTTCCAAAGAAGGCGACATTTAGCCATTGCAAGCTGCTGCAACTTAAGCAAATTTATGAGCGATAGTTCAAAAATTCAAAAAACAGAGAATTCGACCTACACTCAAAACACTGAGACCAAGGGCCGCTTGCTCAAAACTTTCACTGTCCTTGGTCTGAGTGCGGCGGCAACCTTTTCGCTTTGCACAGTGAACTCATTTGCGCAAGATGACGCATTCTTTGCGCCAGTCATGAAAATGACAAACCCGCAATTCAAGGACGAAAAGGAAAGACAGCAATACATGATCAAAGTGGCAGAGCGCGTGAAATCCGCAGCACAGAGATATGCCAGCCACCACAAAGGCGTGCTGCCTGCAAAGGTGGACAAAGCTTTTATGTCATACATGATTTTTGGCGAATGTGACGATATAACATCGACATCATGGTCTATTCCAATCAATCCGTATCTCGGCAGACACAAGCCTATTTTGACAGGCAATATCAGCGATCCTGAAAAGTGCAGAAAGTCTCCCCCCGGGAAAATGGAGCCTGGTTCAGTTGAATATAGTATCGCCGCCAGTGGCAAAGACTTTACTGTTCGCGTAGGAGTCGGCAATGGAAAAGCAATGAGCGATCCGAAAAACAAGAGGCTGACCTTTGTTCTTTCAAACGATCCGGACTCGGCAGTCAAGGCAAACATGCGCACTGTGCAGTGGGCGGCTGAGTTGTACAAAGAAGAACACTTCAAGTTTCCCAAACTTGTAGATGACGAGTTCAAATACTACTTTCCCTGGGGCGACCCAAAGAAGAAAAAATTTGGCAATCCTCTACCCAACCCTTACAGCGGCAAACTCGAATATCCGGTCTTTTCCAGCATGTCGTGCGCCTACCGAGAAAGAATCAAAGCACCCGTTGCAATCCCACCAGGTCGTATTGAATATTGCAGCAGCGACGAACAGTCGAATTACTGCATTCGCGCTGGTGATAGTAAAGGAAAAGCCATTGTCGGAACTGCCGGTGCCAAGACCACACTTGTTCTGGCCAAAGATGGCGATGGCAGCGGGCACGGTAACGACAGCCGCTAATTATATATCCACGATTCTATTTGAGATTGGAGACGCCCATTCCGATTTGCGCCAGCTCGGTGGTAGATGGAAATCTCTCAACCCGATAAAGTTCCGGGTGAAATGGGGTTGGCTTTAAAAGCCCGCCCACCACTTCCAGAACTTTTTCCCAGCTATTGCAAGCCACCACTTCCTGGTTGGAATCAGCACTGTCACCGGTAAATACAACCGAGTCCGCACGCGGAATTACGCAAGGGACGCCTTCCGGCCAAACACTGCAACTGGACACCGAACCATCTCGTCTTTGAGTAGCTAGATAGGGCGTCACGACGGCGGGCTCACCGATGCTCTGCAACCATTCGGCAACTACACCACGCTGATCCGCATAACTGCGGGCGGTGGCGGAAATTTTCAACACGCGAAATCTCTCGTAAAGAGGATGCTCAGGCGCAATCTCCAGGGGTATCCATTCGCCGCCTCGAAACACAAGCGGTACTCCCACCATCGAGCGCGGTTTATCGGCCATCGGTTCAATTACATTTAGCACCGACGCCAGTCCTTCAACATCATCCGCTCCCGTCAGCACAAGGTTTTCCGCACTCGGCATCATCACAACCGGCGCCCCTGTCAGAGGCAAACTGGAAATCATTTCGGTGAGCAAAATGCGCGAGGCGTCATAGCCATCCTGCCAATTGGAAATGTACACCCCGCTGACCGCCTCAACCAGCGGTTTTTCACTGCGCTTCTTGAGATTTTCGAGCGCACACTCATAGACTTCGTCGAAAGAGACCCCCCATTTAAGGAGTTGCCTGCCTGTTATTTGAATCATCGCATCGGGAAAGTCGTAGCTCAATCCCACCGCAAATTCGTCACCGAGGACAACATGCGGGATCTCCTGTTCTTGCGGCAATTCGTCGCTTTTTGCCGTTACGCCCTGCTCCAATGCCAGCCGCATTTGCATTACCTGGTACAAATAACGGTGGCGAATAATCAGCATCAAACCGTCCTTGGCCTCGGCAAAGGACTCAGGCAGAGAATTTCGATTAACACCCAGGAAAAAACTGCAATAACGCTCTATAACCGCATTGCGTTCCGAATCCGCAGCGGTGTTGTATTCGTCAAACATTGCCGCCAGGCCAAACAGCTGCTGCGGTTCGCCATTTTCATTTTCCACGATTAAAGCGAAGCGGACAGCCTCAAAGCGCAGCGAGCGCTCTTCGCCGCGGCTCTTGAGAGCAGCCTTGACCATCTCGGCAAACTCTTCGGGGGAAGATATGCAGGGCAGATTTTCGCCCGAACTCATGCAACAGAACCTCACCTCGACAGTTCAAGCATAGCGCATTTTTTTAGGTTGCTGTTGTGGTGACACCATGTGTCGCCACGTCTTTAGACAGATGTCATAGCAGTGCCGGTTAAGGAAAGCCCTGATAATCTACAATATGAGAATGCGGCAAATTCAAACGCCAGACAAATTACCAGACGGTTCTAACCGAACGGTGTCGACACTTGCTCCTTTCCTAGCGTTGCTTACCGCGACAGTTTGGACAATAATTTTCTCAATTGAACCGCAGGCTCTGGCCGCCGAGCTGGATTCGAAGCAGGTTGAAGTCCTGAAACAAAGACACGCGTACCTGGGCTCGCTAGAAATGATTCTGGCAGACGACGCCGTACGCATCAGCGAAAACGTCAATGGCACGGTGGTCATTGCCAGAGGACCGCAATGGAAGGTTTCTGTCTACAACACACGCAACAAGCTGTATTACGACATGTCCCTTGACACCTGGAAAAAGCATGGATTGCGCGTGACCTGGGTAATGATGGCCAATACGAGCGATTGGCCGGTTGTTAAGACTGGCTCTGAGAAACTATTGGGTCGCGATACTGACGTTTATATCCTGCCTGCCGATCCCAATGCCAGAGCAAAAATCCGCATGCACAAGCCAATTGACTTCAATTACGGCAGCGCCGGCGAATACTGGGTGGACAAGATGCCAGGGTCCAGGGAGCGCACCGCTGTAATCATGCAGCTGTACAAATTGCCTGAAGTGCCACAAACGCCTCTAAAATTGAAGGTTTACAACCCGGGAAACTCAGCCCTTTATGGAATTTCAAATACAGCAGCCGGGAAGGAACAACTGCTTTTGCAAACATTTTCCATCAAGAAAGCATCTGTGCCTGCAAGCACATTCGATGTCCCGCCCGGCTACAAGCGCGCCAAAGATGACAGTGAAGTAACGATCAGCAAATCGAATTCTGACTCGCTCGATTCCATTGTCAAAGAAATGGGATTGGGCGAAAAATTCTACAGAAAGCAAAAGCTCAAATAGTGCTCAGCCTTCGCCGCCGCTTGTGCCGTTGTTCTTGCCGAGAACGCCAAGCCAGCCTTTGTACCAGAGTAGCAGCACTACGGCAAAAGTAAGTGCGAACATTAAAAAGAGCGCAAAAGGATATCCGAAAAACCAATTGAGTTCGGGCATGTTGTAGCGCGAAATTTCAGTGTTGAAATTCATTCCGTAGATACCGGCAATCAGAGTCGGCGGAACAAACAATGTAGTGATAATGGTGAGCACTTTCATTACTTCATTCATGCGATTGCTCAAACTGGAAAGGTAGACATCCATCAAATCCGCCGCTAATTCTCTGTATGTCTCGATGAAATCAATAATGCGCATGGCATGGTCGTAGCAATCGCGCAAGTGAATGCGGGTTTCTTCCGAAAAAGTCACTTCCATGTCGCGAATCAGCGTGTTAATTGCTTCACGCAGAGGCCAGACAGCACGGCGCAGCGAAAGAAGCTCGCGCTTAACCGCATGCACGTTGCCTACTACTTCGGTGGAGGGTCTGTTGATAATGTCATCTTCCAGCTTGTCCAGTATTTCTCCGTAGGTTTCCAAAATAGGGAAATAATTGTCGAGCACAGAATCGATGATGGAGTAGACAAGATAGTCAGCGCCCAGCTGGCGCATACGTCCCTGTCCTTTGCGTATTCGCTCACGAGCAGGATCGAGAGTATCTATTGGACCTTCCTGAAAAGTCACAACAAAATGTTTGCCACTGAAGACGCTCAACTGCTCGTTTTCCAGATGATCTTTCAATTCCATCATGTGCATAACCATGAACAAGTCGTCGTTATGGCGCTCAATTTTTGCACGCTCATGCACGTTGAGGACATCTTCGAGAGCCAGATGGTGTATAGAGAAGATCTCTCCGATTTTCTTCACGACGTCAGGGCTGCCCAGCCCTTCGACATTCACCCAGACGACCGGCCACTTGCCGATGTAATTTTTGACTTCAGCAGGATCTGTCAAATCCTTTTCGACAAATCCGTCCGGTCCGTAGGCGATCACATCAATTGTCGACTGCACCGCATCCGGTGCAGGAGTCAAGGTGCCTGGAGCCGAACCAGGAGGCAAATGCGTTATTCGCGGTTTGCGCTTCGGGCGTCGTCTCTTCGACATCAGTTAAAAAACCTCTTTGAGTGACTCATTCCGGAAAGACGATCAGCATGCCTTCGCGAGGCAATTCTTCAGTATGCTTTCCGTCAAACTTGGATTTTACGATTGGGGCGACACCGCCATCTTCAATCGCCTTTTCGGCTTTGTCTTCATCGGAAGCGATGCCTTGGACGACAAAAGAATCAAAGACATATGGCACGCCCGGCGAGCCGAGAATCGATGGACCGGCCATAACATGAAAGTGCAAGTGGGGAGCGCTCGAATTGCCTGAGTTGCCCAGATCACCGATGTGATCGCCGCGCTTGACCTTCTGTCCTTCTTTCACCTCGACGCTGCCCGGCTTCATATGAGCATAAAAGGCATAATTGCCGTCTCCGATGTCGATGACCACGGAATTGCCGCCCGGATAAAATGCAATTTGCTCGCCTTTCGCCGTCCCTGGGATTTGATCTTCATATCTGTCGATGACACCGACGACGGTGCCATCAGCGGCAGCAATAAGAGGTTTGCCGTATCCGGCAAAATGAGAACAAACTTTGCCTTCGCCTTTGAAGGCATGATCGTCATCGGTCATGAGCAGCCAATCGATGGCATATCTTTGCGCATTGACCAGTGTATTGCCGAGCGGGAAAAGGGCTTTTCTGTGTCCTGCCTTGCCTGCATATCCACCGGAGGCGAACCACCGGCCGCCTTTGAGCGGTGGGCCGACCACCACCGGCGGTTTCTCTTCCACTGAAAGTTTTGACCAGCCATTTTCGAATTTGCGAACTTTACCGGCAAATTCGGTTTCGATTGCAATTTTGTGCTGGAGTTCTTTCGGCGCGCTCTCTTTGTCTTTGAATTCCAAATTTATCCACAAAGTAGCTATGCCGCCGGCGACAATGGAGTCGCCATCCTTCACAGCTTTGGTCGCTTTGGTTGCAGTCACATTCAACATGCTGGCATGCAAGGCAGCCGGGCTATAAGACCTGATCAAGCCACCTCTGGCGTTATGTATCTCGAAGGAAGTAATTTTACTGGGCTTGGAATTGTAGTTGATCAACTGCAACTCGTAGACGAGGTTATATAGCCCATCGCTGCCGCGAAATAGACGAGGTGTACTCAATGGCACTACCAAAAGTGGAGTCCAATCGCATTGAGCGGTGGCTTTGTTCGTGTTGGTCGAAGGGCTTAAGGTTGGAGCACTTCCAAGTGCAGACTGCTTCGACGAATTCTTAGAACTTTGTGACGAACTCTGGGAATAGGCACTGCTCACAGGCGCGGACGCGCCCGTCATGGCACCACCAGTGGTTGCACTGGCGGCGGTTTGACCAACCAAAAGAGAAACTGCCAACACTACACCGCCAAAGCCAAATGCCCCTAGTCTCATATACTTGCTCCCCTTATTGGAACTGAGAAGTTTACCGCAGCGTTGCACAAAGTTCATTGGGATTCCTTGATTCAGCCTATTGAGAACCCGCCTTCGGCCCATACAGGCGCCGCAAAAATGTGCGTAAATGGGTATAAGAAGGCAGAGGTTTGAAATCGCCTGTAAAATTCACCCCGTAGGCGGTCGGCGGGCGGCAGAAAGTAAAATCAGAAAAGATGTTCCGAGAATAGCGGAGAAGTAACCATGGTTGAAACCTACAGACAGGGTGACGTGTTACTGGCGAGAGTCCAGACTCTGCCGAAAAACGCCCAGAGAAAACCTGTGGAACAGCGAATTGTTCTGGCTTGGGGCGAAACTACCGGTCATGCGCATGCCATAGACGCCCGTTTTGCCAAGCT
>JBGAVL010000245.1:0-9536 GCA_044228145.1 Obscuribacteraceae bacterium (SeqCode)
GGCAAGGAGAATTTTAGCCCCGATCTTTCCAGACCGGAAAATCAGGTACCCCGGGTGCTGGCGGCTAAAGCTGCGGCGGCGGAATATGTTGATGCCACTTTACCTCAACCATCAAGCGACCCTGTAAAAAACGTAACCTTTGTCAGCAAAGAGAACGTGGTTGAGATTGCCGACGGCGTGAAGATGGATTCCTGGAATTTTGGAGGAACTGTGCCGGGGCCCATTATGGTCTTCAATGAAGGGGACAAGGTCAACTTCACTTTCAAGAATGATGGCGTGATGCCGCATTCGATTGACTTCCATGCAGCCAGAACGGCGCCCGACAAGAACTATATCAATTTGATGCAAGGGGAATCACACTCGTATTCGTGGACGGCCGGCGACTCCGGCGCATTCATGTACCACTGCGGCACGCCGATGGCGCTTCATCACATGGCAATGGGCATGTATGGCGCGACGATCGTTAAGTCAAAAGATCTCAAGCCTGTGGACAAGGAATTTGCTCTTGTACAAAGCGAGTTCTACGTGCAGGACTACAACAAAGACGGGGTGATGGAAACAGATGTAGAAAAATCCATGAACGGAACTCCGGATTATGTTGCTTTCAATGGAAAAGCGAACCAGTACATGGAGCACCCGCTGCAGGCCAGCGTGGGCGACAAGATTAGAATGTGGGTCGTAAATGCTGGTCCTGCGCATGCGTCAGCTTTTCACGTTGTTGGTACCATATTTGATACCGTATACCTGGATGGCAATCCCAAAAATAAGCTTGAGGGAATGCAGACTGTGAACATTCCTCCGGGAGGTGGTGCTATTGTGGAGTTCACGATCAAGGAGCCGGGTAAATATCCTTTCGTCACACATTCTTTCGGAGATGCTAGCAAAGGCGCTGTCGGCATTCTGGAAGTAACAGATCCCGGCGCCAAGAAAGAGTGATCGCAAGATCCGTATTTTCTACTTGAAGCAATTATCGTACGTCCTTTGTCATCACAAAAGTATCCAGAGCTTTCTGAAAATGCCACCGGCAACATTCTGGGCCAGGAATGTAAAAGCTGAACTGATTTTCGTCTTACGCAATAAGTCGGGAAGTTGTTGGTGTACTTTGATTCGTTAGAGAGCGATTATCCGCTGGCACCAGCAGCAGCAACTTGATGGCTTGCTCTCCACAATTGACCGAACTCTCTTGCGGCCCGCTCGCCAATGAGCGGCTCAAGCTCGCCACGAAGTTGTTCTGGAGATTCGCCTCTTTCAAGTCGGGTCAGAATCATCTCGACTCTCGCCTTAATTGTCTGCTGTCTCTTCTTGATCTGCTTTGTGTAGCGATGTCCAAAATAGAAGCGCAATCCGAGCGCCACTATTGTAGAACCGCTTGCAATCAATCCGAGGACCCCTGGTACGACGCTGTCATTATGAGCGCTGTGCTTGCTTACTGCGCCTTGCGCGTTTTGATGATGTGCACCTTGCGCCGCACCCTCCGCGCTACCGCTTTCTGCCACCATCTCCGGTTGCTGAATAGATGGAAGACCACCCCCTTCTCCAGAAATTTTATTGAGCGTCGCCAGACTGGTGATGCTCTGTGCCAGGCTGACGCCAGAGATGCCATAAATGCTGGCCAATGTAAGGTTGTCCGTAAGCCTCAATTTTTTCGCGTCGCGCCCCAACTGTCTATCTCTGGTATACGCCATATGCAAAATGAGATTACCCCAGAGGCTGTCAGTAAGCGCTTCGCTGCCGGGTCCAGCGGGCTGCGTCCCTAAAAGGTCCACGGCGCCAATGCTTGGCGACGCACATCCGTGGTTGGCAATCAGCAGCTTTCCTTCGTAGACTTGATAGCCAATGTCTGTCCGTGCTTCGGAGCGGGCCGATTGGGTAGACGTCGGTTCCGCGCATGCCGGAAAAGTGCCGCCTGCAAATGAAATTGCGACAAGGCTTGCAACAAGCCGCGAATCGAATTGTGTATGCAACATTGGTGCGTGTCTCCAATTATCTTATTTTGCCCGAACTATAAATACCGGCTCGATAAGCGTAATGGTGACCATGGGGCAGTGACAAGCCAACCCCCGGGTGGGGGTGTCGCCGACACAGACCGCCGCCAAAACAGCACAAAGTCCGGCGATTTTGCCACTTAGAAATTCTCCGTCAATCGTTCGACTTTATGCCCGTGCGCGTTTACATTATCAAATATCTCCTGAGCCAGGTGAGTGTGCTCGCCCAGTTTTTCAGGAGCATGGACGCGGCTTCGGTGCATTTCACATGGCGGCAAAACCACCCGACTGCTGCCTTGTCAGATAGATTTAAATACGGGATTCTACCGACTTTGTGATGTCGATTGCCGGTATATAAGTATCACGGAAATCTCCGGTAGAATCTAATCAATGAGAATTGCGCGCATACCCATTGTTCCCCGAGATTGAGCAGCAGTGTGACACCGGAGTAATGAATGCAAAAATCAAGGACCGGCTTTCGAGTTTGGTGTGCAACAGCCGGTGTATTGCGGGCGGTGGCATTTTTAGTGTTGATCGCCCTGTTGTATTTGTTGGGCTTCTCCGAGACGGTGCCTGTTGGTGCTGGAAGCATTACTCCCGTCACTGCCTTTTGGAAACTCATAGTTCCGCTCGTGCCGGTGATTCTCTTAGTCATGCCATCGGTTTGGAGAAACATTTGCCCGCTGGCATTTCTTAACCACGCGGGCCATGTCCTCAGAACTCACGTTGATCGAACATCCGCCAATTCCGCGCACCGCAGACTCAATCTTGCAAAACCAGGCTTGCACCTCTGGCTCTCACGCTATGGCACCCATGCAGCATTTTTTTTGCTCATGGCAATCGTGCCCGCTCGCGTTTTCTCATTTAACACTGATGCTCAGGCGCTTTTGGCGTTGCTCCTGGCACTGATGGCTGCCGCCTTCTTAATGGGGCTGGCACTGCCGCTAAAGTCCGGTTGGTGCAGCTCTGTATGTCCCGTGTACCCGGTGGAAAATCTCTATGCCATGAGCCCTTTTCTATACCTGGACAATACGCTGTGCGCTGATAAAGTCCCTGAAAGCAAACCACAAATGCTGTGTAACGGCTGCACGAGACATTGCCTGGACTTGAAAATCGGAGCAGCGGCCGGGAAGTCCCGCCCATCTAACGTGCGGTGGCGACCGCGAAGAGTTTTGCGCGCGGTGATCAATTCTTTTCCAGGTTTTTTGATAGCTTATTGGCTCCTGGACAGCTGCAGTGCCACGCTCGAAGTTTCAGGTCTTGCCGGCGCTTGCATTTCTTACGCAACATTTGCCGTGGCAATGCTCTTATCCTTTTCAGTCAGCTCAATCTTCCGGCGAGTTCTCAATAAAGAGCGAATCAGTTCTCTTGCCACCGGTAGGCACATCGACCTTGCACTCACGGCGGCTAGCTTCAACCTGTACTACTGGATGGTGATACCTTCATCTGTAAAGACTGTTTTTTTGCTATTGGGTGTGTCTGACACCGCCACTAATCCAGCAACTCTTGCGACGGTTATCTTGCTTACCGGGATAGCAGCCTTGAGCTTTACATGGCTGCGCCGCGCCTGGTAGCCGTAGCAGCTTGCGATAGCGCCCCTGCGGCGTACACAACTTTTAATCTGTTTTTTCTGCAGAAGAAGTCCACGCTTCGGTATTATTCTTCGAGTGGTGAAATCGTCTCCAGCCATTTGCCAAGCAGAACACGTTCTTTGTTGGTAATGCCAGTTTTGTTCCGCAATGGCATTGTCTTCGAAACCACGGCCCGGGCCTTGATGCGGTCGGCGTACGCTTCTATCAATTCAGGCGTGTCGAAAGTTATGCCGGCCGGGGCTACGGGAAAGTCTTCATCGGTAGGATTTATCGAGTGACAGGCTAGGCAACGTCGAGATATGATCTCCTGGGTGGTTTTAAGCGACGGAGCGACACGTGAGGGCGCATAAGACTGGGAGTCGATGGGCTGCGGCCTGGTCAAAACCCAGAGAGCGACCAGGCAAACCATCACTGGAGCAAATACCCATGCGGCTTTGCCATGTTTTACTATCATGTAGTGGCGAACGCACGAACCAATAACAACAAGCAAGGCCAGAACCAGCCAGTTGAGCTCGGCTCCATAAAGAGCAGCGTAGTGGTTGCTGATCATCATAAACAGGACAGGCAAGGTCATGTAGCTGTTGTGCATCGAACGCCGCTTGGCCTGCATTCCCAGGGTAAAGTCGGGCATCTCAGAGCGCCTGGTGGCGTCAATCATTTGTTGTTGAGCAGGCAAAATGCGCACCCAGACGTTGAGCACCATGATGGTGCCAAATATCGCCCCCAGGTGAATAAAGGCGCCCCGTCCGCTGAATGCATGGCATAAACCGTAAATCAATGCAAACAAGAGCATAAGCGAAATGGCCGCTGCCGATTTACCATTTTTGGCCAGCGGTGACTGAAAGAGCAGATCATATACAAACCATGAGCCGGCAAGGCTTGCCAGACCCAAAAATGTCGCCGCGCCAGCGCTGAGGTTTGATACCTGGGGATCAATCAGGTAAATGCCGTTGCTCAAGTAATAGACAAGGCTGAGGAGCAAGAAACCGCTTATCCACGTAAAGGTCGCCTCCCACTTGAACCAGTGCAAATGCTCAGGCATCTCGCCGGGGCCAGGTTTGCACTTTTTGACTTCATAGAAACCGCCACTGTGAACCATCCAGAGTTCACCCTCAAGGCTTGACTTGCTGGAATCCACGCTCCTTGGCGCTTCAAGATTGCTATCGAGCCACACGAAAAAGAAGGAGCTGCCAATCCACATGATGCCCGCGATCAGGTGAAGCCATCGAAGCGTCAAATTGAGCCATTCATTCAGGTTCGGGTCCATACAAAACTCCACTCGGTATCAGTCGGCGGTCTTGCTCAAAGTTTTTGGAAAGGCGTTGTCCAGATAGTTTGCAAGCGCGGCGGCTTCCTCAGCCGTAAGCGCCATGTACGGCATGGTTGTATCGGGCATCAGCAAAGGAGGATTCTCGATCCAGCGAACCACCCAGTCTCTGCGCAATTTCTTTTTCACATCGGCCAGATCTGGCGCCAGCCGCCTGGCGACTTGCATGTTGTGATACCAGCGGAGTTTGCTCGCAACCGGAAGCTCCTTTCCATTTAACTGGTGGCAGGAAGCGCACAGGTGCCCCGCAAAAAGTTTCTGTCCGGCTTCGGCCGTTGCTGTCCCTGCTCTTTCTAACTGACCGTCGTGCTCGAAACGCGCTGTGGAGTCTCCTGTCGCCTGGAAATATCTCACAAAGGTTTGATCATCTCGGTTGCGGAAATTGAAAGTGGGCATGGAGGACGTGAGATATGGGCGCATCTTGTACGGCTTTTTAAGAAAGGCTAAAAGCCAATCCGCTCTCACGCGGGCGCCTGTGCCGCTAAGATTGGGCGCCAGCGCGCCCCAACGCACCAGTCCATGCGTGCTCTTGCCTTCCGTGTATCGCGCTCTTGCCGTTTCGTCATACATTGAATGACAGCCAATGCAGCCGTACTGATAGATAAGCTGCCTTCCGGCAATTGAATCGGCCTGTCCGGGTTTTATCCGGTCGAGATATTGGCTGCTAACAGTTTGATTTCCGGTGAGACTCTTAAGAAACACAACGATCTTGTCAATTTCTTGCGAGGTCAGTTCGACGTGCGGCATCACTTTTTTGATCCGCCTGGTCTCGAACACCTTCGGGTCTTTGAGCTTGGCGATCGTCCAGGTATACCAATTTCGCTCCTTTCTGGGCACGACATTCTTCTTTTTGCCCCAGGAAAAAGCGATCGGATCCCGGGCTCCAAAATCAGTGAGCGCCGGACCAATTTTTTGGCTGTTGTTCTCGAAGCCGGGTATGGAGTGACAGTTGTAGCAGCCGTACAGACCGACCAGCTTTTTGCCCGTCTCTATATTGGCTGAAAGCGTCATATCGCCCGCATCGCACTCTACATATTTGAGCTTGTCCTTTCTGTTCGTGCTCAAAAAGTCCGCCAGACAGGCAATTTCGTCCGGCTTGAGCGCGAATTTGGGCATTAAGGTGGCTTCAGACATCTTCTGTGGATTCTCAATCCACGAATAGAGCCATTGCCGCGACACTTTACTGCCGATTCCATCGAGCGAACTGTGCCTGGGTGCCGGAGCGCGATTCTTGCCCAGGTCGTGGCAGCCAAGACAACCGCGTTTTTCGAAAAGTTCTTTTCCGCGCGCGATAGTCAGGGGCGTTGCCTGATTCGCCCGTCCATAGGCAATTGCCGTGGCAGACAGAGGCGTATCGGCCGACACTTTGAGCAAATAAGAGGCCAGCTGCACGGACTCCTTTTCCGGCAAGCCGGCGTTCTTTATGCCAAACTCGGGCATCATCGTGCGCGGGTGTATTCTCTTGGGAGACTGGATCCAGGTGGCCAGCCACTGCGGCTGGACCTTGGATTTGATGCCTTTCAAGTCCGGACCGACAAAACCCAGACTTGCATTCAAATATGGCGACCCGTCGACCTGATGGCAGGCATAACAGCCCTTGCTCTGATATAGGAGCGCACCCTCGGCGGCCGTAGTGGCGCCCGCTAAAAGCGGGGCGTTTTCATGGCAACGCACGCAGCTGGACTCTACCATCCTGCCTTTTAATATTGGTCCGTGCCTGACGTCGAGATCGCTGCCCTGTCCCTGGTGACAGGTGGTACAGCCAAACTTTGCCACCGGGTGGTGCTTCAAAAGTGTGTCTAGATCTGGGTGGGCGCGAAAGACCAGTTTGGATGCACCGGAAAACTCCGGGCGCTCGATACCCTGATGGCAAGTCGTGCAGCGATCCACATGGCGTCCATGGAGATCGCTCACCACTACCTCCTCTATGACTGCTGGCCTGGACTCTACCTCATTGATTTGCTTTTTCAGAGAATCGATCGACTTAGATCCATCCCCGGAGAAGTCAGCGTGAACCGGCGTATAAGCATGCTTCTTCAATCTGGTTGATTGCTCGGATTCGGCGCTTTGCAGCTTCACCCTCAGCTGATCCCGCTGTAATTGTCTGAATTCGCCCTGGTAAAGTCTCCAGCCGCCAGTGCCGATTACCTGGTCATAGGCGAGCCATAGTAAAGCAAAAAGCGCAGCCGTTGCTGAGATCACAGCGATCTCGTTTATACCTCGCGCTTTCAATTTCCCAGATGATCTGTCGTCCACTGCCGCACCTTAGCCTGCAAATTGGACCATGCACTAACCTTGAACCACCGGCGGTGTCATCATTCAGCGCCCAAACGAACCACGACAATTCCTGATACTTGCCTTTGCTGGCAAGGATATCATCGACACTATTGTCGATCATAGTGGACACCGCTAGGTAACCATCCATGGCACAGCCGTATCATTTTGGCGGAACACCGAGACGACTGGTGCAAAGGAAATTAGGCATAGTGAAAGTGGCTGCCTGCACTGCCGGCAGTGGCATCATCGAAATGGGAGGCCGTCTCGTGAATTCGCCCTAAATTCAAGGCGCTCGTCAACACTAAAAACTACTATTTCTGCCAGGTCGCGCGAAAACGGCCGGAGTGCTGGATGTCTCTTGAGACTCATGGTTTGCCTGAGCTTGCCGTTACGACTACTTGCCGTCCGCTTGAATCCAGGTCTACTTGTCCAGATACAGACCAGCCTGTTTTGAGACCCAGGACGAACCAGCCCAGGGCAAACACACCGAGGGCAAATATAGTGTCGCCAATTACGCGGAGCCAGCGCAGCGTATTCATCAATCCAGTCTGTAAAAATTCAGCCGATCGCGCGTACCAAAGTCCGTGCTCCACGCTTGCCCAAGTCTGCATCAGTCCCACCGGAAGCAGACTTATGAGAACCATCAAAGCCAACCCGATATTGATTGCCCAAAAAGCAAACCTAACTACTCCAGACTTCCAGACGTTGCGTGTGGCCAGTCCTTTCAGACAGAAAAGCATTAGCCCAATAGCCAGCATGCCGTAGACACCGAACAGCGCCGTGTGACCGTGAACAGCAGTGGTGTTTAACCCTTGCATGTAATAGAGAGCAATCGGTGTGTTGATAAGAAAGCCAAAGAGTCCAGCACCCACGAGGTTCCAGAAGGCCACTGCAACAAAAAAATAAATCGGCCATTTGTAGCTGCGCACCCAGGGGCGCTCTTTGCTCAGCGTAAGATTAGCGTAGCCTTCAAAGCCAATCAGTGTCAGAGGAACGACCTCCAGGGCACTAAAAGTCGCGCCCCAGGCAAGAACCGGGGTCGGCGTGCCGGAAAAATAGAGGTGATGCATAGTACCAATTATGCCACCAGCCAGGAAAATAGCGGTGGAGAATAAAACGCTGGAGGTCGCGGTCTTGCTGGACAACAGTCCCATTCGTGTGAAGAGAAATGCGATGACAACGGTAGCAAAGACTTCAAAGAAACCTTCCACCCAGAGATGCACCACCCACCAGCGCCAGTATTCAGCGATGGCCAGATTTGTGTGTTGACCGTACATCAATCCGGCTCCATAAAAACCGGCGATCGCAAAAGAAGAGATGAGGAAAAGAGAAAGCAAACTTTTGTTCTCTTGCGGGTTCTTGAATGCAGGCCAGAGGGCTCGTGCTACCAATGCCAGCCAAACAAACAAACCGACAAACAAGAATATTTGCCAAAACCTTCCCAGGTCTACATACTCGTAACCTTGATGCCCGAACCAGAAATTCTGCGTCAACCCCAGACGTTGTTGCACTCCCAGCCATTGCCCGGCCATTGAACCCACAACAATAAGGAGAAGACATAGAAATAGAAAATTGACGCCCGCACGTTGAAACTTGGGTTCGAATCCAGACACGGCTGGCGCTACGAAAAGTCCCGTAGCAAGCCAGGTGGTTGCAATCCAGAAGATTGCCAATTGCGTGTGCCAAGTTCTTGTAACTGCATATGGCAGCCATTCTGCAAGTGGGAAGCCATAGAAGCCGGTTCCTTCTACTCCATAGTGAGCGGTGATAGCACCCAGCCCAACCTGAACTACTAGCAAGGCACCAGCCACCCAGAAGTATTTCAAAGTCGCTTTCATTGATGGCGTGGGAGTCAGCCCGAGAAGTGGATCTACATCGGGAACAAGATGACTATCGTCTATTTCATGACCGCGCTGGGCAGCGAAGTACCAGGCAAGCGCCCCGATGCCACCAAGCAGAAATACAAAACTAAAAACCGACCAGACGATGATCGAGCCGGTTGGCGCGTTTGCTATTAACGACTCGGCCGGCCAATTGTTCGTGTACGTGATGTCCTGACCCGGTCTGTTTGTCGAGCATGTCCATGAGGCCCAGAAGAAAAAACCGACCAGCTGCCGCATGGATTCTGGGTTTCTCACTGCCTTTGGCTGAAGGGCATAAGCATCTCTCAATTTTGCCAATGCCGGATCACCGGTAAAAAGGGCAGTGTAGTGCTTGCTTACTTCTTCGACGGCAAGCGCTTGCACACGGTCAAGAGTCAGATCGCCGGTTTGCGCATTATATGTATTTTTTCGCATCAGCAGTTTCAGGCGTTCACGCAAAGCTGCCTGTTTTTCTGGGGCAATTAGAGAATAT
>JBGAVL010000246.1:0-9508 GCA_044228145.1 Obscuribacteraceae bacterium (SeqCode)
GGTATGACTGCAGATGAAGAAAGAGCCGCGAGAATGAAAGGCTTGAAGGAAGATTTTCCCGCTCAATATGGACGTGTAGAAGTAGGCGACAACGGCAAAGAGTACCTGGTGTTTTCTCCATCAATCGACCAGGCGCTTGTCGATGAAGGATATGGTCCGGAAATTCGCAGACACTCGAAATAGGTGCGCAAGCTCAGGCCAATTAGTCCAGCTTGAGTTGATTCCCCTGTAAATCATCAAGTTGCACAAGTTTCGGAACAGCGCTGCAAGCTTGCATCGTAATTTCCACATTGTGCTAGATCTGATTTGTCGTTAGCCTTGAAAACACTTCCTCAGATAACAAACAAATTGCGCAAAGATCATGTCATTGCACATTGCCCTGTCGCGGGCAGCATACATGACTAAATCTTTCAAACAGCGTTTTTTCTAGGATTGACTCAAGGCTCACGCGAGAGGTCAGGATTTGAGCGATCGAAATGTTTCTTTCAATCCAAGGCAAGATAGCGAAAGGACAGCACGTCCTTACGAATCCGCTGAATGGGGTGCGGACTATCCATCCGAGGACCAACGCCGCTCTTCGATAAAGCTTGACTGGCAAGGAGTCTTGCGCGCCGATATACCGTCACCCTTTCCTTTAGAGGTGGAAATTGCTCCTGCCATGCAGAGGCAGCTTGTTGAAATTCCAGTCTTAAGATTGGGCGAAACAGCGAATGCTAAGGGCACGCAGATCTTCCGCCGCAATGACGAAGCAGCAAAAATTTATGAAGGAAGCAAAGATTCTATTGTCAGAATCTCAGTACAGCAGGATGGAGGAAAGGCAGTCGGCTCCGGTTTCTTTGTAGGAAAGGATGGCACCATAGCCACTGACTATCACGTGATCGATGGAGCAAAGTCTATTGAGGTAAAAACTTCAGACGGCAGGATCTATTCGGCCAGTATTGACAAACATCGCTCAACGGCTGATTTAGCGGTACTCAAAATAGACGCTCCAGATAGGCGGAGAGATTTTCCCGTCTTGCCTCTTGCACAAACGGCTGAGACACTGAATAAGGGAGATCGCATATACGCGCTAGGGCATCCCCATGGTTGGCAGAAGATCTATCTGTCCAGCGGAACATTCGATACGTTGCGCTCAGGGGCAAGTCTGGGATTCAATCCGCAAAGACTCAGTATCGACGCGTTCGTTCATGTAGAACCAGGCAACAGCGGTGGTCCCATTTTAAACTCAAAAGGAGAGGTAGTCGGCCTGACTCGTGCTGCCGTTGCCGACGCCACGCAGAAGACCGGTGTGCTGCGAGACATGCTGGACAGCGAAGCACTGAAGGCACAGTTTACGACAATCGATGACCTCCGCAAGCTCTTAGACAAAGAGCAAACCAAAAACACTACATCCAGCTTCTTCGTGCCTTCCCAGCTCCGCCTAAACAGCGAGCATATTTCGTCGGCGACAAATGCTGCTTTCTCCGGGCTGGCACTCAGGCAGGACATCAAAGGACACGGAACCCTTGTCGGCAATGCAGTAGTACCGCTCATTGCAGGAAGCCAGCTCTACTTCCAGGACTTTCCTTTCTTGAAAAACGCCTTGCACGACGGAAGCAAAGCCGAGTTGATCAATGCAGGCATAAATGTCGGCTCCGATCTCATGATGCTATCAGGACCTCTCCTCAGACTGCACGCAGGTACAAGGGTTGTGGCAGGAAGCGTGCAATTGGCAGGAGCGGGAGTGCGACTGGCTAATGATCTTCTTGCCGGCAGAAGATTCGAATAGCAAATTGAGAACTCGGGCAGCCTGAGCTGGTTGACCCGCTGTATCTTGCAGCTGATAGCTTCAGCTTAGCATCGCATTAGCTCAGTCTGACAGTCTCGGTTTCAGATTACAAAAGTAGGAGCAATTGCCGCAGCTTTTGGCCAAGTTTATGATTGGACGACCGAGCCACCCTTCACTTTTCGCCAGAGTTCTCCCATATCCTCCCAGTCTCCATGCCCGTGTCTAATCAAGACAGTGCCATTTTGAATAGAGATCTTTGCTTTGGCAGGTGGAAAAACTATTTTCTCTCCCTCAGCAGAACCGCACTTTGGTTGCATTCCATCCGG
This sequence comes from Obscuribacteraceae bacterium (SeqCode), assembly GCA_044228145.1. Lineage (GTDB taxonomy): Bacteria > Cyanobacteriota > Vampirovibrionia > Obscuribacterales > Obscuribacteraceae > QKMZ01. Next base: position 2,095 of record JBGAVL010000246.1, read on the forward strand.
ATATGGAACAATTGCAGTAGCTGCAAAATCCGAATCGGTTATTTGCTTGAAAGCCTGTTCCAGCTTCGCTTTAACATCATCAGGTAGAGAATCCGCGCCTTTGATGCCACCTTTTTTGCTTGGGTACAAGAGCGTGACGTCTGGATGAGTCTGGTCGAGTTCTGTGGCAAACCTCTCGAGATCTACCACAGCTGTATCCATGGCAGAAACTCTTTCCCTGGAAAGTGACTCAAATGGAATTTCATGCCTGTTCTGCGCAGATGGGGACTCCTCAAAAGAGCACGCCAACCTGGAATAAGCCTCCTCGATTAGCGGCTGCCGCTCCTGTGCAGTGGACACAGAGCTTCGCTCTGTCCATGAATTTGCAAGTAGCTCGACGGTCATGCGTGTATCCCCCACAGGAAAAATGTAAGTATGGACTGGTCAGAAAACAGCTCAACAGTCAGGCTTCTGTACCACAGGTAGAAATCCTACAGCCGTCCTACAGCAGGAAAGTCTATGAACTCTTGATCGCCGTACTTCACTACTTTTGCTTCGGGGATGAAGTCCTTGATTTTCTCATACACATCGCGCGCCACCCAGGGTTCGTCCTGCACCCCACTCGTCCCATATGACTTCGTATCAGTACTGAGTGCAAGAATCGCCTCTCTAAAGGCCTCTCCATTGCCATTTTTCTGCCAATCCTTAAAACCTGTTTTCAAATTTTCAACATGTTCTGCAGTATCAATTACGGTGCGAAAGCCCATGTCAATTCCTCCTTAAAGTACAGCACAACCGTTTGAGAGGGGGCGCTGCAACGTAAGACTCATACTGTGCTTCAGGTCAGGGCCAGTCTTGCAACTGGTGAAAATTATGCCTGCGCTTCGGGTAACTCATTTTTGACACGAGCAACGTTACTTCTGCGTAACAGAAAAAAATAGGCTGCACTGACTTCAAATGAACTATGGTTCAATCAGCGTCTTAATGATGGTTCGTCCGCTATCCTGCGCCAGGTAGATATCGTCACTCAACAGTCCATCTGCTGGGAGACTGTCGGCAAAGTCCTTCCTGCATGCATCGGAAACAGTACTTCCGTTCAGCCATTTCATGGCAGCGCGAAACTCATCCAATTTGGGTCCGCCCATCACCGATTGATCCAGCGCATTTACATAAAGCTCTTCCATCTCTGCAGGACCGTACTTACCGAACTTACATTCTTCAGACATGATATGCCACCACTTTAAGCCTTCTACGACGCCGGCTGCGTAAGAATCACCCGAACCGTTTGAACGCCATAATTCTCATCAATATTACCGTCATCGTAATTAATCTGAAGGAACAAGCGACCAGTGCCAGGCGGCGAGAAGTTGAGACGCAACTTGCCGATATTGAAAGGAGTACCGTCTTCGTTCAATTTGCCTTGCAAATTGCCGGTGGTCTTGGTTGCCGAGCCGTCTGCTTCAAAGGTCCAGCCGGTCAACCCGCGAGACGTAACGTAATCTTGTGAAACGCGCCACAGCCTTCCGTCAGCGTCGGTGCTGTGACCAGGCACACCGTTAGTAGACCAAACACCCTCCGAGCGCAAATCAATCCACAATTGCTGGTTGTTGCCGCTTGGATTAATGCATGTAGACACCCAGGCAGATTTGGCGGGGACCTGCAAAACGTCTTCTGCGACCACTTCCTGACCGGCATTATGAATGGCAGAATATATCTGCGGGTAATTCCAGTCGCCCAGGAGAGCAGCTGAATCACTGCCTGCAGGGCCCGGGCTGCTGCCGGAACTGCCTTTCAGCGGTGTGACGGGAGTCGATGAGCCGGAGCCGACCAGGGCCAGGGAGCCCGAAGCCTCACCGGAGACTCCGTCGGCATAATCGGCCGTGCGGTGAGAACTGACGCGGATGCGCGCTGGTGTTCCCAGCCCCGGAATATAGGAGAAAAACGGAATAGGTGCCATGGACAGCAAAGGGCCAACGTCAAAACATCCCTGAGCTCGATACTCATACACAGTGGTAGCCGGATCGACTTTGGCTTTCGGCACTGGTGTATTGGGTCCGTAAACAGCACTGCGACCAGAGGCAACTTCCGTAGCATCCACGTAGAGGTCAACGCCTGAATTGTTCAGTCCGCCCACCGGGACCATTTTGACAAACTTAGCGAAGGGAGAGTCAAGCAGTCTGATACTGGTCGTGCGCACGTTGTCTCGAGCTTGCTCATAGACACGCTGGCTCGTCGCGGCAGTAGAGCACTGGTGTACCAAGAACATTGCCGTCGAGTAACCGAGTCCGAGAGCGCAACCGTTTATAGCCGGCAAGACCACAAACAAAATCAACACCCATAGGGTGAGGAGAAACTCTATAGTATTACCATTCTGGCGTCTCACAGGCGAGCTCACTCGACCATCAGGGCATTGAATCGAAGCAACGACCGGTAAATTCATTTATACCCATTCAGTTCGTACACACATAGATGTTCTTGGGTATATTGCTTCAGTCGAGTCAAGGTTTAATCTCCTTTTCTGTGCTGCAAGGTACGCAGACCAATGCTCGCCCACGGTCACAAATCGCTCCATCCAAGAAAGTGTAAAAGGCGTCAATCCGGCAACATGCTTGTTTTCGCTTTGGCGGTGCTGATTGGCATAGTGTTGACGATTCTCACGTTTGGTCTTTTTTACACGCAAATGTTGGGCAGAACACCGGAGCAAAAGACCGCCATTGAAGCAGCCGCTCTAGCCGCTGCACGTGCCATTACAAAAATTGTGGTCGAGACTGATGAAATTGGATTTGTCTCTCTGTCAGATTATGCGCCTACCGGCAAAGGCACAGAGGCGGGCGACGGATTCAGTTTGCCTGTGACAGGTATCAACACGCTTTTGGCCACAGTGCGGCTGGATATGATTATTGCCGACAAACTCGACGACGCCCTTTTCAAAAAGATGGCGAAGCGCGATTACCAGACGGCGATGAAAGTGAAAGACAAGCTCATTACCGTGCTCACGCAATCGATGGATTCCGGCGCTAGTTTCAAGGACCATGATGGAAATCCTGTCGATGTTTATGACGAAGCGGTAGCAGCCTACAAATCAAATCAAGTTCGCTTGCACAGAGGTGCCTCAGTTGCACCTCTCACCGTGCAGCTCGACCTGGGCTGCGCCACCAATACCTCCTCAAATACTCCGATTCCCAGTCCATCAGGCGATGCCGACGTCGATGACAGCAAGCAGATTTTCGGTTGCTACAAAGCCTATGTAGACGTGCCGTACGACAACAACAGTTTTGTTTTTGCCGCCACTTCCACTGCAGTGACGCTGATTGATCCAAAGAATTTTGCCATGACGGCACAGACGCCCTACTTCATACCATCAGTCGTCCGCTGCCAGGCTGATCATCAATACACGATTAAAGATTCTACAGGCGCACAGAAAAATATTCGCATTCATGATGTAGCTTGCGCTCAAGCAGCCAACAACTTAGATCCCCGCCCGTCTGCCGGTGCGCTCACTTTTAGCTTTCCGGATGGAATGGTGAGCGGGCTCGACAGTCCTCTAACAATTTTCACCGCGTCAAATCTTCAATCGGCTCCAGTGGACACGCTAGAAACCCCTGTGGACACTGATTACCCTGATGGTCAACTGGCCGACACAGTGATAGATGTGCTGCCCGACGAACATCCAAAGGCTAACGAGATTGCCCGAGTTGCGCTCTACGATTGGATTCGACGCGGGGGCACAAATCCAAATATTCGCATTCTTATCGACATGCTTAAAACTCCTTTTGATACGAGCGTGGGCGGAGGACAGATCCACATATACGAATTCGACAAATCAGGCAAAGTCAAATACTCGATTCGCCAGGCCGCCGCTCAAACAACTACAAGAACAGTCAGCCACAAGCAGTGGCGCGCCGTGTCGGGCATACTGGTGCACAGCACTGGCAACAGATATTTTGATCTGATAGTAAAAGACTTCGTGCATAAAAGCGGGCGCACGCTTGGTGGCAAACACGGCGGAGAGCCGCTCTACGGGCAGATTCCCAACAGTGCACCAGTGCGCACTACTTTGCTCTCTCACTTGGAACACTTCGGAATGCAGCCGGCACTGGCCAAAACAATAATCAGAAATGGTCAGGAAATTGACGAGCATGCCGGCGACAGTTTTTATTACATTCCTCCGATTGGAAGCGGCAAGCGTCCCTCTTACGATCAAACCAGCCAAGCCGTTGATTTTAAATTTCGCCTGCATTGAAATCAGTTCCTCGCAGTAAAACTTCGGAACAGATATTCGCTTTTCGAAATAGCACCAGCAGTGCACTTTGTCCTCAATTTTTATAGTCCACCCAATGACCATGGGCAGGAAGTGGCGCAGGGTGCGCAACCAGAGCTATATACCGACACTCCCGAGCATCCGGCGGCTTGAGGACCGCAAGAACTGAAACCAGAGCACGATGCATAACCGGTTGAACCACAACTGCTATAGCTGCCGCATGAACCAGTAGAAACACAAGAACCGTAAGCAGCCGGATCACAAGCTCCATAAGCTGTCGGGCAAGAGCCATAGAGACTTGGGTCGCAATTGCTGTAGGCAGCCGGATCCATGGTTGTATATGCAGTCTGATCGGCAGGAGATGGACCGGCAGCCGCACCTGGATTTCCCCAGTTTGAGTTGGGAGCATAATTGTTTGCCTGGTAATAACTTCCATTGTTAATCGGAAGAGCGCATTGCGAGCCGAAAGAGTTGGGATCAATGCCTATGTTGTTGCTGCCTCTGTCAACAATGTCGAGATCTACAGAGCTTGTTGACACGGGCGGAAGATATACAGGGCTGAGCGTGGCATAGGAAGTCGGAGGAAGCCTCATGGCACGCTGCGCTGGTCTGGCGTTTACCCCGCCAGCGCCTTGCGCAAAGCAAGGCGTCGTATTGGACTGAGCAATGAAGCAAAGGTTGACGATTAGTAAGAAGCGGAAGAAATTCTTCATCACGTTGCTCCGGTCTGGGGTACGGAGTCATCATTAAACGCCGCGGTGTCAAAACGGTGTCACGGAAACATTCTGTCTCACAGCCGCAACTAGACCCGCATTACGACAGTGCTGAGCCTTTCGCCTTAGGCAATGTGAAAACAATTCGAGTTCCGCCGGTCTCTGGCGCTTCGGCCCAGATTCTTCCGCCATGCAATTCCACAAGCGACTTGCAGATAGCCAGGCCGAGACCGCTTCCACCTTTCACATTGGCGCCGCTTGCCTTCGCCTGAGTAAATCGCTCGAACAAAACCGGCAAAAGATCGGCAGGAATACCCGGTCCTTCGTCCAATACAAAGACTGAGATTTCCTTTTCGTTCTCGATACTTTCCAAGCTAATTGTTCCACCCTGCGGTGAGAACTTCAGAGCGTTGGCAACCAGGTTGACCAAAACTTGCACTATGCGATCGTGATCCACAAACGCAACAGGCGGCTCACCGATAGACTCCAAGACAACACCAACCGACTTAGCCCATGGAGAAAGAGAGAGAACCACCTCTTCAAAAACCTCTGCAAGATCAACATCGACTTGATTGATTTCCAACTTTCCGGATTTGATTTTTTCTATATCAAGCAAGTCATCCACAAGAGTTTTCATCCTGTCTACGCTCACTTGCGCTGTGGTGAGATGCTTTTCCATTGCCGGAGGAACTTCACCGCCCTTGCCGTTTCTTATCAAGAAGATAGCGGCGGTGATTGCCATTAGTGGACTGCGCAAATCGTGACTGACCATCTGCACGATTTCCTTTTTGAGTTCTTCTATGCGCTTTTTTTCGCTTATGTCTTGAGCAACACAAAATAATGCTTGCTCCGACTCAGACCACTGCGCGCTCCACAAAATATCCACCACAGCACCGTCAGGCTTGACGATCTGATTCTCGAATTCTACGGCAGAATGCGCAGAGCAGGCATCAGCCAGAATCCCGCCAATAGTTGCCTTGTACTCATCGGCCACGATATCGCGCAAAACCATCGACTTAAGCTGTTCTTCCTTCATGCCTAAAACTTTGCGGCAAGCTGGATTTACCTGCAGGAATTCTCCCTGCGGTGACAAAGAACAAATTACCGCCGTTGCGTTTTTTATGATGGCACGCTCTTTGGTGGCAGCGTCTTCAACCAAATTTGCCATCACGTGAAAACTGCGATCGAGATAAGCGATCTCGTCGTTTCCCTCTACGGGCTGATTTAGCTTCTCACCCTTGGAAAATTTCGTTGAATTGTCTTCAATGACATGGAGCCGCTTCACCACATTTCCTTGAAACAGGATAATCAGAAATATGCCTGTGCCGACAGAAATCGCAGCCAGCGCACCGATCAGATAGCCGACTTGTTGGCGCAATTCCGGCAAGTCAGTTGCCTGCACGCGAAACTTGGACTTCTGCAGAGCGATGATTTGGTGTCTGAGGTTTGAGAATTTCTCAGTGACTAGTGGCAAACGTCCGGCAGTATCATGCGATGCCGTATCAAATAATTTCTGACAGACGCCGCTCAATTCCGAAACAGCAGAAGCTTGCTCAGAATTGCTGTGCAACAACTCTGCCAATTCACCAACCGATTTTTGAGCGGCTTGCTTGTACTCCTCCATTTTCTCAGACTGGCTTGCAGGTTGAGAACCCGGTGAAATGAGAAGACTAGAGGCAAGCACATAGCCTATCCAATTGAGATATCCGGTCACTGTTTTTCCATTGCTTTCGTTAGCAAGAACGCTCTCAAGCCGCTGATATTGCGCAGAATAGACTAATAGCAAAGCTAATTGGATGACGCACGGCACAGCAACAAAGAAGATAGCCTTTGTTGTCAGATTCGCTTTCGGGCGCATATCACTCACAGTGCGTTACTTTGAACGCAATTTATAGCCGAGCTTGGGCAAGTTTTCAATCAGAGAATCAGCTTTCGAATCGTCGTCGATTGCTTGCCGCAAACGCTTCACTGAAGAGCGCACTGCATAAGCGCCGACTTCAGTGTCCGATTCCCAAACTCTCATCAAAAGTTCTTCCGTACTGAATAGCCTGTCCGGATTGCGAATGAAAAGTTCGAGAAGCTGAAATTCCTTCGGCAAAAGATGCAGATCCACATCGCCTTTTTTGGCAGTGCGCCGATCGATGTCAACAACCAGGTCTCCTACACGCACTACATTTGATGACAACGCCGCTTCGGGACGTCTTAGCAAAGCTCGAATGCGAGCCATCAGCTCGATGACGTGAAATGGCTTGACTACGTAATCGTCGGCACCGCAATCCAACCCGCTGACGCGATCTTCAACACCAGTTTTTCCGGTCAGCATGATGATTGGAGTGGAGAGACCTTTATCTCTAAAACGCTTGCAGACGTCAAATCCGCTTAAATCGGGCAGAGCAAGATCCAGGACGACGACGTCAAACCGGCTGATCAACATGCGCTCCAGTGCATCTTCACCGGATAG
>JBGAVL010000247.1:0-9506 GCA_044228145.1 Obscuribacteraceae bacterium (SeqCode)
AACAGGTTCAGGCAGATGAAGGCGACAAGCATGGCCAGTGGGATGGGTATGGCCGTGATAATCGCCGCGGGGATGTCAAGCAAGAATAGGCAAAGCAATACAAGGACCAGACCGATCCCGAATTGAACATTGGTGCGAATTGTTTTTATGGTCTGATTGATCAGGTCCATCCGGTCGTAGAGCACTTCCATGCGCATCCCGGGCGGCAGCCTTTTAACGATTTCGGGCAGACGTTCGTAAACACGCTCAAGGACCTGAGAAGGGTTTTCTCCACGCCTGAGTAGCAAAATGCCCTCGACTACGTCATCTTCATGGTTCTTGCCTACCTGCCCGCGTCTTACCAAATAACCGATTTTGACCTTTGCCAGATCTCTGATTCTAATCGGCGTGCCTTTTTTATCTGCGCTTACGACTACCGCTTCGATATCTCCAATTCCCTGCAAAAGACCGAGTTCACGGACGATCAGAGCGGTTCCGCTCTTCTCTATGAAGCCACCACCAGAAGTGGCATTGGCTTTGCTCAGGCTGTCGAAGACTTGCTGCAATGAAATCTGGTAAGCCTTGAGCTGATCCTGATTAACTTCGACTTCGTAGGCTTTGGTGCGCCCGCCTTCGCTGATCACGCCGATTACTCCGGGGATCTGCCGGAAGAGCTTCTCCAGCTCCCACTGCTGAATAGAGCGCATACCCATAGGCGAGTAATAGGGGCTGTGCAAGCAGTATCTGAAAATTTCTCGCAAAGACCCGACATCGGGTTCCAAATGCGGGTGTGCGTCGCTCGGGATATCTGCCTGGGCCAGCCGCTCCAGGACCTGTTGCCGGGCCAGTGCCGTTGGTGTCGATTCGACAAACGTAGTTGTGACAACCGATAAGCCATACAGCGACAGAGAACGCAAAGAGGTCTGCCCGGGTATGCCGTTCAATTCCTTTTCCAGAGGGACCGTAATAGTCCGCTCCACCTCTTCGGCACCTTTGCCCGGATAAAGCGTAATCACTCGCACTTGCGGATTGGTCAATTCCGGATACGCTTCCAGAGGCAGCATCTTCACTGCCACGACACCGGCAATGACTACGAGGATGGTGGCGACGAGGGTCAAATAGCGCCCCTTGAGCGCGCTATTGATCAGTTTGTCGATCCATGAATTCATCAAGAGAGAAAAATCTCGTAATTATCTCAATAGATACTACCGAGTCTTACACCTAAATCAGATCAAAAAGTGATCGATTTATAATATCAGCCCCTGAAAACGGGCATGGTATTGCCTGTAGTGACCCAAAATAACAGGGGCCGCAAAGCTGCGCTTTTGATTGCGTTCATCGTCTGCGCCTCTTGTTTTCCGTCGTGTCCAGGGCGCAAGGTGAAAGAGGAGCACCAGGAAGGCTTGCGCTGCCGACCTCGTACTCTATGATGTAACCCCGGAGTTTGCTAATGGCATTACATGCTTGAAGTCAAGAAGATTCGCGAATTGACCATGAAAAAGTCGCAAGAAGCAGGCGCTGCTTATGTTTCTGCCGCCAGTGGTATTGCCGTGGCTGGAAAGCATGTTTACATCGCTGCTGACGATCAATTGTGTCTGGCTTGTTTCAAGCTCGATGACGATGAGCCCGGAGACTGGTTGCGGCTTTTTTCCGGAGATTTGCCTGCCGACCACGCCCAACGAAAAAAAGTAAAGCCTGATCTGGAAGCGATTTGTGTTTTGCCCGCCAACAACTTTGCCAAACATGGGGCACTGCTGGTAGTGTCTTCCGGCTCCAAAGAGTGGCGCTTCAATTCCTGTTTGCTACCCCTGGATGGAGAAGGAAAAATCGCCGGCGAGCCTTTGCCTCTGGACTTTTCCCGTCTTTTCAGTTTCTTAAGAACGAAGGTAAAGAAATTAAACATCGAAGGCGTATGCGTGTATGGCGAAAAACTTTTGCTCGCCAATCGCGGCAATTCCAAACACGGGGACAATGCCGTCATCGCGCTGGACTTGCACAAGTTTGTAAATCAAGCATATGACACACACAACATAGATGAGCAGAGCTTTCTGTTTGTCCACCACAGTGATTTGGGGCGGGTGAAAAACGTCCCTCTTTCATTTACCGATCTTTGCACTCTTGCCGGCGGGCAGATAGTCTACTGTGCGGCAGCCGAATCCACTGATGACGACTATTTTGATGGACCATGCGCCGGCTCGGCGCTTTATGTCGGCGACGGCAGTTTTCAAAATTTACGCACAGAAATCCTCGATACAAGTCTTAAGGTGGAAGGCGTTTGCGCAAAGCCTGGTCAAAACGCAGGCACACAAGTGGAGTTAATTCTTGTTACGGATGGGGACGCCGACTCCTCAGTGGCCACGATGCTCTCTACTCGTCTAACGTTATAAAACGTGAAATATGGCTTGGCGACAGCCGATATGCGTGCTGTTGTCGGTTAGACTGTGCTCACTTGCAATCAGGTTTAACTGGATTATCTGGTGGCAAGACGCGCTGGGAGGCTTGTCATGGTTGCGTCCACTTCAGTCCGAGCAAATGCAAAAATCTTGCGCATCATTCGATTGCGCGTTACGGACAAGCCGGGTTTTCTCGGCAGAATCGCCACTTTGCTGGGTGAGCTAGATGCAAATATCGGTGAAATCACGATTGTTTCGCAGGGGCATGATTTCATCATTCGTGAATTCAGTGTTGCGCTCGATGATGACACGCACTTGAGCTGCATTCTTGAAGGGCTGAATGTGCTCGAGGGTGTGCAAGTGGAAGCGGTGATCGACCCGGTTCAGCACGCACATGAAGGCGGCAAGATCGAAATGCGCAGTCGTGTAAAGCTGGACAGTGTGGCGGAGATGCGGATGATCTACACTCCCGGTGTCGCCCAGATCTGCAAATTGATAGAGAAAGAACCTCAGGCCAGCAAAGTCTACACATCAATTGCCAACACCGTCGCCGTGGTTACAAACGGGACTGCCATTCTCGGGCTGGGTAATATCGGTGCAGTTGCCGGCATGCCGGTTATGGAAGGAAAGTCCGTTCTTTACCAGCAACTGGTTGGAATCAGCGCTGTTCCTATTTTATTGAACTCGACGGACATCGACGTAATCGTCAACACGGTCGCCGAAATCGCTCCTACTTTTGCCGCGATTCACCTGGAAGATATCGCCGCACCGGATTGTTTCGCCGTCGAAGAACAATTGCAAAAGCGGCTCAATATCCCGGTTTTGCATGACGATCAGCACGCCACGGCCGTGGTTGTTCTGGGCGCGTTGATGACAATTACGCAAAAGACTGGCATTGATCTCGGCTCAGCCAAGATCGGCATCATCGGTCTGGGAGCGGCAGGATTTGGCATTGCGCATTTGCTCAAGGCATTCGGAGTGCACGAAATCTATGGATGCGATTTAAAACAAGATGCTCTCGATCGTCTGAAGAATTCCGGCGGCAAGCCTGTCGATTTGAGTACTTTGATGAAAGAGGCCGACGTCATTGTTGCTACTACCGGTGTACCTGGGCTGATCAAGCCGGACATGGTGCGCAAGGGGCAAGTGATACTTGCGCTCTCCAATCCCGATCCGGAAATCGATCCGGAAGTTGCCATCAAATGCGGTGCCGACTTCGCTGCCGACGGCCGGACGATCAATAATGCCCTGGCCTTTCCCGGCTTATTTCGCGGCGCGCTTAAAGTCGGCGCCACTCACTTTACCGACGCCATGAAGATTGCCGCTGCCCACGCCATTGCCGGGCAAACGAAATTGGATTCACTGGTGCCCAGCATTCTCGACAGAGACGTCCACCAGGCGGTTGCCGAAGCAGTCGCTCACGCCTGGCTGGAAGAGTAAAGAAATAGATTGCAACTATATGTTTTGCGTTGCCGAGGCAGTTGCCGGACGAGGCTGTAGGTGTAACAATTGATAAACTAGTTTGGCCTGCTTCCAATGCCTGAAATTTGTCGTTTCTTTGGAATAATTATCACAATGTACTACAACGATCATGCTCCGGCGCATTTTCATGTTCGCTATGGGGAGCAAAAGGCCACGATTAATATCGAGTCATTTGCGGTTATCCAGGGGCGACTTACGCCTCGAGTGCAAGGACTTGTCACTGAGTGGGCCGCCCTGCATCAGGCGGAGTTATTGGAAAATTGGCGCCACGCTGAGCGTCTTACGCCGCTGCTTCCCATCGCTCCATTGGAGTAAGTTCATGCTGCACGATATTGTTGAAGTTAGGCATATCAAAGAATTTACTGTATTTTTGGTCTTTGACAATGGTGTTCAAGGCGAAGTGGATCTCTCTCAATTTGTCACTTTTGAGGGAGTTTTCGCGGCGCTTTCAGACATTTCGAAGTTTGCCGAAGTATTTGTTGAAAAGGATACTGGTACTATCTGCTGGCCAAATGGCGCCGATATCGCACCGGAAACTTTGTATCAATGCCTTATTGACCAGCGGACTTCACGAAGCGCGTGACAGCCGCAAAGCCCATTACAGTAAACTAGCTCAGCCTACCTGTATTCGCGAATATGTGTCTGCCGGCTCGCCGAAGGACTGCGAAACCGCCCCCCGCCATAGCCAATGCCCTGTCCACCAGAGCCTTCCGGTGGACCACCCGGCATAAACCCTTGTGGCGGTCTCGGTGGTCTAAATCCATTTTGTGTTCCACCGGAAAAATCAGCACCACCTCCAGAAGCCCCGCCGCCACTTTCACGCTGTTGCGCTTGCAACGAATGAGGATCGGTCACCGGAATTGCGGTCTGCCAGGCAATCCCGCTCTGTCTGCCGGCGCGCACATGTTCGTGGTGGCTCAATTCCTGCGGATGAAACATACTGAGCGCCTGTTTTGATGCAGACTCAAGTTCCTTCTGGCTGGCGCCGGCACCTAACTGCAAAAGTGCAGTTCCATCGGTGCCGAACAATCCTGGTGCAACGAAAACATATCCACTGGATCGGCGCACATTTTTTATAGAATCAAGATCACTTTCGCTTCCCTTGGTATAGACAAGTTTGCCGATCAATTGCTCAGACCAGGCACTGGGCGCCAATCGCTCCGCAAGCTGGCTTCGCTCCTTTTCACTTTGCCCTACGACTACGACCAGCGGTCGCTTGTCACATGCGGCAACGTCCACAGCAAGACGCACCGTATCTACAGCAGGCAATTCCTTCGGCACAGTCGCTCCATTGCTGCCGTAATAGCGGGCAATTTCATTCATGCGAGAAGCCATATCATCAGAATCGCGAAAAACCATTTGAGGACTGCGTCCACCCCGCACGATAGAACCTCCGGATGGATCGAGAATGGCAAAAACAGTGTTCTCCAGTGGTGCATCCGGACGCCACAGAGTTTTCAGCAATTCTGCCTCGCTGGCGCTCTCATAGGTCATCATCCGTACACAGACGAAATTCCTGGAGGCTTGTATTACATTGGGCTTGGATAGGAACCTCCCATCCATATCTTGCTTGCCCGGTCACCAGATGCCGGGAACTCCTGCGCATTGTGGTGCAGCAGCGACCAGCAAAATAGGCTTGCGTGCTTTTGACGCCTCCGAAATCGCCTGGCGCCAAGTCGGAATCCAGCCGATGCCGTCCGACTCCGCTAAGGCGGGACGGGCCGTGAGACAGTTGAGCATAGTGAAAACAACAAGCAATGCAAAGATCAAAGTGAATCGCATATTGAATCTCCGGAAATGACCAAACAACCACAGGAGCGGATGTGACGTATCGTGCCCGGCACATCCGCCATTGCTGCTGTTCGGTTACAAGCAAGCCCTGGCCTGCCATCACTTCCAACCTATCAAAGCAATGTGGAGAAACTATGGATATTGTGTAGAAAGCGGCGTCGGTTCAAGTCTGACTGGTAACACCTATATCGGCAATCTCTGAACAGAGATGTCCACCCTGCGGATGCCGAGGCAGTCGCTCACGCCGGGCTGGAAGAACAATAGTTCGTCTATCTTAAAAACGACCCAATGTATTTGGCAATGACCGTAAAAATATCATAGTCTGAGAGCTTTTCCAGCCGCCTTGCACGAAAGCTTTTTATTTTTCCTTCAGAGCCCTGCTCTATTCTTTTAGCAATGGAGTGCTCGCGCAATATTGCCAGTGCCGTAAAAGAGCATGCACCTCCGATCACTAGAATTGCCTGTTCGATATTCACTCTCAGTCCACCCAGCCAGGAAAAATGTTGGTAGTATGTGGCCGCTGCTGGGTCTTTGGATAATGCAAAACCGCTCAGCATCATCAAGATCGCTCCAAAACCAAAAAGCATCCAGTATCCAGCCGAGCTTTTTCTTTTGGACGGCGGCTCGCCGCCTCCACCGTCGAAGCTCTCAGAGTGATTAGTCTTGCCTGCCAGAGACTCCTGCGGCAGTGCACGCAGTGCTGGTGTGTTTGAAGATTCAACAGGGTCATTCATTTTTTAGCGCAGTGGAACTGTTTTCCAGCTAGTATTCCCTGAATTGATCACGTTTCAATCGAACTGACGCCCCGCCGTGCGAAGTCAGCCCAAATTTAGCCCGCAGTCCGTGGTCTACTGAGGGACCAGCGCGGGTTGTCTACAAGTGCATCACGATATTCGGCAAATCAGCATTCATGCGGATTTGCAAAGGAGCACCATGCCCGATATTTCCCTTGACGCAGGCACGTCCCCTTCCCGAGGATTTCTGAGCGAATTAGAGGATTTTGGTGTTGGCGTTTTGCACGGAGGGCTTGAATCACCCGTCAACGCAGTCGTACAGCTGGTCAATCATGCGGCCGGAGTAGACATTCCCGAGCTGGATATCGTCGACGACGCGCAAGCTAATCGCTCGATTGGCGGTCAAATCGGCCAGATTGTCGGTGGTGCTATCGATTTTGTTGCCTTGTCGGCAGTCACCGGCGGACTGGGAAGCGTGCTGGGACTGAGTGCGGGGGCTACCACTCTGACCGGTACGGCGCTGCGCATGGGAGCGACCGGCGCTATTTATGACGGCATATTCAGACCAACAGATAAAAACAGCAAGAATTTCTGGGAAGACAGAGGTGGAAATGCTCTTGTCGGTTTTGGCACTTTTGCCACTATGGGCGCGGCCGCACATGGGCTCAACACGACAGGACTATTCAGGGTTCCTGCCGCGCGCAGTTTTTTCGGCAGTCTCTCCTATGGAGGACTGACGGGAGCCGCAGCCGGTGCTGCTCACGCAGAGCTCGATGCGGTGGTCCGGAAAGGGCAGATACTTCCAACCTACCAACAGTTTTCCGATGATGTCACATCATTTGCCGCATTCGGTGCCGCCATGGGCGGTGTGGAAAATGTGGCGATGAGATTTACTCTGCCCAAACCTGTAAAGGTTGAAGGCAGCGATTCTTCTGTTGTTGTAAAAACTGATTACTCCGGTAATCCTGTTAAGGTCATACAACGCAGTCCTGATGCTAATTACGGAGACAAGCGAACTTCATTCAAAATGACCAACGGCGAGTGGGGAACAGCTTGGCACAATTATGTGGATGGGCGGCCAATCAGAGTGGCCGATGTGAAAGTCAGCCCTTCCGGAGAGGTAATGACTGAAAATACCCGCGGTCTGGTCAGATACTACAACCAAGGACGTCCAATGGAGACAAACTACTCCCGCGAGGCTCAATTTAATGCGGCACAGCGAGCGGCGGACGCAGCGGCGGCAGCGGCCAGAATCACAACCACCGGCGGTATCACACGCGAGGTCAACGAGAGCGGGCAGTTAGTCAAGATCAATCTTGAGGGTAAGCCTTCTGAGTCCGCAAGATTCAGGTATTCGGATAAGGGCGATTTCGACAGCGCCAGCTTTAAAGGCTTTACTCTGTCGCGGTGGAGCGATGGCAAATGGTATTACTTTCAAGACGGCACCAAGTATGAATTGAAAGCCAATGTGAAAATATCGGCACCGGCAACTTCAGGAGGGGTCGAGCGCTTGGAGTTCTTGCCGGATAGCGGGGCGGCTCGAAGTCTTCCCCTGACTGCCGGCGAAGGTGAAATCATGCAAGCTCTACAGTCCATGTCCAGACCTGTCTTGGGAGCCAGTGGCCGGAATTTCGTTTCCGTTGATGGGCAGGGAAAGGTGAGCCTGACACGCGCAAAGGATGTTTTGATCGTTAATGGAAATGAAATTCCTGAAGGTAAGTCGATCCCCGTGCAATTGGGTGATTCGATTTCAGTTCGACGCGACGTGGGAGACAGGTATCCTGAGTGGTCGTCGTTTGACACGGTTTTGACCGACGCTATTACTTTTCCCAATCAGCGCCTGGCGCCCAATACAACTTTTGAGATCAAGTGGAACGACTAATGAGCGCATTGCTAAACGCTCAAGCTCAATCAGAAGGTAATCGCTTGATGCCGATCAGAAAAGCGAGCATAGAAAATGAACTGCCCGCCTTAATTACTGGAGCGGCCTGCTCTGTTGTCTAGCCTTTTTTGATTTCCCAGAAATCGTCGCCGAGAGCATTCCAGGGCAGTCTATGCTCATCGGGCTCATCGGGGTTGAAGCACTGGTTGACGAAATAGATCATGCTCGATGGTTTTTGCCAGACGTTGGCAAGACCGTGAGCGACGCCGCGAGGAATGTAGAGAGCTTGCGCACGTCCGGCGCCCAGAACGAAGCGCATCGTCTTGTTGTAAGTGGGAGAATCTTTGCGGGCGTCGAACAAACCGACCAGCACCCGATCCGTGGGGATGACGAACCAGACATCTTCCTGGTTGTAATGCAGGTGGAACGCTTTGATTGTCCCGGGAAGCATCTGAGAGAAAGTGCTTTGTTTGACCTTGAAATTGGGCAAGATCTGCAAATTGCCGCTGTCATCTAGGCGGATGATTTCGGCAAGTGAGCCGCCGTCATCGACGAACATATTCAAATTAATCAGTTGCACACCTTCAATCGGTGTTTTCTTCGTGTAGTCCTGAACGGACAAATCAGACGCGTAGTCTGTGCCTATGGCATCTTTTGTGAGCGGTTTGAGCATGTCGTTGGATGAGATTGTGTTCATGTGTGATGCGTTTCGCCTTGTTTGGGGCTGCTGAAGCAGGTCCCGCGGTTGTTTATAAACAACCGTTGCATAGAATAGCATGCGGAGCCGCTAGGCTCCACTGGCGCCGGTTAATAGGAGAGATTCGAATAAACAAGTTACACTCAGGGAGCACGATGAGAGGTTTCCCCGGCATAAATTCTTGAAGTTTAGACGGGCTGCTTTTTCAAATCCAGATAAACTCTCAGCGATTCCTGCCAGGGTTGAAGCTCTCGCCCGATTGTGTTTACAGTCGTCGTTTTGTCGAGAACCGAGTATTTGGGGCGTGTGGCGGGACGCGGCATGTCTTTGGTTTCGATGGGGATCACTTGCACCGGCCGATTTAAGTTGCAAGCGTCTACAATTTCGCGGGCAAACTCGTACCAGCTCGTCACTCCATCATCGCAGGCATGATAGATGCCCCAGCGCTCTGTGACGATCAGGTCGGCTATCGTCTCAGAAAGACTGAGCGTGCAAGTGGGCGTACCGATCTGGTCGCTGACTACGCGCAAAGTGTCTCTTTCTTGAGC
>JBGAVL010000248.1:0-9430 GCA_044228145.1 Obscuribacteraceae bacterium (SeqCode)
AGGCGTCCAGACCAATGCGCCATTGCAAGAGCCGTTTCCCGCGCATATCGATACGGTGGCGCCGCATTCCACCGAGGGCAGACCGCTTTTGCGCGGTGTGGCTGAAGCCGCTTCGGTGAACGGACACGCACGTCTTCTGGCTACGACTCCCTTGACTCATCACCGTGACCGCTCGGTGCATTTCATAGAGCTCAATGTAAAGAACATCAGCGATCAAGTGGTGGTAATCGACGCCAATCTGGCTGAAGTAACTGTCAACGGGCAGATTTACAGGCCTTGCGATTCGAAAGAGTTGCAGCATGATGCACAGTCCACATTGTCTCTTGGGGGAAAGCTGGCTGTAGCTGGGGTCACAGCTATGTCTCTGGGATTGGCCGGTGACATTTTCTATGAATTCATCACTCCCGGGCAAAACAGAAAGCGCGATTTGAGCGTGGCTCTGGGGCGTGACGGTACTCGCCACGAGGTGGAGGTTGAGAATTTCGGCAAGCGTGTTTTGATGCCGGGCGATGAGACTCAAGGCTGGCTTGGTTTTGATGCGGCTTGCCTGCCTAAGGTAGACTCTATACGCGTTCCCATTTCGTACATGCCGCCTACGTTGCCGGCTGCGGTTTTGACTGTGCCTGTGGATTCGCCGGCGAGAAAAGTGCTGCCTTTGTCAGGCAACTGACTGAATTCGAAGCCAATCACTAAGTGAAACTTGAGAAAAAGGCGTATTAACAGCTAACTGCGCTAGAATCACTAGCGTTTCACAGTAATTAGGAGTTGCCAAGCGAATGCTTACATTTAATGGCCGCGATAATGGAATTGGCAGAGTGATACTGTCCCTGGTGGCAGCAGTGCTTTGCCTGATGACCAGTATCTGTTTTACAAGCGCAGCAAACGCAATTGAACCTAAGCCTGCCGCTGGCAAGAAGGGAAAAATGTCTAACGAACCTGTAGTTGTGATGGAAACCACCAAAGGCACCATCAAAATCCAATTGTTCACCAACGAAGTCCCAACCACCGCAAGTAATTTCCAGAACCTTGTATCCAAAGGCTTCTACAACGGCCTTACATTCCACAGATATGAGCCCGGATTTGTAATTCAGGGCGGCGACCCCAAAGGCGATGGCACCGGCGGTTACATCGATCCTGCTACCAAACAAGAACACCGCATTCCGCTCGAAGTAAAACCCAGCTTGAAGCACGATCAAGCCGGCGTTGTGGCGATGGCCCGTGCCAATGATCCCAATTCCGCAAGCTGCCAGTTCTACATCACGCTTGCACCAGCTTCTTTCCTGGACATGAACTATGCCGTATTCGGTAAAGTCATCGATGGTCTGCAAGTGGTCAGCCAATTGCGCAAGGGTGACAAGATGACCAAAGTGACATTGCTCGAAACCGCCAACAGATAAGCGGCTGGGCGTCACGGAGAATTTTAAGGGGAGGCGAATTTTTATCGTCTCCCTTTTCTTTGTGCAGGTAGTATGTGTGGGAAAATAGATAAAAGCGATTCCCAGAAAAGGCAAATCATGCGAAATTTTTTGATCTTCACTGCCGTAATATTGTCCACTTCGATTCTTTTCGGTTGTGCAAAAAAACACCGACTTGAACTTGCCGAGTCGGTAACGACTGAAACAACTACGGCAAAAACTCACAGAGTACAAACAATTCGGCGTATTCCTCGCGGACAACTGATCAGGATTACTGACCTGGAGAAAGTTGAAGTTGAGGGCGACAGACCGATCATGGGTGCCATGACTTCTCCTCTACCGGCTGTAGGGCGCAGAGCCCTCCACAATATCGGCATTGGCAAGACACTCACTGCCAGCGATATCTGGTGGGAGCCTCGCTCTGCTTACGCGCAATCTGATCTTGTTCAGAATGACGTGAATCTGGCCAAAGCCAGATGGCATGAAAAAGAGGACTTAAAGGCTGAGGAAGAGTTTCGCAATTCTTCAATTACGGGAGGCGCTCCCACCGGCGAAGCAAGTGCTGCCGGTGGTGCCGCAGATACTAGCACCACCACCACTACAACCACCGAAACAACGACTACCGCCACCGAATCAGCGGCAACCTCCACCGAATCAGCTAAATAAAAGCCGCTGCAAAGCCTGCTTCAGAACAACCACCAACACTATTGAAAGTGTTGCTCCGTAATTAAGTTGATAGCTACGTTGTCTTACTCTGTGACCAGGTCATGGAGGACTTTTTAGCTATGCGTAAAACATTGGTATTGATGGCGGTTTTGGCTTTGCAGGCAGGGCCTGCTTATGCAAAAGGATTTAGCAGCACTCCTGAGCAAATTGCAGAAAATCATATTCGGCAGACGGCTCTCATTCCTGTGAAGATTGCTTCTTTTGCAACTGGAATGGTAATTGGAGCACCGATAGCCATCGCTCGCTGCGAAGCGCGTCGAATGAATACTTACACGGAAAGTTTCAAAAAAGAATTCGACAGGAACGATAAATGGGTCAGTCCAACAATGGCTCTGTCTATTCCTGGACAAACATTGCGCGCTGCAGGCACAGTTGGTGAAGGTGTCTTGAATGGCGTGGGCAATGCATTTTTTGGCAGCCTTGAAGCACCGTTTTCAGAAACCGTGTACAGCTTGAAAGAGTTGGAAACTCTCGACTAATTGCTAGATACGTTTTGATCTAAAGCGGGCGATGCATTGCATCGCTCCTTGGAGTGTTGATCTAGATCTTGATGTAGCGGCCTGATGTCCAGGCTGATCCGCCCGCTCCGACGAGCACACCCAAACCAATCATGATGCCGAAGGTCTGCCACATTTCGTATTCTATATTTCTGGGCAGAAATGGGGCAAGGCTGACGAGCTGATCGATGATGTACGGATCGAGATAATAGTGCATTACCGCCAAGACAAGTATCGCCACAGTAGCTGAACCCGCTCCATAGGCGGCGCCCTGCAAAACAAATGGACCTTTGATATAGAAGGGGCTGACGCCCATCAGACTGAGAATTTCAATCTCTCGCTGTCGCGATTCAATCAAAAGGTGAATCGTGTTTCCGATGACAGTTAGTGTCGCTGCAGATAGTGCCGCTGTGATAGCGAATCCGGCGATTTCTATGAAATGCGTCAACTCGTTTATTTTGCGCGCGATTTTTAGTGGGTAGCGAACATTTTCCACTGCGCCCAAAAGTTTTACTTTTGCGGCAACTGCTTCGACAGCATCTGCATTGCTGGCTCGAATGTGCAGTGTATTTGGTAGCGGATTGGCTAGTGAAGCCACTTTGAAGGTCGACTTCATCTCGTCCCAGGCGACATCCTTGGTGACGATTTCAACCAGTTGAACTTCAGGAATCTGGCTTATTTCGCGTGCCACGCGTTTTGGTTGGAAGCCGTCTTTCAAGTAAGCTGAAATTTCAAGTTGCGAACCCCAGGCGGTGACAACGCTTTTCATTGTCATCGTCACTTGCAGGATACAACCAAAAATGGTGAGCGCGATGGCGAGAATGCTAATCACCAACCAGTTTGACCAGCCGGATCTTCGAACACCGATGCCGGTTTCAATGATTACTCGAAAGAATATTCTCAGTTGTCTCATACGTTCAGATTCGGCTCCAATTCGTAGACGCCGCTATCGACGTCGGAGACTATTTCGCCGCCCTTGAGGTAGATTACGCGTCTGCGCAGGGCGTTGACGATCGTTGTATCGTGAGTGGAAATAAACACAGTTGTGCCGCGCTCGGCGATTCTTTCAAGCAGCTGTACGATTTCCAAAGAGGTTGCCGGGTCGAGGTTTCCGGTCGGTTCGTCAGCCAAAAGAACGGGTGGACCGTTGACGATCGCTCGGGCAATGCCGACGCGCTGCTGTTCGCCGCCAGATAGTTCATCCGGGTAGGCATCGACTTTATGTTCTAAACTGACTACTGAAAGCGCACTTTGAACGCGTTTTTCAACTTCTTTTTCGTCGACTCCCAGCGCTCTCAAAATGTATGCGACGTTGTTGAATACGGTCTGGCGCGGCAACAGTTTGTAGTCTTGAAAAATTGTTCCTAGACGGCGGCGCAAAAGTGGCACTTGCCGTTTGTGCAGGCGATTGAGATTGACGCCTCCGACAAACACGCTGCCGGATGTTGGCGTTTCTTCGCGATATAGAAGCCGCATCAAGGTAGATTTTCCAGCTCCGGAAGGACCAACCAGAAATGCGAATTCGCCAAGCGCAATGTGCAAGTTCACATTGACGAGCGCCGGTCTGCCGCCATAGTCCTTGGTGACGTTCTGTAGGCGAATCACTGTTTGAGGTCTCTCTCTCTTAGAGCGGAAATACAGGCTCTATGCGTTATATGTGCTGGTGTTCCATTGAACATCAATTCCATATTTCTTCGCTTCTCTTAGGGATTTTTCGACGAAAAATGCCGGATTTAAGTGCCGGGCAATGATAACACAGTAGTCAGAAGGAAACTTTTGAAGTCTCCAATGTTGGCTAACTTAATGGTTAAGCGCATTTTCGCTTTGGCCAGGACGAACCTGGCTGGCAAAAAAGCACATCGAGCACAATCCCTGTGAGCCGTACAGCATGGCGCTTGGCTGGTTGCAGGTCTGACATCGGGTGGAAACATTCGCTTCCATCCACCGCCTGGCCCTTAGTTCCTTTTCATATAATGCGACAATACGATCGTGGATTTGCGGGTTTTCACCGTCGGCTGCGGTTAATCGCGTCTTAAGGGCCTGGATATCCGTCAATTCCTCTTCGGTAAGTGACACAGACGCCAGGTCGTCAGGTCCAGGTGAATTTTCGATGAGCTTTTGCCTTCTTGCTCCTGTTGATTCCTTCTCAGTTACAGGCTCTTCTTTCCTGTGGAAATGCTTCATGTCGAAGCGGATGCCGCGAATTTCAATACCCAGTCCATTTCCTGCTATACGCAACCTCTTGACCAGCTGAGTGCGCATCAAACTCAATTCCTGTCCGACCGCGGACTCACTGACTGCAATTACCATATTGCCTTCATGGTCGATGAAAAGAGGACGCGATTTGGCAGCAAATGGCTCGCCAATCATGGTCGGCCAGAGGCTCATCAAAGTATGTTCTTTCAACCGTTTGTCCAGGTTCAGGGACGAAACTACTTTGTTCAAAACCTTGTTGACGCTCGACATAGAGCGCTTTTTGCCGCCGAAACCACCGTCATTCATTTGCGAGACCTTGCATGAGTTACTCATTATAAGTACGCATCCTCTCTCAAAACTCTGGCATTGGCTTAACGATAAACAATTTCAAAGATTGGAGGCAGCCGAATTTAGATTTGCCCGTGCGCTATAATTCAGCCTGGAAAGCGGCTTTTCGCCGTAATTTTGTCTGCACTTTCAGGCAGGATTCGATCTTCTCTAGGCTTACAGCACACAATACACACATAGGATTTCATTCAGTGGCAGGCATTAACACCATTCAAGAATTGCAAAAGCGCTTCAAACCGGAGGCTGCACGCAACGTAACCGCCACCTATCTTTTCGCCGTGCGCGGTCAGGATGGTTCGATGGTGCTCACCAGAATCAATGATGGACAGGTTGAATTTGAAGACGTGAGCAATGAATCAGATCCCAACGGCAAAGCTGATTGCGTTATCTCCGTCAGTTCGGATGATTTGAAACAGATTCTCGACGGTAGCATGTCTGCGATGACTGCAGCACTTTCAGGCGTGCTGGCTATCGAAGGAGAGCTGGGGCTGGCCATGCAATTGGTCCCAATATTCTTCGATGGACAAGTATTGATGTAGTCAATACGGTTTTTTCAAGTAAAACTGAGACAGCCACTGAGGTGCATGTGTTAGGGCGTTTTTGAGTTGCTCTATTTCGTGTGCTTTGGTTGGCAAACTGCGCAGAATCTCATTTCTTGTAACTTTCGTCTTTCCGATATGCCACAAGGCGGCGAGAGACAGTCCAGCACCTCCTTTCTTAACCAGTCGCATTTTCCTTTTACTTGTTGACTGAAAAGCGATTTTCAAATTTCCGTATCTAAAGGAGCTTGAAGCGCCATCCACCCAGAACGTAACTGTGTTTGAATTCGGCTTTGGCAAAGCAAGTTTGCATTGAATTGCAAGGTCATCGCCGTGCATCGTCAACTTCTTGCCGTACGCTTTTGCCTTTATTGCTGCGACTTCTAGTGGTGATGGTAGAGGTTCTGTCTCAGCGCCATAACGAAATACTCCGGACGAGAGTCTAGTGATTTGTCCTTTTTCGACGAGTCGCTTGAGCGCGCAGTCAACTGCTTTGCGCGAGCCGAATATCAAAACATCTTTGGTTGTAAATGTTTGACCCTGTTTGAGCGAGTAGATGAACCGGCGAACATACACAGAGGTAGACATTGAAATCACCTCCCTTGGCGTGTCCTAAGGCCGCTCTGTGCTATCTATTTTTAAGACGAGTCGAACGTGAAAAAAGTTCAAAGATTTCAGAAAATCCTCCAGCGCGAACAAAAATCAGTCTTGTGTGCTTTTTTCTTGCGCTTTTAGTTGAGGGATTTTCTCGAGTTTTTCCCTCAGCTTGAAAGTTCGAAAATCCCCATCTGGTGGCAATGATAGCTAAATACTTACCAACACAAAACTCTGTATTTGTAGCCAAAGGCTCATGGGCGCTGAAAAAAACAAATCAGAGGTTGAGGGATTTTCTCGAGAAAATCCCTCAACCTCAAAAAGTTAAAAATTGAGGAGTGAGGTTATTCCAAAAAATCTAGGGCAAATTCCTAAAGTGAAGTGGTTTTTTCTTTCAGCGCATTGAGCATCACTTCTGGTGGCACGCTTATGTCGGTCCAGTATTCGAAAGCAAGAGCCGCTTGACGCACCAGCATCTTGGTTCCGTCGATGCATGAGAGTCCATGTCGTGTTGCTGCTTGTATCATTGGCGTTGGCAATTTGCTTCTCGAATAGACCATATCGAAGAAAAATGCCTGCTCGCCGGCTCGCTTGAACATGACGTCAACCCAGTCAGGAAGCTCGTTTGAAGATTGACCAAGCGGAGTGCAATTGATAATCAGCTGCGGCACATCCTGGTCGTCGCCAACAAAATTCTCACTCCTGTGCATACTGAAAGTTTCACCGGCTATGAGTTTGTCTCCATAAAAGAATCCGGACTGAGAGTGCTTTTCAGGATTTCGGACCAGCAATTTCACATCCTGAAATTCCAAATCCACAAGGGCCGCGACTGCCGATCTAGCCGCACCGCCGGCGCCTAGAATCAGAGCGCTGAGCCGGTTTCGGTTGCCGAAATTGTCTTTTAACGTTTGCTTGAAAGCAGGCAGATCGGTGTTGTGACCGATCATTTTTCCGTCTGGATGGATTTTAACTGTATTGACTGCGCGCGTACGCATCGCGTCCTCGCTTTTGCCGATGCATTTTGCAAAAATGGCACGTTTATGCGGGATAGTCACATTGAAGCCGGCATAGCCGTCACGATGCATGGAAGCTAGCTTCGTATCAAGCTCTTCTTCCACAACATCAATTAGGCGGTAGTCGCCGTCTCGCTCGATGTGTTTCATCGCAGCAAGATGCATCGCCGGAGACAGCGAGTGAGAGACAGGATGGCCAATCAATCCAAGCAAAAGAAAAATCTGTTTCTCGCCTGAAGTTTTCATGCCGCACAAACCTTCGCAGCGAGCAGGTCCCTAATATGAACCCGCCTGTTGTGTGGCTACGCGCATCCGCTTGATGCCTGCTTCGGCAGCAGCCTGCATGATGGCGACAATGTCTTTTTGCTTGGACTCAGCATCGGCATTTACTGTGCACGCGACGTCTTTCTTGCCCAGCTTCTTCAGCTGCTCCTCGATCTTTTCTCTGATCACTTGCGGCTCATTGCTGGGCACGAACCGACCGTTGATGGCAATTTGTCCTGTCTCGTCCACATCGATAAAGATGCCCTTGCTTTCGTCGTCTTTTTTGGCGTTTTGAGTTTCCGGCGGCTTGATCTTGAGCTCCGACTTATCGATAAGTGGAGCGATCAAGATCATGATAACGAGCAGCACAAGAAACACGTCGGTCAACGGTGTTACGTTGATCTCTTCGAAATTCTCGCCTGCGGCGCCCATCGACATAAGTGCATCACCCCTTTAGAGTCAAACGTCCAAAAGGAGACTTAGCGCGCTTGAGCTTGATGGCCGGCGTCTTCTGTTGCTACGAAGCTCAAGAAGAGGAGCTTCAGCAGAGAGAAGTCATCGTTGAATCTCTTAACGGTATTGGTGTAAGTGTTGTTGAACACAACCGCTAGAATTGCTACGAGCAGACCGTATCCGGTTGCAATAAGCGCTTTGGCTACACCGACTACGACGACGGGAGTTCCGCCGCCGGCAGCACCCAATTGGTCCAGCGTAAAGATTACGCCGACCACGGTTCCAAACAGTCCAAGGAATGGACAAGTGGCGCCGATGGTGCCGAGGATTGCCAGGTGTTTTTCCAATTTTCGTGTGACAAGACTGACAGTAATATCAAAAGCCTTGGAGAAGTCTTCTTTCTGCTCCGCCATGAGACGGACGCCTTCTTCGGCAACTTCGCCAACCACACCGCCCAAACGGCTGCATGTAGCTTGTGCTTTCTGCAACTGGCCGCTTTCCAGCTCGCGTTGCAATTGATGGATAAATGAGGTCACATCGCGGCGGTTCTTCTGGTAGTAAAGATACCGCTCGACTGTAACCGCAACTGTCAAGACCGAGCAGACCGTAATCGGAATGGATGCGAACCAGTCGTGGATCATGAAATCCAGGAAGTACGTAAAAAATTTGCTTTCCATTTCCTCTCCAATTAGATGCGATTGGCTTTGATGAATATATCAGAACTGGCGGAACACGCCACGTCCTCCACCGGAAAAGACGTTGTAGTCAAACGTAAATTGAATATCAACATCGTCCGGAGCGCCCGCAGGCAATGGTCTGAACGGCGCAGCATTCTCAACGGCCTTAAGAGCCGCCTGGTCAGCGATTGCCACACCGGATGAGTGGTCCAATCTGAGATGGGACAACTCTCCTCCCTTGTGTACCTTGAAAACAACTACGACGCGTTTCGATTCGTTACCTTTCGGCGGGAACCAGGCGCGTTTGATACGTCTTTGTAGGTCTGCCATATATGGACCGAAGTCCACATCGGCTTGAGCTGCTACAGATGGTCTGCCGCCAGGGTTATTGTTGGCATCGGGGTTGCCGCGCTGGCCTTCGCCACCGCCGCCACCGGCAGGTCTGGGCACCGATGGTGCCACCGCGATTGCTGGCCCGCCACCGCCACCACCGCCGCCACCACCGGATCTGGCCCGGGTTGGAGCAGGTGCTGCCGACGGTCCGGAGCCGCCTCCACGATTAGGTGAACCGCCACCGCCTGCGATCGGAACTGGAGTGGTTACGCCGGAACCGCCACCACTGCCGGAAGCAGATACTGGTGCGATGCCGGGACTCGGTGTCGATGAGGAGCCAGAGCCGGAGCCGACTCTAGGTGATGCGGAGAATGT
>JBGAVL010000249.1:0-9421 GCA_044228145.1 Obscuribacteraceae bacterium (SeqCode)
TTACCGGATGGCGTAACGAGATTAGAACGGCATTCGGTGCTAAACACGGGCTTGCCTTTTTCGGAAACCATTGTCAATCATGTACTGAAAGGGCGCATAAACAAACGGCTGGAAAGAGTAAAAGCCTCTGCAGAAAGAATTCTGGAAGCTGAGTCTCTCAACGTCAACCCTGCTCTGGCTGGCAAGCAAAACGGTCTCGACTAGCTGTCTAAGTACTGGGCGGCTTGATTGCCAGTGGCTTGATCGTCAACCGCTGCCGTTGAGCGTTAAGACCGGTCGGCACAGCCGGCTTGGCAATTTTGGTGATCTTAGTTGGGCAGACTGGAGGTTTTTCAATTCCCCGTGCGGGCATCGGCTTCCACGGGAAGGGGTGTCCCCAGGGTACCTTTGTTACGATGTCGACTTCCTTTTTGAAGCGCAAGTCGTAGGAATTCTTGTAGGAGACGTACATTTCTCTGATGTATTTTTTGTCGCAAGGACAGATGCTTTGAGTTGGATTGAAAGCATGTGCGCAATTTTCATTCATCGCCGAATTCTTGTCGCCTGTATGCCTGAAGTAGCCCAATGAATGCCCGGCGGAATGTAACAGCACCGCACGCAATTGAGCTTCACCCAAACTGTCGCAAGTGCTGTCTATGAGCCGGATTTTGACTCTATCCAGCCAGCCGTTGTGAAAGGTGGGATTGTTTTCTGCAAGCTCGTGATTGGAAGTGAATTCTCTGCACAGGATTATGTCGGCAGATCTGGAATCGTCAGTGACTGTAAACTTGAGCAGACCTCTGGTGGCGCCGCACCATTGCTTCATGCAGTCTATGAAAACGCGTTTTACCAGGCCATCTCTGACGTCTCCAACGTCGCCTGCGAAGTAGACTCGCACTGGTCGTCGATTGACAGACCACCCAAAAAGCTGGGTTGAATGCCCGAATTTATCGGTGTAACTGTCACCACTGATCGGAAATGAGTCTGGGCTTCCTATCTCGTGCCAGTAAGTCCATTTCGGAGGTTTGAATGCTTTCGGTGCTGCAAAACTCTTTTTTATTTCCGGAGTGATTTGTGGACCGTCCGACACTGAAATGAAAGAGAGTGACCTCGTCGACCCTTTGTACACGGGGAATTCGTCCAGGTTGTCGGATGGTCTCGATGCGAACGGATCACGAGGATCGTATGTCCATGTGAAGGCTCCAGGATCGATCTTTTCGTTATCGTCAAAGGCATCATTCTCACCGTTTTTCTGTCCGTAGAAAAACGAAATTGAAGGCGGATACGAAGACGGATACGAAGACAAATCACTTGATGATGACGAAAAAACGTCGCCAATTGGTCCGTACCAATTGTCAGCTGTAGATGTAAATTGATCTCCCTGAGCCTGTGCAAATGCACCAGGCGAAACCATTGTGGTGAGCAAAATTGAAGCGTTTATTGATAAGCCGAGCAGAAACAAGCGGCTCGAAAGCAGCGTATTCATTTATTATGCAAAATCAGAGTCTACTGGTTTGCTCGCCGGAAGCGAGCTGTTTGGTAAGTGCAACAATTCTATGATTTGACCATAGAGGTTTCCAGGGGGTTTCCCCTGGATCTTGCCAATAGACCTTTTGACACTTCAACCGATATCGGTTGAAATTTGAGAAATGCTTGAAATTATTGCCTATCAACGGTTTTAAGCATTTTCGAAAACTGCGTCCCGGTGGCTGTACTGTGGAAGCTAAAGCGTTAACGCTTTAACTTCTAGACCAGACCTATCGGGCGGTTTTTCTCGAGCGCTCGGGAAGTTTTTCACAAAGGCTGATTGGCTGGGAGTTTAGCCACAGGCAGCGGCGAGAAGTCCGTCGTAGAGCAGGATGTTAGCATTCAGGACGCCTTCTAAGCCGTCCAGAACCGATTCCACACCGTCTTCGGTGTCCGCAAAGAAAACAGCCAGGGCTACGGACTCTTCGGAATGTTCGACTTCGACAGTCACGTGGTCGAACCATATATGTTGATCGAGGCCGAGGAATGCAAAAGACTTTTGCATGTGGCGAAATTCCTCGATGGCCAAAATTTCAGTGGCAGTGATGGCGCCTGCTGAAATTGCCGGAAACATTACGCAGGGGCGAGGACAGACCTCGCCCGGTTCTGCGATTGATTCCGGAAAGTAGAATTGCGGCACTTGCTCCATGTACTTTTTGACGCCGGCTTCAAGCGGAGCTTTGCGCAATTCTTCGGCCGTAACCCCGGCCTGAAATGCCAGGTCGTGCAGTTGTAATTGATGGCGATGATCGGGATTACCGTTGCCGTATTCGTTGCGCACATTCTCGAGGATATAGCCCACCGCCTCTTCAGGCATTATTGTCGCGGCTTTGAGCAACAATCTGCGCAAAAGCGATGCGTGCGCGTCATAGTTGGCGAGAAAACTGCATAGCTGTTGATGATTCAGTTTTGCCCGATCTAGATATTCAAACAATGGATGACTGGAGCACGGATGCTCCGCAGCGATTGCTCGTGCATGCGCCGCCATTTTTTCTTTGGCAATGGAAGATGGCGCGCGCCCGGCTTTCAGGAGAGCCGCGCTTTCCGTTAGCTCAACCATGAGAATTTCAGGCTCCAGCTTTGGCAGCGGGTTCGCGCACGGAAGCAGCAGCTCCGGCTTTTGCTTCTTCAGGCTTTCCCAACTCGCCTTCAGCCTCTTCTTTTTCGAGCAGCCATTGCGCTTCCAGGGCTGCCTGGCAGCCGGTGCCGGCTGCAGTTACTGCTTGTCTGTAGACTGAGTCCATAACGTCACCGGCAGCAAAGACTCCCAGCACGTTGGTTTGCACGCCACGGTCCTTGGTTATGATGTAGCCGTTTTCATCGAGCGGTAAGTGACCTTTGAACAAATCAGTGTTGGGCTGGTGACCGATGGCGATGAAAACACCGTCGGCAGGCAGCTCTTGCACTTCATTGGTCTTGATGTTGCGCACTTTCACGCTGGTCACTTCGCCTTTGGAAACGTCGTTGATGTCTTCCAGGACGGAGTTGAGCAGGTAGTCCACCTTGGTGTTGCGCTTGCACCGCTCGATCATAATCGCTGATGCTCTAAAGGCTTCGCGTCTGTGAATCAGTGTCACGGACGTAGCAAATCTGGTCAAGAACATCGCTTCTTCAAGCGCGGTGTCGCCGCCGCCGACCACGAAGACTTTCTTTTCTTTGAAGAAGAATCCGTCGCAGGTTGCACACGCCGACACGCCGTGTCCCATCAATTTGTTTTCTGCTTCCAATCCGAGCAATTTGGCGGAGGCGCCTGTGCAGATGATCAGCACGTCGGTGATGATTTCTTCACTCGAGGTTTTGATGGTGAATGGGCGCTTCGAAAGATCGATAGATTCGGCATTGTCATAGATGTACTGGGTGCCGAAGCGTTCTGCTTGAGCAATCATTTGCTCCATCAGCTCCGGACCTTGAATGCCTTTAGGGAAGCCCGGGAAATTTTCGACATCGGTGGTAATGGTCAGCTGACCGCCGGTTTGCAGCCCTTGAATGACCAAAGGCTCAAGATTGGCTCGGGCTGCGTAGATTGCTGCGGTCAGACCGGCAGCTCCAGACCCAAGGATTGTCACTTTTTTTCTGATAGGCATTGGCTCGTTACCCCGGACTCGTCCTTAGATTGTAGGACTGCAAAGGGCTTATATACAGGAGATTCACGATAACTTATCAATTGGCATCCCCCTTGTGCTGACAATTGCGCGGCTATCAAGGGCTCTGAACATCAGGCAACCAGGCTTTCTGCTGAAAATCCCGGCTTTTAGTTGCAAAGGAGTTTTTCAATTTAATCAGTCGTCGGCCGAATCCAGGCTGGCTCCGGGCAGGCTGGTGACGCTGGGCCTCAGCCCAAACGGCAAATTGATGCGCAATGAGTCGAAATCGGACAACAGCTTGAGCTTTTGCTCCTGCAATTTGATCATAGCTCTGGTTGCACCGGCATCCTGAGCGGCAACAGCTCCCACAAGCTGGCTCAATCGCTCGAGGTCGTTGAGCTTGCCGAGTAATTGCTGAGCGCGCACCAGTTCTAAATTCGTGAGACCGAAAAAGTCGGCAAGCAGATAGCGCCAGGCTTTTACGACCAGGCGCAATTCGTGCAATTCTGCTGGCGTGTGGGCATGCGCTTCCAGAGCGCGCGCGGTATCTTCCTGTTCGGCGAGCAAAGGCTCTAGATGGCTGTAGGCGGACTGAAACAGCCTGGATGAGCCTGCATGTTTGACGGCAATTTGCTGAGGGCGTTTTAAGAGAAACTTCAAAAGGTCTTTTGCGAGCCGTTTTACCTTCATCTTCTCAAGCCGTTTTGCAACTTTCGCGCCGGCCCTGGCGCGTTCTTTCTTGAATACCTTTTTCACCGAAGCAGGCAGTGCGTATTCTTCGGCAAGTTCGATGTTTACGTCCCAATCTCGCGCTTGACCTAGAAGTTTGTGCAGTTTTCTGAGCGGATTGCCGGTGCGCTTCCAGAATTTTTTCTCGTTCCATCCGTCGCGTTCCAAAACGCCCCAAATAGATTCCCAGCGCCTGAGCACGACGCGGGTTTCATGCACGAGTTTTGGCGCCGGCTCTTTGCCAAGCTTTGCCTTAGCCAATTTCTTCAGCACTTTCTCAACGTCTTCGTAGATGCCTAAAGCTGTTTTCTGCTCGAGTTCCAGCCATGCCTGTTCGCGCAAATGAGGCGGTGCCGTTTCCGGTGCCTCGCGTATGCCTTGCAGTCGGCTGAGCCGATTTTCCAGAGGAATCAAAACCATAAACTATTTTATCCAGTCCTCAATAATCTGTTTGGAACGTTTGACCACCAGGTCTTTTCCGCCTCTTGCATAAACTGCCTGCGCGCGTTCGACAAAAGAAGGCATCGTCACTTTTCTATATTCCGGCAGGTGATGCGGCTGCCTGAGAAATTGGCGCAGCGGCTCAGCCGCTTTGGACCAGACAAAATTTTCCGCCAGAGCACGTGATCCCTGGCGACATTGTTCTGCCCGTTTTGGATCGTTCAATAACTCGCCTATCGCGCGCACCCAACCGTCGACATCGCCATAACCAAGAGCACGTCCGGCGTTGTGCGATTCGATTAATTCGGCCAGCTGATCGCCGCCTGTAGTCAGCACAGGCAAATTCGCCCAGAAATAGTCCAGTAATCTGGTGCGAAATGAAAAACGTGTCTCCGGTAAATCGAAATGCGCCGAAACTCCGATGTCGGCATCGAGCAAGAAATTGACGCGATCTTCATAAGGTGTCCACTCTTCGTGGAAAAAAACTATGCGATTTAAAACGTTCAATTCTTTGGCCAGCTCTTTGGCTTTCACGGCCATGTCCATCAAGGGCACCTGCGGATTAGGCGATTTCATGCCCATGAAAAACAAACGCAGATTGGAAATGGTTTCCGATGCGCGTGCAACTGCACGAATGACTGTGAGCGGATCGAACCAGTCCCAGATGCCGCCGCCCCAGAGCAAAAGTTTATCGTCAACGCCTATGCCTTCGATGTTTCCCTTGGCGCCTTTTCCCCGTCTTTTAGGCTCGCCTTCCTGCAGCCCAAAAGGAATCACGTCTATCAATTTGCGCATGGAGGGATCGAATGAATACATATCGGGATTGATTCTTCCCAAGGCACAATAGCGCCCCAGCCAGTAGTCGCGCTGGCGCTCTGAGGCGCAAACGGAAAAATCGCATGCCACCATATGCTGTTCCAGAACCTTATGCATTAGTCTGTAACTGGCATTGGCCGCCACATCCGAATTTTGATATTGAACGAGGATTGAAAACAAATAAGGGTCGTAGAGGTCGACAGTCAAATATTTGCCCAGGGCTGCCAGTCCGGGATAGGGCTTCAATACATTTGCCTGGATGAATATTGCATCATGCTCGCCGGCAAGATTGTATAAAGCCGATTTGCTCAAACCGCCCTTGAGCTGAAAGTTGTCCGGCAGATTTCGCCTTTCTTTCAATTCCCTGACTACATCCTCAGGAATTTTGTGCGGTGTAAAGACTGTGACAGAAACTTCATCGGACAAAGTCAGCCCCAGCTCGAAAGCCCGAATAGCGGGACCGGCCATCTGCCTGGCGATCGGCTCGAGAGTGACAAAAATTATGCTTTTGCAGGAATCCACAGTTCTCATAAAAACGGCAAAATAAGAGCATTTTCCGAGTGCGCCATTATATCTCCTTCAGTAACGCTAAGGTGGCTTTCAAGAGATTATGTACAATATGTGTTTCGAACTCCAAGCAGTTCAGGCGGCTTAAAGAAAATGGCAAACCCACTGATAAGCGTTGTAATACCCAACTGGAACGGGAAGAAATTCCTGGCTGGTTGCCTGGATTCGCTCTTCGCGCAGACCTACGAGCCGATTGAGGTAGTAATTGTCGACAATGGCTCGAAAGACGGGTCTGTAGAGTATCTCAAGGAAAATTATCCGCACGTAAAGCTCGTAACATTTCCGGTCAATACCGGCTTTAGCCCTGCGGTTAATGCTGGCATCAAAGCATCGACCGGTGAAATGGTCGCGCTTTTGAACAATGACACGGTAGTCGAACCTACCTGGATGGCCGAGTTGATCAGAGCTATGGACGAGCATCCCGAAGCCGACAGCGCCGGTTGCAAGATGCTGGCCTATGACGATCATGCATTGCTCGATGGCGCCGGCGATGGATACAGGCGCGGCGGTTTGCCGGGACGGATCGGCCATAAAGAACGCGACACCGGTCGTTTCAATCGAGAGCGTTATTTATTGGGTGCCTGCGGAGGCGCGGCCCTTTATCGCCGCGAATTGTTTGCCGATATCGGATATTTCGACGAAGACTATTTCGCTTATCTGGAAGACGTAGATCTCGGTCTGCGCGCGCAAGCGGCTGGTTATAAATGCATCTATGTGCCGACTTCTATCGTCTATCACCTGGGCTGCGGCACCACCGGTAGTGGTTATAGCCCGCTGGTCGTTCGCCTTTCGGCGCGCAATAATTGGAACACCATCGTCAAGAATATTCCCACACCGCTTCTGTGGAAATTCCTTCCTCACATTTGCTTCTGGCAGTTCTACTATCTGGCTGTCGTGACCATCCGGGGCGGGCAGCTTCTGCCCTGGCTAAAAGGTACATATGAGGCTGTGAAGCTCTTGCCGAAGATGCTTGAAAAACGCCGCGAGATCAATCGCCACAGAAGAACATCTGTCGAATATTTGGAACAGTTGATTGTAGAGAGCGAAAAAGATTTAGGCGACTCCAAAACGCGCCTGTACAAACAGCACCTGGCCAGCATCAGCCGGTAGGGGCGATGCCATGCATCGCCCGGTCAAAAGGTTACGCGTTTTCTTCCTGTGATTTCGGCAGAACTGCAAGCGCTTGCTGGCAAAGTTTTACTGCTTCGCTTAAACGCACAACAGTGTTTTCCATTTGCTGGTGCGCTTTAGATGATTTGCGCGAATCGATCAAATCAACCGTCTGACGCAGCGCCGCAAGTGAATCTTCAAGCAACGACTCGGAGTTCAAAATCAGCTCCACCACTTGCTTAAGGCGATAGGTTTCGTCCTTTGCGCGGCAGTCGCCGCAATATCCGAGAATGTCAAAACGGCTGGAGCGGTGCTCGAAGCCTTTGCGTTGCGCAACTGACTTTCCAAAACCTCTAATCAAGTCGTCGATGAACTCAATAGTTAACCCACAGCCCAGGCAAATCAAATGATCGTGATCCGGACCTTCCTCTGAGGGTTCGTATCGCATTCCGCGGTCGCCGGATACTGTATTGACGTTGCCGTCCGCTTTCAATCGATGAAGATTGCGGTAAACAGTGGAAAGGCTGAGCTCATAACCCATTTCGATTGCGCGCTCGTAAACTTCAGCGGCTGTGACGTGGGTGCCTTTTGGGAATGACTTGACAATGGTGGAGATAGATTCTTGCGACTGGCCGTGCCTTCCGACTTTCTTTGCGGATCTGCTGAAACCTTCCGGGTCTTCACTGCCTTCTCGTTCTTTTATATGTTGATCAGAGTCCAACTGTTCAGAATCAGAGTCTATATGTTCAAAACCGGAGTCTATTTGTTCGATCTTTAAATCGTCGCTCTTTTTGTTCGGCGATTTATTTTCGAGTTTATCGCCAGGTTTGTTTGTCATTAGATTGAAAATGCTATTGAGAAAATTGTCAGCTCAGAAGTGGATGATATGGCCTCCGCATCTACGGTGTCAAATTGCTGAGAGGCTGCCAGTTATGGGTCGTTACTTTGGCATAAATTTGAGTTGTAAATAAATGGCACTTTTCATTTTTGTCTGCTCTCTTGGTAATTGGTCTTGAAGCCCAGCTGGTTTGTAAATTCAATTTGATGTGGGCCTCAATAGCAATAAAATGAAGTATGGTTAATTGACAGACTAAATCGCAACTAGTAACGTTTTAGCAGTCTCGGTAGTGAGAATGATTTGCAAAATTTGGCAAACTCCTTGCGGTCATTAGCATTGTCGTTGCTCTCGTAAAAATTCCCCGGTCAATTCGCATCTGTCTTCGTAGTTTGTCTTTGTAGATTGATTGAGGAAGCCAAGAAAAATCGGAAAGTCGGCGCCGCCGGAGTACGCTCTCAAACTCCAAGCCAGTGCCGACTTTTTGCTTGGGCGGGAAATGCGATAAGTGAATGTGCGATGCTATTGAATGGAATTGATGCCAATCAGGTCAAGAAGTGAAAGTCACCATCAATAAAGAGAGTGCGGTGCCGATACGCGACCAGCTCATTGAGCAAATCGCTCTGCAAATTGCATCAGGCGCTCTCAAGGGTCAAGAAAAACTTCCCAGCATCCGCGCTCTGGCAACGAGATTGGGCATTCACTACAGCACAATTACGGCTGCGTACAATCATTTGGCTGGTGTCGGTCTTCTGGATATCCGCCAGGGCTCCGGTGTTCGCGTTGCCGGAAAAGCCAAGGCGGAAGTCAAACAAACAGACCTCAACAAGATGTGTCAGGACTTTCTTGCCACCGTGAGCGAAAACGGTTTTTCGCGCGAGCAAGTGAAACCGCTCTTGCAAAACATGCTGGAAAAGAAGCCTGTGAAGCGCCTGATCGTGGTCGACCGCAACAAAGATTTTCACGCCGTTCAGCTGGCGGAATTAAAACCGGAATTCAAACAAGACATCGTTGCGATGACTACTGAGGAAATGAGCGAGCATAAGGATTGGCTTCCTGACTCGCTTGTCATTACCAGTCTGTATCATGTTTTTGCATTCGAGAATTTGATTGCCGATCGCACCCGACTGATCGTTTGCGATATCGAGCCGGCGCGCCAAGAACTGGATCACGTGCAAGCGCTGAAGGACGGCAGTCTAGTATTGCTGGTTTCCTACAGCCAGACACTTCTCAATATGGCAACGAAACTTCTGGCGGCGCAACGTGGAGAACAAATCGCTGTTCGATCTGTTCTGACCACTGACGAGACAGAATTGGCGTACATGATGAAATA
>JBGAVL010000024.1:0-32196 GCA_044228145.1 Obscuribacteraceae bacterium (SeqCode)
TGTGTTTTCTATTTGGTTTTCGTAGAAAGCGGCTTGTCGCCGCTCCCTACAGGGACTCCAGGCAGAATTATTCCGCCTTGTCGCAATCTTCATCCAAAAGGTGCACCTTAGGCGCATCTTGCGGATAGAGACGAACTAGAGAAACTTTCTTCATGTCTACGGTCAAGCTGGAACAGCCTGGCAGTGCGGATTTCTGTAACTCGGCACTTTTCTTGGAGGGCTTGGCATTGTGTCCGGCTGCTTTCTTGACTGGATGTACAACAGGTCTGACATTCTTCAGATGGAGCTTACCGTCCAGAAGTGCTTCCAGAATTCCTGTGAACTCAGTGCCCACGTCTGAAACTTTGTCTTTGGTGCGGACAAACACCTGATGCCCGGCAAAAACCAGATACTCGCGAGCCGTCTTCAATTCCCGCTCGATGCCCGGGCTCTGCACTTCCAGCACGTACGACCCTTCAATGATCGCCGGTTTGCCATTCGATTGCGGCTCGAGAACCTCACCCAATTGGCGGCTGATTGCTTCACAATCCGACAAACCTACGGATTTTGTATGTGAGAAAATCGTCACTTCCACGCTGCGCCTGCGCCCCTGCTGAGTCAGGCGCACATCCACGACTTGAAAGCCAAGTGGGGCGGCGATTTTTTCGGCGAGCTCTGTCACCTCCGAAATCACTTCTTCTGGTTTTCTATTGATCATTCAGCGAAAAGCCTGCGGACTAGAATTTAAGAGATTAGTGAATGTAAGAACGGCTGTCCTTTCTGCCGGCTTCTTTCCAGCCAGGCACGAACAAAGACACCGCCGAAATAAAAGAGGGCGTAGGTTTCAGCTTCCTACGACTCAATTGCTTCCCTGAGAAGCCGCTATGTTAGCATACCGGCAGTTTTCAAACAATCCGGGCAGTTTCAAGCAAGCCGGGCGCCTGTTTGCCTTCAGGTACGCACAATTGCCGATCGAACTGCCGTCAAAGGGGCTAAATGTGCCAATTTCTGTCAATTTTTCCAACAATCAAAAACGTTTGAAACTGAACAAGAGAGAGTGGGCGGGCAAGTTCGACAAGCTGGCCGCCGCAATAATTCGCAATCTTCAGGCAGAATCACCGCCGCATCTAAAAAAGAAGTGGCTGAAGAAAGTGGCTGACAGAGGCGTGTTCAACGTCGTATTTGTCACCAACAAAGAAATTCAGCAATTGAATCGACAATGGCGTGACAAGGATGCACCAACCGATGTCCTCTCTTTTCCAATGGACTCCGAGGAGCCTCCCCCCGGTGAGCCGTGGGAATTGGGTGACGTGATCGTTTCTGTGGAAAGGGCGGACGAACAGGCAGAGGAGTATGGGCACAGCCTGGAGCGAGAATTGTGTTTTCTTTTTGTGCATGGAGCACTGCACGTGCTCGGCTTTGATCATCAAACCAAAAAAGAAGAAAAGGAAATGTTTTCCAGGCAGGACGCCGTTCTTGAATCTCTGGGCATCAGTCGTAAGAAATAAGCTGCCACTTTCTGTAAGTAAGAGAGAGGCAATTTCATCCGGGATTGGACATGTTATCTTGCATGATAGAAGAGGAATTCTAAAGTGACCTCAGGAACCGCAGATAAAGCCGACACGTTGAATACAGCAATTTCGGCGTCCATTACCAGAGAGCGCGCTGTACGCAGGACGTTTAATGTACCTGCAAGCTGGCAGCGCAAGACGGGCCGCACCTCCAGTATGATCGAATCCTTCTATCACGCCTTTTCCGGTATTCTTCAAGGTTTGAAAGAACAGCGCAATCTGCGCATTCACTTTGTGCTGTCCGCCGTCGTTGTGTTTCTAGGACTCTTTCTGCAAGTAGATACAATCGGTTGGTTGGCACTGACTCTTTCAATCGGCCTGGTGATTGGAGCCGAATTGCTCAACACTGCCATCGAGCATGTCGTCGATCTGAGCGCCGGCGGCGAGTATCACCCGGCTGCTCGAAAGGCCAAAGACACCGCAGCTGCGGCTGTATTGATCGCTGCATTAGCCGCACTGGCAGTCGGAGTAATGGTCTTCCTTCCCAGACTCTGTGCCTATTTTCGAGTTTGAAAATGTCCTGCGGGGGCATATCTTATATGTACGGGTGTGAAATTGGAAACCCGGTCTGGTACGGCTTTTGACGCCGACCGTGGGAATATTCCCATTGACTGTCCAATCTTCGGCGAGTTATGTATATATGCAAGCACGACTACACATAGACCTAACCCCTTTGCGAGGTCCTACCGAATGAGTACGGGTGAATTTGAACCCGGGTCTAGCCCGAACTTGATGCAGTTCTCGGGCGACAACCTACCAAGGAACGATCGGAGAGAAGCTGATCTTTATCAGTTCAACGACGGACCAAGCAACCTTCAATCAGAAGGCTGGGACATTCCGCGGGGTCAAACTCGCAATTACGCTTTTCCGACAGATGGTCAAGGCTATCCCGTCATCAATAACTATGGCGGCACAGTGAATGTATTCATGGCCGGCGGCAGCAACTACAGTGACGCCGCATGCCGAGCTGCGCAAGCACGTAAGCTAGCCGACATGACCTCCGGCAGATACGACAATTACGATGATAGTGGCAGAGAACAGTGGGGCCCTGAGTACAACCGCATGTCCGACTTCAGGCGCGAAGCTCTGATTCGTGACGGACAACGTCAAGATCAACTGTATCGGGCCAACTTCAACCGCGATTTCGATAACCGCGCCTACTATCGTCCCGGTCAACATACAAGTTATTCACACGGCGGACGGGACGGCTTGTCCTATTACGAAAGTGGTCCATCATACGGGTCTAACTTGCCTCCCTGGGTCAATGACGACTGTTTCGGAACTGGTCGCAATGGTGGCAATGGAGATCTTCGCGCCTTCCAGGACATGTTCAGAACCGTGGCGCCTTTCATAGTTTCGATGAGACACGCAGACCGTCGTGGTGACGGACGCGACTATCGCGATTATGATCGCTATGACGGCCGCTATGACGGCCGCTGGGATCGAGGACGTGACTATCGCGACAATGGAATGAATCCAATCGAGTATATGCTCATGGATCGTGCCATTAACGGCGGTCGTTGGAATCGCAATCCGCGCGTGTTCGACGAAAATGTGGCCTACAGTCGCGGCGGTCGCGACGGGCTGACCTACTACAATTCGACTCCGACATACGATCAGTGGTCCGGTCCGAGAAGCGGATTCGAGGAATTTGCCGGTAACGTTATGCCGATTTTTAGAGACGTGGCGCCGTTTATCGTGGCAATGAAATACGCCAATGATGACGGAAGCTATCGCGGCGGCAATCACAATGTCGATAACTATTACGACAACGGTCACCGCAGCCAGCAAATGGCATACAACAGAGAGCTTCACGACATGAGAGCTCGCCGCGATGCCGAGCGCGTTCAGCGTAATCGTGAACGAGCGATGATGCGCCGCGAGTACGGTTACGGTTAGAGTCCGAAAAATACCGAGTCGATCTCAGGATCTGCTGAATCGCGAATGATTCTCAGGTCGGTTTCGAATGCCGACCGCAAGTTTTCTCTGGTGAGAACTTCCCGCGGCCGACCGGTGAAAAGCTGGATGGATGGCGCGCCTGTGGTTTTTTTTAAGCAAACAACCTGATCGCAAACCTGCGATATGAAATTCAAATCGTGCAAACAAGTGATGATGGTCATTCCCTCGGACTTGAGTCGCATCAAAAGCTGCATCAAACTTTTCTGGTGTTTGAAATCGAGATGGGCCGTGGGCTCGTCCAGAAGAAGAATTTCCGGCTCCTGAGCCAGTGACATGGCGATTGCCGCCCTTTGCTTTTCGCCTCCGGAAATTTCCGAGACTGATTTGTCGCGAAGATCGCTCAATTCAGTTGCTTTTATGGCATTCTCCATTGCCAATTTGTCATTATGGTCGCTGCGCCATTGCCACCACTTTTGGTGCGGATTGCGCCCCAGAGCGATCATTTCTTCTACGCTTAAGTCGCGCGAATTGGAAATATCTTGCGGTACATAAGCGATTTTCTTGGACAGCACGGAAAGCGGCAATGCGGATAAATCGCTTTCTTCGATTGAGATCTTCCCTTTTAAAACCGGAATCAGGCGCGCGATTGTCTTCAGCAAAGTCGATTTGCCGGCGCCGTTTCCACCGGCAACT
Source organism: Obscuribacteraceae bacterium (SeqCode) (assembly GCA_044228145.1). Lineage (GTDB taxonomy): Bacteria > Cyanobacteriota > Vampirovibrionia > Obscuribacterales > Obscuribacteraceae > QKMZ01. The sequence goes on from JBGAVL010000024.1 coordinate 4,143, forward strand.
GCCGCAATAGTGCCGCCTTTTACTTTGAATGAAACGCCTTCCAATACCGCTTTAGTGTTGAAGCCCGCTGATATTTCGTCAAGTTGGAGAATGTATTTTTCGGTCATTTAGACTTCCTCTGACTTGCTTGTCGAGATCAGGTAGAGGAAAAAAGGCCCGCCTAAAAGAGAGAGAAGCGTGCCCAGTGGCAATTCTTGTCCCTGTCCCAGGGTGCGGGCCGCCAGGTCTGAGAGAGTGACCAGTATCGCGCCCGTAAGAGCTGAGGCGGTAATTTGCACACGCTCGTCGCGAACAAAAAGCATGCGGGCAAGATTCGGTGCGATTAAGCCGACGAATGCCACCAGTCCTGAAGCCGCAACCGCCGCTCCGCACATCAATACCGCACAGGCAAGCAATATCCATTGCAGCCTGGAAACATCGACGCCGAGAGCCTGGGCAGTCTCGTCTCCGAGCGCGAGAACACGAATTTGCTTGCTCAAAAGGAGCGTGGCAATGATACCGCCTATGGTGTAAATGGAGAGTGTGAGCAGGTCACTCCAGCCCCTGCCTGCGATGCCGCCGGCCAACCAGAAGATGATGCCATGGGCCTGCGGCGCCCCGCCGGACTGAGTGATAATCAGGGTAATGAGAGAACCGCATACGGCTGAAATGGCAACCCCGCCTAGAATCAATCGTGTCACCGAGAGCCCGCCGGCTCGCCTTGCCATCTGAGCAACCAAAAGTGCTGCAGCCAGTCCCCCCAGAAATGCCGCGGCCGGCATCAAGCTGAAATCCATACCGATAATAATTGCTGTAGCTACCGCCAGTCCGGCTCCGCTTGACACTCCCGTCAAATAAGGATCGGCCAGTGGATTTCTCGAGAGCGCCTGCAAAATATAACCAGAGACCGCCAGCGCCGCACCGACTGCGGTGGCTATCAAAGTGCGAGGCAGGCGAATTTGCGTGAGAATGTCGGCAATGCCTGGTGCTGCCAGATTGGTCGTGCCTCCGGCAATCAGTTGCAGCGCTTCTTTCGGCGCGACGAATACATCGCCTACGCAGACTGAAGTGATGAGCCCAGCCAGTAGCGCTCCCGCCAGAAAGGTGAGCCGGAGCGCCATATTCGATCTGGACTGTGCTGCGCTTGTCATTGCCTGTTGTCGGGGACGCGTCAAGAAATATAAGAATACAGAATTTTCTCAAGTGCGTGATACTATTTAGCCCTTCTCTTTAGTGAAAACCAATGGCGATTTACCTCGACAATAGCGCTACAACACAGGTACGGCGCGAAGTGATAGACGAAATGCTCCCCTTTCTCGAGAGCGATTTCGGCAATCCTTCATCGATTCACTCGCATGGAGTTAAGGCAGCCGCCGGGGTAAAACTCGCGCGCGAGCGTGTCGCCGCGCTCTTGAACTGCTCGCCTCAAGAGGTTTATTTCAGCCCCTGTGGAACTTATGCCAACAACGTCTCCATCCTGGGTCGAGCAAGATTTATCGAAGCCAATTGCGGCGGACGTCACCTGATTACTACGGCTATCGAGCATCCGTCCGTAATCGGACCCAGTCAACATTTGGAATCGAAGGGCTGGCGCGTCACTTATTTGCCCGTCGATAAAGAGGGCATAATCGATCTCGAACAATTGAAAAATGCAATCGCCGATGACACTTCGATGATTTCAGTGATGTGGGCAAACAATGAAATCGGCTCGCTGCAGCCAGTCGAACGAATTGCAGAACTGGCTCACGGGCGCGGTATCTTCTTTCACACAGATGCGGTCCAGGTGCCCGGCAAGTTGCCGATTGATGTCGACAAAATTGCTGTCTCTGCCCTGTCTCTCTCCGGGCATAAGTTTTACGCGCCCAAAGGCATCGGCATACTCTATTTGAAGAGTGGCGAAAACGTTATGCCGACTGCCTTTGGAGGTGGACAGGAGATGGGCATTTTGCCGGGCACCGAGTCGGTTCCCAACATCGTTGCCATAGGAAAAGCAGCAGAGCTCGCCCGTGTTGAAGTTGCACAGGTGGAAAAAAAACTGCGGGACATGCAAAGGATTCTCCTGGACAAACTTGCACCCATAGAGGGCTTGCGCATTACCGGTCCTGCCGGCATAGACAAACGCCTGCCCGGTCACGTCAGTATCGCGATTTCAGGAGCTGAAGGCGAAGCTCTGGTGATGAAGTGCGATCTAAAAGGCGTAAGCGTCTCCAGCGGATCGGCTTGCCACAAGGGAATTATTGAACCATCGTCCGTATTGCGCGCCTTGCGCCTGCCGGACAGCGAGGCAAGAGGCTCTCTGCGCATCTCTGCCGGTCGATTCAATACCCGCGAAGAATGTGAAGAGGCGGCCGACTTGATTGCTCAGATTGCGGTCAAATCCGTGAAGATAGGTGGTAAAGCCTTGTAGCGCAGGCTCAGCGACGGAGCAATGCCTGCATTGCCGGCTGAGCTCTATTTTGTCGCTGTATGGTTGCCAATCTGCGGTCTGAGTCCGCTGACAGTGGTACCCAGATCCTTTGCTTTGGCGGCTTCTTTTGCTGCTGCCTGAACATTTCCCAACTGCTTGTACACCTGAGCTTTTAGCAGATAATTTCTAGGGTCACGATTGTCAGTGCGGATCGCGTGATTTACGTCAATCATCGCTTGATGCAAACGACCAGTGGCTAGATAGACCTTGGCTCGTTCAAGGAAAACCGGCGCGGTCGGATCCTTCTCCGGCAGTCCGGAGCGAATTGCTTGATTAAAGTCATTGAGCGCTTTATCAAATTGGTTCATCAATCTGTACACGCGTCCACGATTAAAGTAAATGTGCGCTGTCACGTTTTTTTTCGCCACCGCTGTATTGAAATCGGCAAGGGCCTTCTGGTATTCGCCAATTTCTCCATACGCACAGCCTCGACTCTGGTAGGCGAAAGTGTACGAAGGCTCCAGTTCGATCACTTTTGTGAAGTCGGCAATGGAGGCTCTCAATTCTCGTTTTTTGTATTTGACAGCGCCGCGATAAAAGTATGCCAAATAGTTTTTGCTGTCTCTGGCAATGGCCAGGTCGAGATCTTTAGTCGCTTTGTCAAAGCGGTTCAGCTTGAAAAACAAACCGCCGCGCAAGGTGATGGCTTCATTGTCTTTAGGCTTCAGCTTGAGCGCTCGATTGATATCGTATTGAGCCGCCTCCAGTTGAGAAACTCTCAAAAATATGCGTGCTCGCTTGATAAACAGTTCTCTTTTTAGAGGATTTAGAGTGATTGATTGATTGAGATCCGCTACCGCGCCTTCTGGATTTTGCTCTTCACTGCGCAAGTCCGAACGCATTGTGTAGAGCTCTTCACAGCGGGGGTGCCTGGCTATGCCTTTGTCCAAAATCTTGATCGCTTCTGCGGTTTTTCCTGCATCTCTCAACTCTTTTGCTTCCGCTATCGTTGCTTCGTCCAGCGATGTTATGACGCTGGGGGCGGTGTCAGTCCGTGTGGAAAACGCCGGAGTTGCCACAAAAAATAGGCAGACAATGGCGATGGAGGCCATCAATTTGACGTATCTGAGACTACTGATATGACTGAGAGAAATAAGAGGACACTTATCGCTTTGTCTTCGCTTCATTTTTTTGCTTTGCGAAACATGTTGCCTAAAAGCACGAACAAACCGCGGATTTTGCCCACCGGAAATGTTCCATGAAGAAGACCGATACCGGCCTTGGCCACTTTGACTCGCGGCTCTCCATACGGATACCACCAAATTCTCTCCGAGCCGGATGGCGAATCGATGTTGATGTGTTTTATGTTGCACAGATCTTGCAAGCCGAATTGCGAATGGCTTCTGCCAAACCCGCTTTTCTTCAACCCGCCCCAGGGTAGTTGTGGAGCTGCGTGAGAGAACAGGCAGTCATTGAGAAGTACTGTGCCGACGTTCAAATCGCGGGCAATACCCTCGGCGCGCGCCAGGTTTTTGCCCCAAACTGACGCAGTCAGACCGAACTCGCTGTCGTTGGCAAGCTCGACCGCTTCATCTTCGGAATCCACAATCATAATCGACAAAACAGGGCCGAAGCTTTCTTTCTGCATGATCGCCATCTTGTGATTGACGCCCGTGAGAATTGTCGGCTCGTAGAAAAAGCCACCCAGATCGTCTCTGCGATTGCCGCCTGTCAGTATGATTGCGCCCAGTGCGCGCGCTTCATCGACATGAGAAATCACCTTTTCCAATTGAATTTCGTCGACGACCGGGCCCACATCCGTGCTCGGGTCGGCGGGATTGCCTACAACCAGCGCCTTTGTATGATGCAAAATGCGTTCAATCAAAGCGTCGGTTTTCTTACCTTTGATCAAATAAAGTCTTTCAATCGACGCGCATGCTTGTCCGGCGTTTGTAAATGCTCCCCAAACGAGCCCTCTGGCGGTCCAGTCGACCGGCGCATCGGGAAGCACTATGGCCGGGTCTTTGCCTCCCAATTCAAGCGTCACTGGAGTCAAATGCGGCGCCGCCTGCGCCATCACCTTCATGCCGCCCTCTACAGAGCCTGTGAAGATAAGCTTCGCCAATCTGCAATTGCTCAAGTGCTCGCCTGTCGAGCGGTCTCCAGTGACTACATTGACAACATCTTTGGGAAAGCCGGCCGCCTCGAAAAGCTCTCCAATTTTGATGCCCACTAAAGGCGACTTTTCAGAAGGCTTCAAAACAACCGTATTGCCCAGCATGACCGCCGCCAGGATTGTCATCATGGGAATTGAAAACGGATAATTCCAGGGAGCAATCACTCCGACAACGCCCAGAGGTTCGAAAGCGACCAGACTTTGCTTGCTGGATAACATCGGATTGGGCAGCTGAATGAGCTGGTCTCTCAGCATGCGTTCGGCGTTTTCGCTCAGCCACACGCAGGTGTCAAGCGGACCGGTAAGCTCGGATAAATAGCTTTCCACTCTGGGTTTGCCGACTTCCCTGCAAATCAAATCAGCAATCTCGTCCTGGTTGCGTTCGATTACCCGCCGCATCTCCAGGATCTTGCGAGCGCGCTTGTGAAACTGGAGCATGCTCCAATTTTCATATGCCGCCCAACTTCTTGCCACTGCCGCTTGAACTTCACTCTGCCCAAGCACAGGAACTTCGCCCAGCACCTCTTTGGTGGCTGGATTTATGGAAACGATCGTAGCTGTTTGACTGGCAACCATCTTGCAAACCTGAGCTTACGAAGGTAATTCTATCTAACTTGGGCGCGCCGGTCCTACTTTTGGTTGAGCCCTTCTTTGGCTTTCGCTTCATAGTCGACGCCTAATGACTTCAAACCCGGCACTCTCTGGCATTCCTTCGCTTCCGACAAAGCGTCTTCGAAGCGCCCGGCTTTGATATAAGCGTCAGCCAGGCAGCTGTGGACAACCAATAGTGACTGATCTCCAGCCAGAGCCTGTTCGAAATTCTTTATCGCCTCTTCCGTTTCATTGCGTTGTGATGCCAATTTCCCCTTCGCCAAAAAGAAAAGCGGGCGTTTATCGCTTCTTTCCAAGACCTTTTTCAAGCACAGCTCGGATTCATCAACGTTTCCCTGGTCGCTCAAAATCATTGCCTTGATCGATAAAACATCGATATCGTCCGGTGCAATGCTGAGCATGCTGTCTACGGTGGCGCGCGCTTCATCAAGACTGTTGGAAAATAGCTGACCGAGCGCTTTGGCTTTCAGAGCTGACGTAGACTTTGGATATTTATCCAGAGCCTTATTAGCCGACTGCACGGCTTCACTGTAAGCGCCTACTGAAAGCGCTTCTGTGGCTAGCTGATCGAAATATTCCGGCGGATCGATTTCAGAGGAAAGCAGCCGGCCGACCTCACCTTTAAGGGCTTCCGCTTTGCCTGTCGTACGCAAACTGTGCAAGGCGCGGAATTTGGCGCGCCGGGCCTGGGGGTCGAGGATGGCAGCCTTTTCGCCGCACGCCTTGGCTTTGTCCATCTGGTTGAGCCGTCCATACAGGTCGCTTAAAGTCGACCAGGCGTCATATGAGGTCGGATCTATTTCTGTTATGCGCTCGAATTCGTCTTTTGCTGCGGCTGTTTTATCCATCGCCAGCCAGGTCAAAGCATGTTGCATGTGTGCGGCTGTTGAATTGGGCGCGATCTGGCAGGCAATATTCGCTTCCGATTCAGCCTCCTCTTTGGTTTTTCCAATTCTCAAAAGAATTGTCGACAGCAAAAGATGCAATTGGGAATTGTGCATACACTTCGGCGACCAAGACCGCAAAAGGTCGGCGGCTTCCATGTTCTTGTTGGCTGCAAACATCGCCGCCGCCTTCGCTACAGCGTCGCGGCAGCCGGGATCATCTTTGGCGTAAACCGGGGCGGCAGGCTCGACCTCAACTTTCTTTTTGGCTGAAACGACCTGACAGGGCAAAAACAAAGGAAGGCTCAGGGATAAAACCAATGACAGAACAGTCGATGGAGCCGATAAATTGCTGCGCCGGATTTGCTTTCTTTGTGTCATTGTCTTTGTAAGTAAGAGTTGAGTTCGACAAGTTTGCCTTTATATTTAACTGGTCAGCATAGCCGATTTCCTTTCAACATGCCTCCGTTTGCGCCGGTTATCAACATGTCCTAAACTGAATTGACTCGTAAGTTAGCCGCTCTGTATCCACGATGGCAATTTTATTGGAATCTCTTTTGCCCTCTTCCCAAATTTCCATTCAGAAAAAATACCCAATCAACCCTTTTTACTTTAGGGCTTCTTTTGCACTCGTTGCCGGAGCGTTGTGTCTAAGCCTCTCACTCGGGCAAAGCGCGTATGCACAGAAGGACAACAGCAATGAAGATTTGCTTCAGAAGGCGGAGAAGCTTTACCTCGACCGGCGCATGGGCGAGGCAGCCAGTTATCTGAACACGATTATTTCCGCAGACAGCAAGAATGCCCGCGCGCACAATTTGCTGGGCAAGATTTACCATCGACAGGGCAAAGTTGAACTTGCTATGGCCGAGTATCACAAAGCAATCGACAGCGATGCGCGCCTTGCCGACGCCCGCTACAACTTGGGTGTGGCACTGATAGATCAGGACAATTTCAGAGAGGCGGAGCGATATTTAGACGACGCTGTGAAACTCGACGGTCGCTCCGCAGAGGCGCATTACAACCTGGGAATTTGTGCCGACCGGCTTGACAAGAACGAAAAAGCACTGGACGAGTTTCAAAAGTCAGTGAAGATAGATCCTTCAATTGCTGAAGCCCGCTACTGTCTGGGTCGTGCCTATTACAAAATGAAGATGGTGGACAAAGCTGTTGACGAGTACAAAGCAGCTCTGAATCTGAACCCCAAATATGTGGAAGCTCACAATAACCTTGGTGTCGCATACAGTGACCTGGGCAAATATCCCGAGTCAATTTCCGAGTTTCAAATCGCGCTGAAAATTGAGCCGAACTATCCGCAAGCGCAACGCAATTTAGGCTACGCGCAAGCGCACACCAGCCTTGGTATCACTTATTTTAAACAGGGAAACACTAAAAAGGCGTTCGACGAATACAGAAAAGCGATCAAGATTGATCCCGAATTTGCTGATGCCCACTACAATTTGGGCATTTACTATCAGCAACAAGGACAGATTGCCACAGCAGTCGGACACTACCAGGCGGCGATTAAGTTTGATCCGAAAAACGCAATGGCTCATAACAATCTTGGTGTTGCATATTCGCGTTTGGGAAAACGCGATCTTGCGGAAGCCGAGTATCGGCAAGCACTTAAATTGAAACCGGATTATCGCGAAGCCGAGCAGAATCTGCAAGCGCTGAAACTTGGACCTGGTGCACGGCAGTGAATGTTCAAAGAATTTTTTTTGGTATAAGAAGCCAGCACCAGTACCTGCCGTAATTGAGCGCAGCAAGCCCCGTCAATGGCGCGAGGGCCCTAGGCAACACTCGCGCACAGGACTTTTGCACTAGTAGGCAGTGCACAATTTCCTATATCTATAATATACATACATTTGTATGCGCTGTCAAATCTAGAGGCATGATTAACGATTACCTCAGACCAAGTTCAGGCGTGGAAATCCGCGCAGTGCTCCGCTACTTAATTTCCGTCTCCTTCAGGACAAGAATCAAAATTACAGAACGTCCTTGAAATTCATTTGGATGAAACAAGTACACTAAGTTCGTATCTAGATTTTCAAGTTTGATATCTGCATGAGATAAATGAGGCTGGCACCGATGAGCATAAAACTCCATTCCCACCAAAGCAGATCTTTGCGAGACCCGAGAATCCAGATGTACTCGGTCTAGCCAATCTCCGAGTTCAAAAAAGTTTCCGTGTACTGAACTGTCGTACCCGGCAAGATGCGGACCACTTCCAAGATCGACTTCTACGGTCGTTCCAGACATTGGATGTGGCGCAGAATGCATCTCCATTACTCCTTGTCCAAGAGCTTCGCAAGCGTTAGTGCTCCCAGTTGCAACCCGTTTGCTCTACTTCGAGCCTCTCTGACCTTTTGTAGTTCAGGTCTTCCCACTCCAGCTTGGCTTTCTTTCTGTCCTTTTGGGTTTCTTTCTTCTCGTCTGTATCACCTGGTTTTGCAGGCTTTACCTCTATTGGATAACTGATGATTGTTTTGCGCGGCTTGGTGCCTTTCGGCGGTTGCACGACCGCGCACAACCAAGAGCCATTGGGTGTGCCGCGCCAGACGCACTGACCATTGTCATCGGCGGTCAAATCATCTGTTATCTCATCAGGTCTTTCTAAGGGAACCGGAATATTTCTTTCTGCAGGTGTGACACCGCGCCCGGTGCCTTGATACAACGTGATCTTGGAGCCGGGAGCTACGCCGCTAATTTTTGCAATCACTTTGTCTTTGCGAAAGGCTGAAAGAATGTCTTCCGTAATCGGCACAATCCTTGACGGTGCCTGCGGTTTGACGGATGGGTGAGCTTCCAGGTATTGGCGAAATGGAATGCCTACGCGTTCAGGCGTGTTCACCACATGCTTCGCGTCTTTGAAGTCGTAGCCCTCACCCGACTGGAATGTGTAATTGTTGATGGCGATTTTGTAGTCTTTGGTTTCATCAACCGGACTGTATGAGCCGTCTTTGTTTTCTGCCAGTGCAAAAACGAGCCGTTCTCCGCGTTTTCTTGTCGGGTCATAACCGAGCTTCAAGCCATGCACGTCGAGAAATCTTCCACCGGCAGGACCGGAGACACTATGTTCCAGTGCGGAGAGAAGAGCCTTGCCCTTGATGGTGGCAAAGGTAAGCTTGTTGTCGAAAGGCAAGATTTCCTGCACTTTTTCCAGCGTGATCGGGCCTTTCTCAATGCGCCCTCTCATGCCGCCGCGGTTGTGCACGCTAATGGTTGTTCCATAACTCTTGCCCGCATCGCAAAGAGCGTCCGTGATTAAATCGCCGAGCGCGGAGTCCCATGGATATGCGGTCCAGCGATTGTCAAAGGCTTCTTCTGCTTGCGAAACAATCGTGCGTCTGAGTGGAAGAAGTGGTTCTACCTTCTTATCGATGTATGCCTTCATTGCCGGATCTTCAGGCATTTTGTCGGTAATGTTGATGAGGCGATATTTGGTCTCAGCCGCGTCCAGGCTTCCGTCTTTCTCGAAGGCGACATCCAGCCGGCCTAGCGTTCTGCCGTAGCTGCCAGTTTGAACAATGATGGTTTTGGAGCTGTCGTCATGCTCGATGAAAAGAGCTTTGTCGAGGCGCGTGTGGCTGTGTCCGCCTATGATTACATCGATTTGCGGAATCTCTCGCGAGATTTGTTGATCGAAGTCGGTGCCGCAGTGGGTGACGGCCACAATGTGGCTGACGCCCTGACTTTCGACCTCTTTAACTACGTTGCGAACCGGAATCAGCCAGTCGTCATTGAGGTGCTTGATTTTGACGCCTCCGAGCGAAAGGGAAAGTCTCTCCAATTCCGGGGTCATGATGCCGATAAAAGCGATCTTCTTGCCGCCGATTTCTCTTATGACGTAAGGCTTGATCACTGATTTGAGATCCGGCTGTGATTCGGCGTCCATATTGGCGCAAATGATGTCGAATTTCGCGTTTTTCAGCTGTTTGCCGAGATTTTCCGCCCCGTCGTCGAACTCGTGATTGCCTATCGTGTAGATGTCGTAGCCAATCTGATTGAGGAGAGAAACTTCCACCTCGCCGTGGTAATGAGTGAATAAGGGGGTGCCCTGGAACATGTCTCCGGCGTCGATAACGACGGTATTGGGAGTATTTCCCTTGATCGAACGGATTAAATGACCCAGGCGCGCCATACCACCGACAATCCGCCCCCTCTCCGAAAAAGGCTCCGCGTGCGAGTGCAGGTCATTGGTGTGTAGTATGGTGAAATGAAGTCCTTCATCGGCCGCCCGGGTGTCAGATGTGACGGCGGAAACGTGTACAACGGCAAGGAGGCTCAAAGCCATGAGTGCCAGCTTTAAGAATCGCCGGACATTGAGACTGCTTTTGTGGGCTTTATCGTTTTGCATGTTTGCCGTGACTTCCTTGGGTGCGCCTATAAATGTATACGGTCAAGTGCCCGGAAAAGTTCGAAGTTTGGACGTTGAATTTGTACCCGAGCCAGGGTGTCCTGTGGCTGTGACGAATGGACGAGCCGAGTTGGACCTCGATCCATTCGATGTTCCAATCGACGCTCGCATCTATATTGATTATAAGAACATTTCAGAAAGAGCAATCTCGGCTGTCAAGTTTCGATTGCGCTTTACCGATCCGGAAATGAAAGACCGCGGCACCTGGCATGCTCCAGATATGGAATTGTTGCCGCCGGGAGCCACCGGGACGGAAAAATGGAAACACGAGAAAGTAGATCCGCGTGCGACATCTTTGAAAGTTAGGATCTTGCAGGTGAAGTATCAGGACAATTCGCACTGGATGAGTGTGAAAATGTCGGAGCTTGCCAACCCTTCTAATTCTTCTAATTCTCCTAATTCGTCCGCCGGTGCCACCGGGGGAGGTGGCGAGGCTCCTCAAGCTCAGCCGCAGGTTCAGTCGCAATCAAGCTCGATAATTCCGGACATTCCGCAACAACAGGCACCGCCTGCAAATGCAGCGCCTCCAGCCAATGCCGGCGGACAAGCTGCTCCAGCGAGCGAAGATCCCTTCAGTATAGGTCGGTAGCGCCGGTGGTGCTTCGGTAAAAGCAGCTTAACCGAAGTTAATGAGCGCGAATTAACAACTCTAGCAGTTTCTCAAAGAAATACAAGTCTTTTCGTATATCACTGCGGGATGTATTGTATATGCAGAATGATGGCTCTTTGTCACCGCAAGGAGCCTTTACAAGAGAATGATTTGAAAGAAGGGCGAAATGACGGCGATTTTGTCGCTAGCACCTGTGGTAGCCGCCTGCTACCTTTTGGCCACTTTAAAAGGACACGCGGTGCTCCTTTTATTTCTGGCAGCCAGCCTTGCCTGGTGTGCGTGGGCAGTAATGAGAGAAAGAAGATGTGCGCATCTCGAGAGATTGGCTCGGTTTGCTGAATACGAAAGCACGATTGACATTGATGATGATGAGCTCAATTCTGCTCCGCCTTCACAGGTGGTGCCACACCCGCCGGCACGATTACCTGATTTCCTGGTTGCGCGAAACTCAGCAAAAGCTGAGCGACCGAGCCTGGCGCATAGCAGAGTAACCGGCACGCCGCAGCCTGCGGTGCAAGATTCCTGGCGTCAATCTCCTGGTGCCGATAGAGTTCGCGCATTTCCCATTCACAAACTCTCGCGCTGATTAGCAGACTTGTCGGGCTGATATCGAATTCGAGAAAAGACGACGCAAGTTTCCTTTGTGTACTTTGCATCGGGCAAGCCGGATATTGCTCTGATGGTTTTCCTTATAAGGGTCTTCGTGGCTCTGGTTTTCTTTGCGGATCTTCAGTTGTAACACGGCGGTTTTCCAGAGAATCCCTGGGGGTTTCCCTATAAAGGTGATACAGGATTGGATGGCATAAGTAAACTAAGGCATTCGGGGAATCCAGTATTCCCATTGAGATCGAGTTTCCATATGGAAGTCCGATGAGCGAGCAGCCCTAAGTGGTTTGTGGTTCAGGCAGAGCCAATTCTCCATATGTTCTCAATAGAAACTTTCAGTTTGCAGGACATGACTGAGCTTAGCGGAGAGATCCGTGAGCTGGGTAATGGCGCGCGCACTCAAGAAGAAATTGCCGATCGAATTGTCCACCATTTGTTCGACGGGTTTACTTTGAAAAAGAGTGGCGAAAAGGCTTTTGCTCTAGTTCGATTTTTTATCAGTCTCCCCTATCTGGATCTGGAGCCTCCACTGAAAAGATATGTGGAAAGCCGGCACGCTGAACACCGCGACCTCAGACCCGATACCCGTTGCTTGACCCTTCTTGCTACTTGCGGGCAACTGGAGGAATGGTGCGACCGCACCCGATCTCACGAGCATCGAGCCATTCCAATTGACAGTCCAGACCTGGCCACCGAATTGCCGATGATTGCATTACTTTGCAAACAGTTCGGATTTGAATCGAATGCTGGAGCCGATGTCGTCCTTACCCATCCCGACCGCCAGTCGCATTCTGTCGCCATTGTGGAGAGTGATGTGGTCATGGACCAAGATCAAGCTACGTTCAATGTTTTCTTCGTTCCAGAAGCTCTGGGGTCGCCCTACATTTATGCCCAGGAAGAATTTGTAAAACCATACGGCATCAAGTCTGTGCTGGGCTTTGGCGGCATATTGTCCGCCGGTCAGATTTTTGCTGTAATTCTATTTTCGCGCGCGTCGATAAAACGCGAAGTCGCTCAGCGTTTTAAACCTTTGGCCCTGTCAGCGAAAAATGCGTTGCTACAAGTACCACAAGATAAGGTATTCGATCTGCCTTGAACCTTCTTGCCCCGTTTGAGCAAGGTTTATTCCGCGACTATGGCTTGCGCCTTTTGAGCACACCGCCGAAACGACCGGCTACGCTCGAGGGCTCCTCGAGCTTGCAGAGCACGCAAATTACAAGGTACGCGACCAGACCGAGACCGCCTGACAGACACAGAGAAACGAGCTGCCCGATGAAATTCTGCGGAATCAGGCTTTCCGTTTGACTGGAAACAAACCAGGCGATAACACCGCATACTGTGGATGCGAAAATCATAATCGCTGTCGGATAGATCAATTTCGTGGTGCCCAGGCGGCCAATTTTTTTTCTGGCGAAGAAGGTCAAAGCAAAGAGGTTGAATACCGTCACCAGCGTTGTCGCAATCGCGATGCCGGCTATGCCTGATTTCATCTGAAACACGAAAAGCCAATCAAGCGCTGTTTGCAATACAATCGCGGCCACCGCGATAAGAAAAGGTGTTTTCGAATCCTGGTGCGCATAAAAGACCCTTGTAATCAAGTCTCTGGCGAGATAGAAGAAAATGCCGGGGGCGAGGAAAATCATCACGGTCGTAACCATTTCTGTTGAGTGAGTGGTGAATTTTCCGCGCTCGAACAAGAGTTTGATGATCGGTGTCGGAATCGCCATCAGCAGTGCTGCAATGGGAAGAGCGAGAAACCAGAGCAAGCGCAAGGCCTTTGACAGTTCATCTTTTAAATCCTGAATGCGATTGCCTGCCACCTGCTCTGTAAAACGAGGCAGTATCGGGACAAGCATGGCAGTTAGTAAAACGCCAAGCGGCAATTGAATCAGGCGATTGGCATTAACAATGGCTGTCCAGCCGCCTTCCTGGATGGTAGAAGTGAAATACAAGTGAACGTACAAACTGATCTGCCCGATCGATGTACTGAATGCTGCAGGCCCCAACATCAGCAAATACTCTTTCAAGCCGGGATGAAGATCCTTTGAAAAACTCCACTTGAGCGGCGTTTTCAGCATGCCTGGAATTTGCACGATTGCTTGTCCGATAGCGCCTGCTAAGGTCGCCCAGGCCAGGCAGACAATGCCTGTCGTGTCGCCAAAACAGAAGACAGCAATGATGATCGCCAGGCTGGCAATTGCCGGAGAGAACGATGGCCAGAAGATCTTGTCGTATACGTTCAAAACGCCATACGACAATCCAACAAAACCAGATATGGCCACAAGCGGCAGCATGATGCGAATTTGCCTGACGGTTTCGTTCCAATATTCTTGCCGTTGCGCTTCAGCCAGTGCGCTTGCTGGGGCAATGAACTTAATCAGCTCAGGGGCGAAAAAGTATATTGCTAGAGAAGGAAGGATCAAGAAAATCAATGTGGCGAGAAAAATCTGCACCATCATGCGACCGCTGTCAGGATCTTTCTTTTTAGGCGTCAGAACTGCCACAGCCGAAGAGTGAAATGGCCCCCCCAGACCGCCGAAGAGGATCAAAATATTTCCGGTGAAAAGTGTGGCATTGTTGAATGCATCGGAGAGATAGTTTGTTCCAAACGCCTGAAGAACCACGATGTCGCGAATCAGACCAGCGCACTTGGAAAGAACAGTGAGGACGGCGACAATGCTGAAAGTCTTTCCGAGCGACTGCTTCTTGCCGCCGGGAGCACCTGCAGGGGTGACGCCATGCGCTGTCCCGGCGATGTCCGGCATTGACCCTACAATCCCATCCTGGCTAACACCGGACGCTCCGCCCGGCTCGGTCTCTGCCTTTTCACCCACTTCTGAGATTTCCGCCAGCTGATTCAGTTCGCCGTCTGAGACTGCATAAGGCTCACTGCTAAGTGCTTGCAATGCGGCCGCGTCTTTCACATCTTCGGCTTCTTCTTTTAGTTTGGCGCTTTCAGCCTGAGCATCCGGCTTAAAAGGCTGTTCTGCCGACACTTGCGGCTCCTCAGTTGGTCAGCTCAATCTTATCGCTTTGGCAACTGGCCAAGCTTAGGGAAAACCCTCGGATTTCAAACCGCCGGGAACCGGCGGGGCGTTTCCAAGTCTATCAACATGCTTTCAAATGGAAGAAAACTGACAGCGGGCGACGCATGGCTTCGCACCTGCATTATTGTTCGCGAGTGCTTGCTTCTTTGGCGTACTTGACAGACGGTGCTTCCGGTGCCGGTGCCAATTTGCGTTTGAAAGCTTTAAGCGGGTCTTGCGCGAGCGCTTTCTCAGAAGTGGACTTATCTTGGTCGGCTGACTGCGAAGGAGCAATTCCAAGATAGCGAGCCGACTCCATGGCAATGGCATTGAAGACGGGGCCAGCAACCGTGTTGCCCCAGCGTCCGTCTGTCTGCGGGCTGTCAATGACGACGATGCCGACTAATTGTGGATTTTCTGCCGGTAAGAAACCAACGAAGGAGGCAATAGTTTGACCAGCCAGATATCCTCGGCCGCTGGCAGAAACTTTTTGTGCCGTACCGGTTTTGCCGGCCACTCTGTAGCCCGGGACTTTCCCTGCAATCTGCGTGCCCATGGCTATGTTGTCGGCAAGCAAATGAGAGACATGTTTTGCTACCGCCGGGGAAATGACTTCGCGCTTGGTGGGTTCTGTCCATTTTTCCGTGACGCCGGTTCGGGGATCGTAAATGCGCCTGATCAAGTGAGGCTGCTCCCAGACTCCACTGTTTGCGACAGCTCCGACCGCTGCCACCAATTGCAGTGGCGTCACGGCAATTGCACCCTGCCCGAATCCAGTGGTGGCAGCATCAAGGGGCTTCCAGAATTTGTGATTGAGCAAGAGTCCGTGCGACTCTCCAGGTAAATCAATTCCGGTCGGCTGTCCAACTCCGAATTTTGTGAGCATCTCGTGAAAAACTTTCGGAGGCATCATCATCGCGATTTGCGCGGAAGCAATGTTGCTTGAATGGATGAACAAATGCAGCAGGTCTAAACTGCCGTGCCCGCCGTCGTGATTGCGGATAGTGCGATTGCCGACGGTCAATGAGCCGTTATCATAAAAGGTGCTCGTTGTTTTGATTGCACCTGTTTCCAATCCCGAGCACACAGTCAGGATCTTGAAAGTCGAGCCGGGTTGATACACGTCAACCATAGACCAGTTCTTGGTTGTTTCCAGCGCATACTTGTGATATCGATTGGGATCGTATTGTGGGTAGTTTGCCCAGGCGAGAATCTCGCCATTGGTAGGATCAGCAAAAATCGCCGTTCCTTTTAACGCCTGAGAGTGGCGGCACATTGCCGCCAGTTCTTTCTCGGCCAGGTGCTGCAAATAATTGTCGATGGTCAACTCGACGTGTCGTCCCAGAGGCGGCGAAATGCCCCAGTCGGCATTTGGCTCTTTGACTAGAATGCTGCGTCCGTGTCCGTCCAATTGCGGAGTCGGCATGGCACCCGTGTCTTTGAGAAGGCTTTCTTCCTTTTGCTCGATACCACCCTGCCCCTGCGTATCCATATTTACATAGCCGAGCAAGTGAGCCGCCAGCTGTCCTTCCGGATAGTGGCGGAATGGGCGAGGCACTATATCCACACCCGGCCAATTGAGAGCCTGAATTTCGTCTACCGATTCACGCTCCATATGCCGACCGAGCGTGATTACCGGATAGCCGGCATTCATCAATTTATATATCTTCTCTGAAGGCTGGCGAGTGATTCTGCCGAAAATTTCGGAAGCTTCTGCAATTCCGGCTTTAACTAGTTTGGGATGGACATAGACATCATATCTGGTGGTATCAATCGCCAGAGGCAAACCATGGCGATCTGTGATTGCGCCTCTGTGGACGAGCAGATTGTGCTGCTGGCGCTGAACATGCGCTTTGTTTTTCAGATCAGGTCCCTGAATGATTTGCAGGTAATATAGACGGCCGATAATAAGAATGAAACCGCCAAGCAGGATGAACTGCCAGACTCGAAGACGCCACAATGGAGATCGTGGACGCCTATCGTGACGTCGTGAGCGACCTCGAGTCCCTAATTCTGGAGACTGCGTGGGCAACGTGAGGGCCTCCCGGAGAGGAGTCTAGTATCCCGACAATAACGGGAGACTATGTTGGTTGGGTTTGAATGTGGACAATTTGGGAGCCGCAACTTCCTTGACGATGAGCACTTGCTCAGGCACTTGCAAGCCGTGGCGTCCAACTACACTGTCCTGTATACCTTCAAAAGAGATTGCTCTCAAAAGCTGCGCAGACAATTCGGAATTTTGTTCCGATAAACGTCTGGCTTGTTCTTGCAGACGAGTTACATCATTTGTACGGGCTACGTCCAATCCGTAACCGACGATTGCCAATCCGCAGAATGCGATAAGCGAAGTACGCAAAACTTGATTGACTCGCACCACCAGTGGAGCCTTGCGGCTGTCACGATCAGGCGTCGGAGGCGCTACTGGTACCAGATGTGGTCTAGACTGAGGAGCGTTGTAGATAATTTCTTTGCGAGCACCGTTGCTTGCTTCCTGGGACTTCTGGCTTTTGACTGGTTCGGTAAAAGCTAAAAGCTGTGCGGCATTGCTCGACATGTGGTGCTCCCATCTAGGTCCGTCAATCCGTAAGAATGGTTGACGTAGCATCGGTAGAATTTGTTTTAGCGCAATCTTTGTAGACTAAGATTCTAGCGGACTAAATCTTTTCTCCAACACGTAGTTTAGCACTACGACTACGTATGTTGGCAAGCACTTCTTCTTCAGTCGCGGTGACTGGTTTACTGGTCATTATCAGCAACTCAGGATGCTTCCCACACGTGCAAACAGGGTGCCTGGGCGGGCATACGCACCCTTTCGCGTAGAGCCTGAGAATTTGCTTAACGATGCGATCTTCCAGGCTGTGAAAGCTGATAACCACGAGCCTGGCGCCCGGAGCGAGAATTTTCACGGACTCATGTAAAAATTTTTCCAGACTTGCCAACTCGGAATTCACTGCAATTCTTAATGCTTGGAATGTTCGAGTGGCTGGATGCGAGTCGTCAAGCCTATCTGATCGGCTTTTCGATCGATTCTTGTTATGCCCTCTGGTACCACGGGCGGTATATATACATCCGGCAACAATCTCTGATAGTTCGGCTGTCGTATGTATTGGGCGTCTGCTTACGATACGCCGCGCGATTTGCCGGCTGAGACGTTCTTCACCATATTTGAAAATAATATCGGCGATCTCTCTTTCTTGATACTCGTTCACGATCGTCGCTGCGCTCAGTTTCTGAGTGTGATCCATGCGCATATCGAGAGGGCCGTCTTTAAGAAAGCTGAAGCCTCTCTCGGGATTGTCAAGTTGCATGCTCGACACTCCCAGGTCGGCGATGATGCCACCATCGACAGTGCTGATTCCGAGCGACTCTAAATGTTCACCTATGTCGCTGTAGTC
This sequence comes from Obscuribacteraceae bacterium (SeqCode), assembly GCA_044228145.1. Taxonomy (GTDB): domain Bacteria; phylum Cyanobacteriota; class Vampirovibrionia; order Obscuribacterales; family Obscuribacteraceae; genus QKMZ01. The sequence continues at coordinate 22,255 of JBGAVL010000024.1, forward strand.
ACCATGAACATATAAAGCAGCATCAGGCAATCTCGCAGCCGCCTTGTCAAGCGACGCTTTGTCTTTATCGATGCCGATTAATTTTCCCGCGTCGCCCATGCGCTCGCGAATGGCAGCCAGATGACCGCCGGCGCCCACTGTGGCGTCCACATATGTAAGTCCGGGGCGAATGTTCAAGTAATCCAGAGATTCTTCAAGAAGAACTGATACGTGTTCTTTCGCGGCCTTGCCTTCTGAGGAAGGGGTGCTCTTGGAATCTTTCTTCTGGTTATCTCTGTTTATCTGTTTCTACTTAAGACTTGCGTTTTGCCAGGAAATCGAAATCCCAGCAAGTAAAGTAAATGAGCTGAATCGTCAAAAGGCCCATCAATGCTGTCAGAAGCATTGGGCTGAGCCACTCAGGTCTTTCCGCCCAGAGGTTAAGATACAGCGAGCCGTGCAGAATCGCCAGAGGCATCATGAACAGGGAGACGATAGCCAACAATTGTTTGGTTGTGGCTGTCGTGCCGGCCCAGTGCCAGCGCAAGCCATCCCACCAGAATGTCGGTGCGACTTTCATGCCCATGCGTCTGGCTGGGTAAAGTCTTCGTCCGCCCCTGAGTGGCACAAAACAGCGATCGCAGCTGTTGCAGGACAAAGTTTCGGTCAGTCCATACGGTTCCAGAATCCCGGCATGGCAGCGGGGACAAGGGTACGACTGGTTGAGCACGATCACTTGTTGGTGGAATGAAAGCTGTTCGTATGATTGAAACATTGCCAGTAAGCCCAATGAGGTCAGGGAATCGCAATTGACCGGGTACTAAAAAATGCCGCGCGGAAACAGCGCCAGACCTATTCAGGCTGGATCCACTGCTGACGAAAAACCCTGTCTCTTGTTAATTACCCTGAGAAGGGCACCAAACAGCGGTTAACGAGAAATATTAGCTATATTTAATGCATCGTGGATGCACATACCGCGGGAAGCTGTGCCGCTTGCGCCTGGAGGCATGGGCTTGCCAGGAATCGCTACATTCATTTGATCGAGAAGCAAGGTTTTAAAGCGCGTTACTAACTGAAATATTGGTCTTTACGACTGGCTCCAAGCGCACCCAGTGCCAACATTACGCGAAACACTACGGTGTAGTCCTGATCTGAAAACTCCACATCCCGGTCGTTGAGCCGTTTTACATTGGGTACAAGCTCGCAGGCATCGGCCATGGACGTGTCATTCATTGATAGAGTCAGCTTGGCGGGTGTCGGTGGCTTGAGTAATTTCCAGCTGTCCTTTGCCTTGGCCGCCTCATATGCGGATTTCTCGAGTTGTTCTAGCACTTCTGCTTGTGGCTTGAAGCACGCGGAGTATCTGGATACGGCGTTTTTCACTACGACACAATTGACTTCGCCCATCAAATCTTTGCATTCTCTCTGCAGCGCGTCGTCGCCAGTGATGAGCGCAATCGGCACTTCATAAGCTCCGGCAAGATAGGCATTCAGCCCTGTTTCCCCAACCAGAACATCATTAATACGAACGTCGCGGAACACGGTCGCTCTATACGTATGTGAAAGCACGCCGGTCGCGCAGCCCTGGCGCGCGTGATAGCCGACAAAACATGCGAAGTCCGGCTTCTTTGCTGCATGAACCCCTGAAACCATCGAGAAAGGTTTTTGCCAACCGCTTACCAGGTGGGCTTTTGGATGCATGAGTTCGATGCGAAGATTGCGCATATCCCAGTGCGAGTCATTAACTACAATTTCGTCGCAACCGGCTTTTAAAAGACCTTTTATAACCGCGTTGGTTTCTGCATGCATCAATTGAACCGAGCGTTCGTACCCGGGCTCACCGGGCTGAGTTTGGCTGGAGTGACAGATGCCATTTATACCTTCCAGATCTACTGATATATATGCACGCATGTGAAATTCCCTTAGGTTTTCGCCCAGGACGTGAGTATATCAATGTGTTCTTGAATCAAACTCTATTAATGCTGAGACATGTCAAGGCTCAAACGCTATAATGTCGGCTGATCCGAACCTCAATCGAAATTCAATCTCGGATGCAGCACAAGCTCGCGAAGCACGCGAATCAACAAATGCTCACCCTTTCGGACACATTGAAAGAACAGAAATCAATTATGTTCAGAACCGATTCTATGTCGAGATCTGATTCTGGATCTGCAAGCGCCGGCTTGGCATTCGACAAAATGCATGGTCTGGGCAACGACTTCGTCATGATCTTGCTCGATGACTTACTGGCTGTTCAAACGTTCGCCGAAGGATTGAAAAAGGGAAACAACCCCCTGCCCGTGCTGGCGAAGGGGCTCTGTGACCGAAATTTTGGCATTGGCGCCGATGGGCTGATTGTTGGATTTTCTTTGAAAAAAACGCCGGCAATTGACGCGGATATATTGAAAGCCCTTGATGCCGGCTATGTGATTGATACCGGATGCGATATCGGATGGATTTATATGAATTCCGATGGCTCCTCTTCCGCCATGTGCGGCAATGGTCTTAGATGTCTTGCACTCTGGGCTCTAAGGAAAGAATTGGTTGCATCTAATAGAATTTTGGTGTCAACTAAAGCAGGAGTCCAAGAGATTCTTGTTGAAGACGAATCAAAAATTACGGTGGATATGGGTAAACCAGTTCTCCAGACCGAATTGATTCCTTTAAACACCCCTAAGGCAGCCAATTTTGTGCAAGGCCAATTGAACTCACCAGACTTCGAATTCAAAGCAACATGCGTGAGCATGGGCAATCCGCATGTAATTATTTTCGATGCACCGCAGTCGCAAGACAGTCTTTCTGAAATGAAGTTTTCCGATTCATTGAAAAAATTGTCCATTCAAGTACAGCAGCACAAGCTCTTTCCTGAAGGCGTCAATGTTGAGTGGTGCCGCGCTGTTTCTCGAAAGGAAGTTCATTCGCTTATATATGAACGCGGATGTGGTGCCACGCTCGCCTGTGCAAGTGGTGCTGCGGCAGTTGTCGTTGCCGGAGTCCTTGAAGGGCGAATCGATCGCAAGACGAAGATTCGATTGCCCGGCGGTTATCTGTCGATCGAGTGGGCGCAGTCCGACGAACATGTGCACATGAGTGGACCGGCTGCAACGTCGTTCAGTGGATTGATAGGGTTCGAAGCGATCGACAGCATTTTTTCTAAGGGCGGACAATCTGTATCTAAGGAGATTTGCTGCTCGTGATGATGCAGGCCGAAAGACGAAGAGACTGGATAAAGAGCCGGCGCAAGCAGCGTAATCTGGCTCGCACCGCGCGTCTTCGTCGTCAATTTATGCGGTACACCACGCTTTTGGCTTTGCTATATCTTGGCGGCAATGCGATGGTGCGCTTGCCCTGGGCGATAGACAATACTGAATCTCAATTGACGGTCCGCGGAAATTATGTGACCAGCCGCCAGCAGATTGCAGCGAAGGTTGAAGACTCCGTTGGAAAGCCCGTTTTCAAAGTGGACCCCAGGGCCCTGGAAACAAGCATTGCTCAACTTCCATCGGTCAAGCATGCGTTTGTCCGACGCTATGCATTCCCTGAGCCGCACATTCTTGTTGAAGTTCTCGAAGAATTTCCCTGGGCGACCTATGTGCCAGAGCCCGGCAAGCCCCCAGAAGCCGTTATTTCTCAATCAGGCAGAGTTATTCCTATAAAGGATTTCCCTGGCATCATGCGTCCACCTCTTCGTGTTTACGGTCCGGCCGCGCTCAAGATGTCTGCTGCCGACGTTACGCAATGGGCAAGCTGGTCCAATTATATTTCCCAGCAAACCAAGATGCCCGTTGAATCCATCAACTTGACGCATCCGCATGACGTGCAAGTAGAAAATGTGGCGCTGCGTTTAAAGCTTGGAACTGCGGATAGTTCATTGACACGCCGGCTGGGAAGACTGTCTTCCGTCATGGCTGCAGTGGACCCGCTCAAAACCAATCTCGAATACATCGATCTTGGATTGGACAACAACATTCCGATGAAACTTGCGAAGGTTGATCCTAGGAAGGAAGCGGCCAAGAAAGCCGCTGAAGAAGCCGAGAAGAAGAAGGCGAACGAGCAACTAGCTGGCAGCGCCCAAACTCTTTAGCGATAACGACTTACATCTTCGGCCGTGGCTCTCAGTGAACAACAGTGCGAGGGGCAGTTTTGTATTGCGTACAGATTAATACTGCCAGAAACGATCAGAACTGCAAGCAAGAGCAGAGCAGCAAATCTGCCGCCATTTTGGTGGAGTGAAAAGCAATATACAAAGCCGAAACAGCCGAAAGCGGTGGCAAATGCAACCAACGCATTTCCGAAAGGGCTCAAGATGTGCAATGTATAGAGAAGACCGTTGATGAAGCCTGCGGCTATACAAAAGGCGACGCAAAGAATGTTTGTCTTGGTTGAACTGTTCACTTCGTCTGATTGCATATATCCCGAGGTGGCAATAACCATCTCCAGTCTGACATAAAACCGGGAAATTGGACCGGGCGACGCATGGCGTCGCCCCTACAGAGCGTTACGGTGTGAGCGAAGCTTTTGCTTTTTCCCAAAGCGCTTGGTACTCGTCTTTGGAGTATTCCTTCAAAGGTTTATCGGCGAGTTCTTCCATTTTTTGAAAGCGGCTGCGGAATTTTTCGAGCGCGTGAATCAGCGATTCTTCAGGGTTTAACGAATGCCAGCGGGCAACGTTCACCAGGGTAAATAGGACATCGCCCAGCTCGAGCTCCACGTCATGACGCGCGCTGGCAGCAGTTTCCGGTTGAGTCATGGCTGGATTGGAAATTGCATCTTTGAGTTCTTGCAATTCGCTCTCTACCTTTTCCCAGACCTCGCCTTCGTTTCGCCATTCGAAGCCCTGGCTGACAGCTTTTTCGGAGACTTTCAAAGCCTGCAAAAGTGACGGCAACGTCCTGCTGATGCCATCCAGGCAGGATTTATTGTCGCCTTTTCTTTCTTTTTTCTCCGCATCCTTAAGGTCGTCCCACTGCATCAGCACTTCTTTGGCCGTAGCCAGGGACTTTTCGCCGAAAACGTGCGGGTGGCGCGAAATCATTTTGGTGTTTATAGAGTTGGCAACGTCCTGAATGTCAAACTGCCCGGCATCCTTTGCCACTTGCGCGTTTAAAACAATCTGCAGAAGCAAGTCGCCCAGCTCTTCTTTTAGATTATTCGGGTCGCCTTCATGAATGGCTTCCATGACTTCATAGGCTTCTTCAAGCAGGTATCGAGCCAGGCTGCGATGCGTCTGCTCGCGGTCCCACGGGCAGCCGTCTTCGGCTCTCAGGCGGGAAATAGTAGTGATGAACTGGTCGAGGGGAGAAGTCATGTTGAGCAATGTTGAGAGCGCCTTTAGTTTGCAGCAGTTTTATTTTGCGTCTTGAATACGCGGAAGAATTGTTTTGCGTAAGCCTACCAAATGTCGAGTCAATCTTTGCGGAGACTCTATTCATCTTGGTTTCGATAGAGCCGCAAAAGTCAGCCCTCAACTACTTGAGGACCCCCGCCAAATGTTCTCTCCAAGCCTTAAAAGCCTCTTCACAGGCTGTCATGCGCCCGTGCTAGTGCCGCATCTGCGGTATCATAAGGAGCATTGGTAACCAGTCCAGCGCGCAATAGGCGCGGTTTTCACCTTCAGGGAAGACTGGGCGGTTGGCCGTCGAAACAGACACCGTGCAAGGTCAAAAAGGATAACGCCTGTGGATATTTGTATAGTTGGTGCTGGCTACGTAGGCCTTGTAACAAGCGCCTGTCTCTCTTATCTCGGACATCATGTCATTGCCGTTGATTCCAACGAAGACAAGCTCAACGCCTTGAAGCGCGGCGAGATGCCGTTTTTCGAACCGGGGCTGGAGCCTTTTGTGAAGCAGTGCGTCAAATCAGAGTTTTTGACCTTCACCGACAAGCTCGAAGAAGCCGTCAAAAAGTCGGAGATTATCTTTATAGCAGTCGGCACTCCGCCACTACCCACCGGCGAACCGGATCTTTCCGCAGTCATGTCGGTAGCCAGAGCAATCGGGCGTGCCCTCGATACGTCGAAAAAACGCATCATCGTCAACAAATCCACAGTTCCTGTCGGCTCCGGCAACTGGGTGGAAATGCTCGTGGGCCAGGGCATGGAGAGCGTTCAAACAGTTCCTGCACGTTCTGCCCGCGCCGATCAACCAGCATTTACGGTTGTTTCAAACCCTGAGTTCTTGCGTGAAGGCAGCGCCATTGCCGATTCTTTCTATCCGGACCGCATTGTCGTCGGTTCTGCAGATGAAGGGGCGGTGCAGACAATGAAAAAACTCTTCGCGCCTTTGATCAATCAAACTTTCGATCCGCCTGAAGAGCTGCCGCGCCCAGCCAATTTCGGCAAAGTTCCATTCGTCGTCACAGATCTTGCTAGCGCTGAATTGATCAAGTATTCAGCCAACGCATTTCTGGCGATGAAGATCAGTTTTGCCAATGAGATTGCCGGACTGTGCGAAAAGGTGGGCGCCGATATTCGCCAGGTCGCGCCCGGCATCGGTCTCGACACCCGCATCGGCAGCAAGTTTCTCAACGCCGGCGTGGGCTGGGGCGGAAGCTGTTTTGGCAAAGACATCAACGCGCTCATTAATGTAGCGCGCGAATACAGCTATCCGACTTCGCTTCTGGAAGCAACTCTTTCAGTCAACGAAAGGCAGCGTTTGTGCGTGATCAAGAAGCTGCAAGAGGAATTGAAAATCGTCAAAGGCCGCACCATCGGTTTGATGGGATTGTCATTTAAGCCAAACACTGATGACCTGCGCGATGCGCCAAGTTTGACCCTGGTTCGTGCGCTGACAAAAATGGGCGCTCAGGTAAAAGTTTTTGACCCTGTAAGCATTGAAAGTTGCCAGCGCAATTATCCGGAATTGGAAATTGCCTACAGCACCAGTCTGGAAGATCTCGCTAAAGACAGCGATGCGCTCGTGCTGGTCACAGAGTGGAAGGAATTTGCAACAGCCAACTGGAAGTCGCTGATAAAAAGCATGAAGTGGCCTCTGGTCATCGACGGTCGCAACATCTTGCCGCAAGATGAATTGGTGGATTGCGGCGCAATCTACAGAGGTATCGGGCATTGAAGATTCTGATCACGGGTGCGGCTGGATTTATCGGATCACATCTGGTCGATCGAATGTTGGCGGATGGTCATGACGTGACGGCGATGGACAATCTTGTCACCGGTACCATGAACAATATCTCGCAGCACCTCTCCAATACTCGCTTTCAATTTATTCATCACAATGTCTCCAATCATATTCACATTGTCGGGAAGCTTGATTGGGTAATTCACCTGGCTTCGCCAGCAAGTCCTATAGATTATTTGGATTTGCCGATTGAGACGCTCAAGGTGAATTCGCTGGGAACGCACAATACTCTCGGCTTGGCATTAGCGAAGGGTGCGAAGTATTTCCTTGCCAGCACATCGGAAGTGTACGGTGACCCCGAACAACATCCACAGAAAGAATCTTACTGGGGTAATGTGAATCCGGTCGGTCCGCGCGGTGTGTACGACGAATCGAAACGTTTTGCAGAAGCGATTACGATGGCGTATCACAAGAAGCATGATCTGGATACGCGCATTATCCGTATCTTCAACTGCTACGGTCCGCGCTTGAGAGCAAATGACGGTCGCGTCGTATCCAATTTTATCGATCAAGCGCTGCGCGGAAAACCACTCACCATATACGGTAGCGGTGAGCAAACCAGAAGCTTCCAGTACGTCTCCGATCTGGTCGAAGGAATCGTGCGACTGACTGGTGTCAAACACCATGAGCCGGTCAATCTGGGCAATCCTCAGGAGAGAACGGTTTTGGAACTGGCAGAACTCGTCAAAGAACTGACGGGATCGAAGAGCGAGATCGATTTCAAGCCGCTGCCTACTGATGATCCGAAGCGCCGCCTTCCCGACATCACTAAGGCAAAAACGCTTCTCGACTGGACGCCGAAAGTTGAAATCAGAGACGGCTTAGTGCAAACGATTGCCTGGTACAAAGAGCAGCTGGCGGTCGCGAAGTAAGTATGTAGATTCTGGGGCAAGATTCTTCAAGCCTGTGAATTGAAACATGATTGAGCGAAATTGTTTTTACGATTCCACTTTTTCGATCGACTTCAAACAATGCGTCGGGCGAGAACACGTATAGGCAGTCGACTGTTCTGCGCAAGGAAACGAGTACTGGAAGATAGGTAAATATCATAATCGGAAGAACTGGCAGTGCAAATTGCGGATAACCTAAATATGCAATGACCAGGGTGACACAGGCAAAAAAGGCTGAAGACATACTTGTCTTTTGTATTTCACTGAAGTTCTGCTTTAGCACGCGTGCATCCGGAAACTCATGAAGCAGTTCTGCAACGCGTGCCTCTACGTGTTCAGCATTTCGAAATTTTTCAACTTCGTCGACGTCCTTGCATTCGAATTTTGAATCAGCAAAAACTTGCAATTTTTGCTCGAGCGCTGAAGTGTCAACCTGTATCTCCTGGGGCAGGCTGCGCAACAACTTCTCCGGATCCGCGAGCCCTCTCAAGACACGCGAATCCGTCGAAGTGGTCAACACCAAACTCTTCTTGTTATTTGACTCGCAAATTAGTGTTGCTTTGTCTAAGTTGGAGATAGGAATCCTCCAGTTATTACTTATGTCCGGACCGGATGCGCTCAGCCATTTTTCACTCAGACTAAACTTTGTCTTTGCATGATTCCTTGCTTCTCGACGCACATACCAGGTGCGAAAAGCGATCGCGATAATGATCAGCGCTACCACTATTGGAATCGGCTCCGTCGACACCTGAGTAATAGTGTGATGAATGACCGCACACATTGCGCCGACAATAATGAGCGAACTGGTATCGGACCGGGCCGCAACCATTCTGCGGTTCTCTTGAAACTGTGCGCGCGGGTCTGCACTTATTTCTAGAAGTGGCTGCGATTCGGTATCTTCTGAAACTGCCATTGGGGGATGCGGTTTCAAAGCTTCGCTGTTGACCGGTTCATCATATTCGGCAAGTAACTCTGCAGGTATAGGTTCGCCATTTTCCGCAACCAATTCGTCGCCTTCAATAAGTTCGACAACTGGTTCTTCGTTTACGGCTGATGCAGTCTTTCTTTTCCCTTCCATAAGCCTCAATCTGGGTTCGGATATTTTTTTAGACAGCGTCTGAAACAGGCAGAATCTTCTTTTTCAATGTGAACAGGAAGTACTGTTCGATTGTCGATATACAGCGATTCACCTTCGCTTTCAGTGCCCCTAATTGAAACGCGGTCGAGAGTTATCGTATGGACCAATCCGTTTTTGCGATCAAGTTCAAACAATGCGTCGGCAGAAAATACATAGAGACGATCAACTGATTTCTGCAAAGATCGAAGTGTCGGAAGATAGAAAACCATCACGAACGGCAAAAGCGGAAGTGAATATTGCGGATAGCCAAAGTGTGCGACTGCGAGACAGCCGCATAAGAATAGTACAGTCACAATAGTAATCACTACCAATCCGCTGAAATCCTGCTTTAGAAAGCGAGCATCAGTGAACTCTTGAATGGATTCTGTGACGCGCGTCCGTACATGCTCGGCATCCCTGAGTAACGCAACCTCTTCGGCATCCTTGCAATCGAGCATTGAATCAGTAAATTCTTGTAATTTTTGCTTGAGAGCCGAAGTGTCCACTTGTATTTCTTTGGGCATGCTGAGGAACAACTTTTCTGGATCCTCCAGCCCTCGCAGCACACGCGTATTCGTTGAAGTGGTCAATATCAAACTCTTCTTCTCATTTGACTCTGAAATCAGTGTCGCCTTATCTAAGTTGGATATGTGAATTCTCCAGTCATTACTTTTTCTCGGACCGGATGCAGTAAGCCAGTTTCCCTGCAGACTAAATTTTGTTTTTGCCTGACGGTTTGCTCTCCAGCGGATATACAACATTCGAAAAACGATCGCGAACACAAAGAGCCCAATCGCTATTGGCAGGTGACTTATCTTAT
>JBGAVL010000250.1:0-9419 GCA_044228145.1 Obscuribacteraceae bacterium (SeqCode)
ACCGCGAAGTGCGATCTAAGACCGGCTTTTTGGAACTTTGCCACAACCCTCAATTGTGCGCAGAAGTGACGGTGATGGCGGTGAAACTTTTGAAAGTGGATGCCGCAATTATTTTTTCGGACATACTTTTACCCTTGCAATCGCTCGGCTGCGGTCTGGAATTTGTCAAAGGCGATGGCCCGGTAATTCACAATCCTGTTAAATGCGTCGCCGATGTCGAAAGACTTCCCAAAATTGACTGCCGCGAAAGTCTTTCTTACGTGCTTGAGGCGGTAAAGACGGCAAGAAGAGAGCTTCCGGAGAATATTCCCTTGATTGGTTTTGCCGGGGCTCCTTTTACGTTGGCCTCCTATCTAATCGAAGGCGGCTCATCCAGAAACTTCGAAAAGACCAAGCGTTTTATGTACACCGAAAGGCGAGCCTGGGATAAGCTCATGCAGCATCTTTCAGCGATAGTCTGCGATCATTTGAACAATCAGCTCGATGCCGGTGCTCAGGCCGTGCAGATCTTTGACAGCTGGATCGGCTGCCTTGGCCAATCCGACTATATTGAATATGTTTTGCCGCATGTAGCCCGCACTATATCCGGTATTAAAAAAGGGAGTCCTGTTGTGCATTTCGGCACCGGAACTTCGGCCTTGCTGGAATTGATGAAACAGGCCGGTGGAGACGTTATCGGAGTTGATTGGCGCATAGATTTAAATGCGGCCTGGGAAAAAGTCGGCTATGACCGGGCCGTGCAAGGCAATCTCGACCCGGTGGTTCTATTTGCAGAAAAAGATGAAATCAAAAGGCGCGCTCAGCAGGTTCTCAAACAGGCAGGTGGCAGAGCCGGCCATGTGTTCAATCTCGGTCACGGTGTGCTGCCTGAGACTCCTTATGAAAATGTGAAATATCTGGTTGAAGTAGTTCACGAACTCGGAAGCAAATGAATTCAATTGGAAAAAAGGTGGTCATCATTGGTGGTGGCATATCCGGTTTGGCTGCTGCTTTCCGTTTGAAACAATTGAGTGACGGAAGACCGCTTGCGATAACCGTTGTCGAAGCAGGCAACAGATTCGGCGGCGTCATCAAAACTGATACGGTAGACCAATGCATTTTAGAGTGCGGGCCGGATTCTATGCTTACGGCAAAACCGTGGGGCGTCGATTTGATGAAGTCCCTGGGTATGGAAAGTCAGATAATTGAAACAGAACCTGAAAATCGGCGTGCATTCATAGCCGGCAGGGACTGCCTATTGCCTGTTCCGGAAAGTTTCCGGTTGCTGGCTCCGGAAAGCATAGCGGCGCTGGCCGTTTCTCCCTGTCTGAGTTTTGCAGGTAAGCTTAGAGCCGCTTTTGAGCCGTTTGTACCGCGACACAGGTCCATGTCGGCAGGTACACTGCCGGAGGACTACGATGAAAGCCTGTCCAGTTTTGTCACTAGAAGACTTGGCAAAGAGGCGCTCGACAGGCTGGCTCAGCCACTTTTTTCCGGCATCTATACGGCCGATCCTCGTAGTCTCAGCATACGCGCCACGATGCCTCAATTTCTGGAATACGAAGCTGAATTCGGCAGCGTCACTCGCGGTTTGAAAGAGCAAAAGAAGGCTCCCAAAAATGGCAAGAATAACTCTACTGAAGCGGTGCGCTACAGCATGTTTATCGCTCCTGAAAAGGGAATGGAGTCCCTGGTGGAAGAATTGAAGAGACAACTGAAAGATGCATCGCTTCAAACCGGGCGCGCTGTTTCATCGCTTCTCTATCGTCCGGATGACAGAAATTGGCGAGTCAGCTTCGCCGACAGCGCGAGCATTGATGCAGATGCCGTGATTCTCTGCCTGCCTGCCCAGGGCGCGGCCAAACTGCTCAGGCAATGTGATGCTGAACTTGCCGATATTTTGTCTTCCATAAACTACACCTCGTCTGCCGTTATCAATTTCATTGTCGAGAGGCAGAACGTTTTGCATGCTTTAGATGGATTTGGTTTTGTGGTTCCTTCAGGACTGAACAAATACATACTGGCCGCCGGTTTCTCAAGCGTAAAATACAAAGGACGTGCGCCTGCCAATCTTGCCATTTTGCGCGCTTTTGTCGGCGGCGCCTTGTTTCCTCATCTTATGGAACTATCCGATTCTGAAATGCGCGATCGAGCATTTGCCGACCTGTGTTTTTACCTGTCGATAAAGGCACCAGCCCGCGGTCTGCCTTACAGACACGCTCAGGTTTCTCGCTGGCATGACGCTATGCCGCAATATGCCGTCGGGCACAGGCAAACAGTCAAAGCGATCGAGACAAAGGTTAGTGCGCTTAAAAGGTTGTTTCTCTCAGGCGCCGCCTACGAAGGAGTCGGCATACCAGACTGCATCCGAAGCGCCAATCATGCCGCCGAGGCGGCAATCAATTCGCTCTTTCAACCTGAATCATGAACAGGCATTTAATGATTACCTGGACGGCGCGGATGGGCAAAGAACCATTGGTTCTATATTGGTGACAGGCGGTATTCATGGAAGCAATTATCCGCAAAGAGAAAGATCCAGCTAATCGACCGCCCAAGCATAAGATTGCCACGGTGGACAGTGGCTGCAACCTGTGCGGCTCTTTCAGGCGCATACTTGTCACTACCGGCAAAGAACATGAATACACCAATACAACCGATGACATTTTCAATGTAGTCAGATGCACCGGCTGCCAGCTCGTCTATCTGGACCCGCGCCCGGACTTTCGCGAACTGGGCACCATTTATCCGCCCAATTACTATTCTTACAATCAGGATATTTTGCGCCGAAAGGCCAATCCGAAGTCCATACTCAGCACCCTCCGTTATAAGGGCTTTCGGGCGAGAATAGAGAAGTCGCTCGAACTTTGCGGTCTGAAAGAGAAGGGCAAGATCAAAATCCTCGATATCGGTTGCGGTGACGGACATCTGCTCAATCTCTACCGGCAGGCGCATGGTGATAAGGTCGAGACCCATGGCGTCGATTTCATGCTGGAAGCTGTGGTTTTAGCTTCTGCAGCCGGCCATATTACCTATAAGGGTCGTTTTGAAGATGCTGAAATCGGCGCCGACCAGTTTGATCTGGTTATCGCCAGTCACGTTATCGAGCATGTCTCAGATCCCGTGTGGTTCTCTGAGAAAGTCTTCAAAGTGCTAAAACCGGGTGGCGTCTTCTGGTTCGAAACACCTAATATCGGCTCTGTTGATGCAAAATGGTTTAAAAACGGGCACTGGGGCGGTTATCATTTCCCGCGTCACTGGTATTTCTTTACGCCGCAGACGGTGAAGCTACTGGCTGAGAAAACCCGCTTCATCCAGGAATCTATTGATTACGTGCCCAATGCAATTTTCTGGTTCTGGACATTTCACAGTTTGATGGTCACCAAAGACGAAAAGCTCAGACCGCTTGCCGATCTGCTCTTTCCGCCGGTAGACTTTCAAAAAGACTCGATAGCCAACTTCTTGAGGATATGCCTTTTCTCGGTTGTTGACGTTTTGATCAAGCGATTTACAGGGCAGACATCAAATATGATCGTGGTTTTCAGGAAACCTCAAATCTAGCTGCACCAGTCATTGAGTTTGGAAAAAACACCAGTACCCGGATTGAGTGAATCGTCTTCGTTTGCGAATGGCGAAACTCTGACTATGCCGGTTTGCCCGTCATGCGGAATGAAGATGGCGCATGGAACCATCAAATGTCCCAACGACGGCACTGAAATAGTGACAAAATTCAGAGCCGGCGATTGCTTGAGCGACAAATATGAATTTCTGGAGCCGGTCGGCTCGGGCGGCATGGGAATCATCTACAAGGCTAAGCACCTGGCCTTGAATCGCATTGTCGCCATTAAGTTGCTTCATCCATATCTGCTTAATGCCGACACAATAATGCGATTCCAGAGAGAGGCTCGCACCGCCAGTCAATTGCGTCACCAGAATTTGATTGAAGTGCAGGATGTGGGCACCACCGATGACGGACAGCCCTTTATGGTGATGGACTATGTGAGCGGAAAATCACTCTCTGACACCATCAATGAAAAAGGGCGGCTTTCGGTTGAAGAAACAGTCGCTATTTTCTTGCAGCTCTGCAGCGGGCTGTCATATGCGCACAAACAAAATATTTTGCACCGCGATCTCAAGCCCAGCAACGTCATGCTTGTCAAAGACGAACAAGGAAACGTTACTGCAAAAATCTTGGATTTCGGCATCGCTAAAATCCTGGAGGACGGAGACAAACAAGCATCCACTTTGACGAAGACAGGCGATGTGTTTGGAAGCCCGCTCTATATGAGCCCGGAGCAGGGAGCCGGCGACAAAGTTGATCGCAGATCCGATTGTTATTCGCTTGGCTGCATGCTTTTTGAATGTCTGACAGGGACAACGCCTTTCATGGGAAGAAGCATTATCGAGACTCTGATGGCGCACGCGCAGCAAAAGCCTCCGAGCTTGAAGGAAGCTACCCTGGGCCTGGACTTTCCTGAAGAGCTCGATGGTGTCGTCGCGAAGCTACTGGCCAAAGCTCCTGATGAGCGCTATCAATCAGTTTTGGAAGTGCGCGAAGACCTGCAGGCGATATACGATGCGTTTTCTGCCAGTTCGTCGGATTCCTCGTACAGTAGCAAGCGGGAGTTGCGGCAACTGGCTGCCGGCGAAAGCACCACATCTGATGGCAACCGCAAAGTTGAGTCATTTTGGACAACAGCCAGCGGAAAGGATTTAACGATCATACTTTTATCGATTGCCGTAGCGGTGCTCGTTGGCAAGGACCTTTGGGTGTCCTACAGCTCGAGCGATGACGCCACAAAACCCAGAGTAGATGTGGACAAACAGTATGGAGTCAAGCTGGCGCCGGACACAGATATTGCCAGTTCAGTGCAAAGAAAGATTGAGAAAGATCCCGGTTCAAAAGTCTTTCATTTGAGCGACGCAGAAGTTTCCGACGCTGATCTCGCGCCCCTGGCCAACCACCAGGGAATTATTGAGCTGCATTTGGACAGCAATATACTCAATGGCACGGGTTTGGCAGTGGCAAAAACAATGCCTCGCTTGCGTAAGCTGAGTGTTTCCGACAATCCGCTTAGCGAGAAAGGAGTCTTTGTCATCAGTCAGCTCAATCAGCTCAGAAATTTGGAGATAAAAGGAGTGCGTTTATCAGCTCAATCGGTTTCTCATTTGGGTCAAATGAAGAACCTGGTTAAGTTGGAGATGGATGAATGTGTGCTTGGCAACAAATGCCTGGGCAGTCTTTCCTCCATGGCCAGTTTGGAAGAGTTGTCCCTAAACGATCAGAAGCAAATGAGCGACAGAAGTATTGAATTGGTAAGCTCTCTACCCAAACTCAGATTGATCGATGTGAGTGATACAAAAGTAACCGGCAAAGGTTTCGAATTTCCCAATCGGTTTCCACAGCTCGAGCTAGTTTCGCTGAAGAAAAACGACCTCACTGAGGATGGATTCAAGGCGCTGGGTAGACTGAAAAATTTGAAAGAACTCGATCTCAGAGGCGCAAAGTTCGACGAGTCCTGGTTCAACCATCTCAGGGATGCGCGCCTCCTAAAGACAGTGAGAGTTTCGGGAGACGTAGATATGAAGCGCATTCAGAAGATCCTTTCCGGATGCAATATCACAACGGATTGACAGCAAAAAAAATGCTGCAAACTTGCAGCATTGACTGTTGAGATCAATAATCGGCGCTCTTTGAGTCAGACCCGAGGTCTGACTCTCTTTCATTTTTCAGTTCTTCTCGGCGAAGCGCCGAAATACCGGAAGAACAACACAACGCAACCAGAGTCCAACTCAGACACTGATAGATATGCCCGACGCTTGGCAACCTGAAACGTCTGTCACGCCAGAGAAGATTAACATGATCTCAGACAGGCTTGCGAACCGTCATCGACATGTTGGAAGTCGAGCCTGTAGCCGCCTTCAGGACAATGTCCAGCAGCGTAAAAGCCGATACGAATAACAGATTACGCAGGCTGTTTTTCTGAAATTCGGCTGGTGGGAAAAGTCGGTCGGCCAGCCGGCTGAAAAAACCGTTATTCTGCCTGTCGGCAGAGCCAATCAGCGAATGCATCGTCCAGTTCCAAAAGGCCGGCGCCGGGTGAAATTGCGTTTCTACAATTGTGAAGCCGCATTCTTCGACCAGCCGTTTTAGCGTGGCAGGACTGTAAAAGATCCAGTGCCTGGGAAAGTGATAGCCTCCCCAGTGGCGGTTTTTAAACCAACGGGCATCAAAAGCCTCGATATTGGGGGTCTCGATCAGGAAGATGCCCCCTGGCTTTAGCACGTCGAAAGCTCTTTGAGCAAAAGCCTTTGGATCGGCCACGTGTTCGATTACATGCGTGGCCACTACGAGGTCGAAAAACTGCTCAGGTATGCAGGCTTCCTCGAAGCGCCCTGAGTAGACAGTGTGTCCCGCCTCTCTCGCCAACTGCACCGCTTTTTCATCGAAGTCGACGCCGAAAGTCTCGACCTTTGCGCTTCTCACCTGCTTGTACCAGTTGAGGGCGCGTCCATCGGCGCAGCCGATGTCCAGAACCGTCAGGCTGCCCTTTTGCGCAGATAGTGACAGTGCTCGCTCCAGGCGGCTCAAATAGACATTGCGGCGGGCTTTGTAGAGCAGTGAATTGGTATTTTCCTTTTCTACATTTTTCTCGGCAAGATGATACGCATAATATTCGCCGGGATAGATGGTGGACAACTCTGAGATATCCGGTCGCGGGTTCAGGTAGACCAATCCGCAGTCACGGCACTTGACCACGCGAAAAACATCAGATGTCGTGTTCTTGTATTCGTGCTCAACCCCTTCTGTTACCAGGCTTGAGGCGAGACTGCCGCAATTGTTGCAGCAGACCTCCACTTTCTTGATGCCTACTTTCATGGCGCTTTGCACGGGGTATTCGGATTAATCCATCTATTAAAGAAACCGTTTCCAGCATACAATTTTTACGATAGCAGGCTTCAAGATTCAACTTATGGAGCTTATGCTGCTGCATAATGCTATGAGCCGGTATCCTTTGTAAGCAGTAAGACACCCCTATGGCACGTAAGCAAGCGCAAGAAGAAAAGCAGACTCGCTCCGGTTCATGGGTTCAAGTCGAGGGCGGCCCGATTCTGGCATGCATAGACATGGGCACCAACTCATTTCACATGATTGTTTGCCAGGCCAGTTCTGAGCGAGACCATTTCGAAGTGATCACTAAAGTGAAAGAGGCGGTGCCCTTTTTTAGAAGGTCGCTGACTGCCCACTATATAGACGAAGTGGCTCTCAGTTCTGCCATTAGCATTTTGAAAGTGATGCGCAAAAAAGCTTACGAAAAGGGAGCCGACTCAATCGTTGCCGTGGCCACATCGGCCGTGCGCGAGTCGCGCAACGGGGCCGAAGTTCTAAGCAAAATAAAAGAAGATTTGGAAATCGATGCACGCATGATTTCCGGCAAAGAAGAAGCGCGGCTGATCTATCTGGGTGTTTTATGGAGTATGCCGAAGCTGAAAGGCAGCTTCGGCATTGTCGATATCGGCGGCGGATCGACTGAAGTAATCATGGGTGATCGCCACGCTATTACTTTTGCCGAATCGTACAAGCTTGGTGCCGCCCGGCTTACACAACGTTTTTTCAAAAAAGGTCAACCGACTCAGGAAACTCTGCGCGAGTTGCATGATGAAGTCCGCGGCGTTCTCAGACCGGCTGCGGCAAGGCTGGAAGAGCTGGGCGGCGTGCAGCAGTTGATTGGCACGTCAGGAACCATTCAGTCGCTTGCAAAAATCGACCGAGTGCGCCAGGGCAAGCCCGGTCACGAACTCCATGGCTGGAGACTATCGCAAAAGCGATTGGAAGAGATTGTTCTTTTGATTGAAGAAAGTTCGATCAAACAAGAAAAAATCAAAGGTGTAAGTACCGACAGAAGTCAGACAATTTTGGCCGGCGCCATCGTGCTCTTGGAGGCTATGCGCTCTTTCGATGTTTCTGAAACGATTGTGTGCTCGGCTGCGCTGAGAGAAGGTTGCGTAGTCGATCGCTTTTTGCAAACCGGCTGGCTGGATGGCGGACTGAAAGAACACCGCGATCCGCGCTCTGCATCAGTGCATCAACTGATGGACAAGTATCATGTTTCCTACGATCATGCGGAGCAAGTTGCAAAAATCGCCTCCGATATTTTCATTCAAACACGCGGCATCTTGCATGAATACACGTCTTATGTCGGGCACTTGTTGTGGTCGGCGGCAATGCTGCACGACATCGGTATGTTCGTCGGCAGAAATGGGCACCACAAGCATTCATATTATTTGATCAAACACTCCGGTCTGCTCGGTCATTCGGAAGAGGAAGTGGGCATTATCGCGGCGATTGCACGCTATCACAGAGGCAGCGAACCGAAAGAATCGCACGAAGCGTACTATACAGTTTCCCCTGAAAACAGAAAAGTGCTCACCGACATGGCTGCAATTTTGCGCGTGGCAGAAGCTCTGGATCGCAGTCACAAGCAAGTGATTGAGCGGGTAACCGTAGCCATGCAGCCCTTTCAAAAAGGCGGATACGAGAAGAAACTTCTATCGTTGATTGTGAAATTGAAAGGTGGCGAAAACTGCTATTCGGAAAGTTGGGCGCTTTTGGAAAAGAAAGAATTTTTCGAAAACCAATTTCAAGTCAGGCTGAGCTTGCAAGTGCAAGCCGAAGCAGGCTACGCCGTCAAATCAAAACCGTAGTTACTGAGCGCCGCCGCCCGGCTTTTGAGCAACTTTAGACTTTTCAGCCAATTCACGCACATGGGCCAGTCTTCTTTCCAGTTTTTTCTGGGTGACGCCGTTCATCATGCCGCGCGGGACGGGCAATCCCAGATCGACGTGAGAAGACAATTCCAGGGTCGTCGATTTGCCGTCGGCTGACGGAGTGAGAACCCAGCTGCCTTCCATGGCTTTGAAGCGGTCCGACTTTACCATTTGATAGTCGATGCGACGATTGGGCACTTCTTGAGTATTCATTGTGCAGACCGCCGAACCGATAACAGGAATGACCATGAATTTCTGTTCCAGAGTGGCTTCGTTCACTCCCTGTCTCAAGACTTTGCTGTATGCAAGTTCGGGATCGGTTTTTCTTTGTTCGTGAACGGCATCCCATACCACTTCAGGGGGCGCCTTGATGGTGATGGACGCTTTTACTCTCGGTTTGCCGCTGTTGAGACTTTTTTGAACGGGAGCTTCTGCCAGAGCTGGCTGCGCTTGTGCCGGCGTCTCTTTCTTCGCCTTTGAAAGTCTGTCGCCGAAGAAGCCTGGCAAGAGTCGTCCGCTCGGTTTGGTTTGCTCAGACTTCTCTTCAGCTGTTTTTTCATGTTTTTCTTCTGCCGCTTTCTTGAGAGCAGCCTTTTTTGACTCTGCCACTACAGGCGGTGTGACCGGCGCTTTGGCGGCAATCGCTGCAGGAGCAGTTTTCTTCTGTGGCAGCG
>JBGAVL010000251.1:0-9400 GCA_044228145.1 Obscuribacteraceae bacterium (SeqCode)
GAAACAGTAGACGGCGAAAAAACAGAACAGCGAGTTTCTGCCAACTAGTCACAAGTGGTCTACAATTGTCGCATTAGAACCCCTTTCAGACCTTGGCATGCAAAGCGCCCCCGGTAAGTTCGACAATAGAGCCTGGATCCTCTGCGGATTGTGCGCCATTGCCGCGTCTACAATGTGCGTCGAGATCATATTGACGAAATTCATTGGCTACAAGGTCTTCTACCATTTCATCAATTTGATTATTACAACCGTCATATTGAGCTTTGGCGCGGCAGGCACATTTTTGTACCTCAAGCAGTCGGATCGAAAGAGTGTATCTGCAGCAAGCGAAAACACAGCGGCAAGCGATTCCCCAGAGTTTGAAAACCCAGCCGAGAGCGGCACAACAGAGGGCACCGCAAAAACAGCCCCGCAGATTACAGACCGCGACGATCGCTCACAGTGGCAAAGTGCTGCCAGGGAAGCTGCGCTATATTCGGTGCTGCTCACAATTTCGATTCTCCTGTTTTGCTGGCTGCCTCTCGATCCATATGATCCGGACTTGCATTCTTTCGTGCGTCTTTCATCGCTGGCACTCTACTTCCTGATCTTTGCATTTCCTTTCTTCTTCGCGGGTTTGTGCATAAATAGAGTGCTGGCAAACAGCAGCATCCCTGCAACTCGAGTTTACTTTTTTGACCTTGCGGCAGCTGCAATCGCTGCAGCGCTCACTCCTGCGACACTGGAATTGCTCGGCGGCTATGGCGCTATTGGGGCCGCTTCGGCACTTGGATTTCTCGGTTTTCTCGCTTTTCAAAAAGCGTCAGGCACTATGAATGTCCGCATAATCGGCGGATGGTCAGCGATGTTCGTCCTGGTGACAGCCGTGCTTCTCGCATACCCGAGCTGGGCGCTGAAAGAGTACGGATTCGACATTCGCTCGCACAAAGAGCCGGATCTTCGAGGCGCATTCAAAAACGTATTCCACGGAATCCAGCAAACTTACTGGAACCCTCTTGCTCGCATCGACGCTTCTGGCACTACTCTGACCGACAACTTCGTCCTTTTATATGGCTATTTACTAACAGCCGCCAGACCGAAAATGGAGGGTCGACTGGTGGTCGCCGACGGCAGCGCGCCGACCAGACAGTTCGCCGCCAACGGTGAAATTAAGGACCATTTGTTTTTTAAAAACATCCTGTGGGCCAGTCCGTACATATTAAAGCCTGAAACCAAAGACGTTCTCATTATTGGGGGCGGTGGTGGCATCGACATCATCATCGCCAAATACTTCGACATACCTAAAGTCACTGTTCTCGAACTCAATCCTTCAACTTACAAACACTTACTGCTCGGGCAGAATGATCCTGAAGCATCTCGCTATCAGCCCTGGTTGCAGAGCAACGACAAAACCAAAATTACGATACACAACAAAGAAGCTCGGCACTTTGCTTCATTGCAGCAAGAGCATTCTTACGACGTCATTCAGGCCAGCGGAGTAGACACACTAACTGCGGTGGCTTCAGGCGCTCTCGCCAACTCCGACAATTATCTCTACACGATAGATGCAGTAAGAAGTTACTTCAAACTTCTGAAAACGGACGGTTTGCTATCGCTCACGCACTGGCGCTTCCAACCCCCTCAGTTGGGCCTGCGCATGTTCGTCACCTATCTCGAGTTTTTGCGCGAGATGGGAATTGAAAAGCCCTGGGAACATGTGGTAGTGATTGGAAACGAATGGACCGACACGATTTTAAAGCCAACTCGTTTTACCGAGCCGGAACTTCAGCGGATCAGACAATGGTGCAACGAAAACGGCAACGCGCTGGTGTTCGACCCGGGCAGGCGCTCGACTGCGTCTCACGGCGTCGCTCCAGAAGAAGAAATCTATCAAAAGCTGGCGTATGCAAATCCGGAAGAACGCAAAAAATTGCTCGCGGAATACCAATTCAATGTCGTGCCTGCGACCGACGACAAGCCCTACTTTTATCAAATCGCACGAAGTCAGGGAATGATCGGGTCATATCGGTGGGTTTCGGAGACTACGCTAGCGGTCTACATAACTCTAGTATTGGCGCTCATTCTGGCGTTTTTACCAATAGTAAAACTGCGCTCCAAAGTGCTTTCGAAAATAGTCATGGCAGATCTCGCATTTTTTGCAACCAGCGGATTTGCATTCTTGCTGTTTGAAGTGGCAATCATTCAGTTGTGCTCAATTTTTGTCGGCGGTCCCACATACTCTCTTGCAGTTGTCCTGGTGGCAGTTCTGGGCGGCTACTCACTGGGCTCTTTCATCGCCGGGCTCCTGCCGATCAAGCGTTCTTCGTTCCTCATTGCGGGCGCTGGACTCTGCGTCATGCTTCTCGTCGCGTTTGCATGCCTCTCGCAAACTCTCTCGTCACTGATGTCGCTTCCGTTTGAAGCACGTGTCATCGTCTGCGCCGCAATCACATTTGCAATGTCTGTGGTCACTGGCATTCCCGTATCGCTGGGAATGGAAGCAGTGAAGAGAACCAACTCCAATCTGGTGCCCTGGATGTGGGGAGTAAGCTCCAGCTTCAACGCGCTTGGCTCAGCGGTCTTCGTCTTCCTCGGTCAGGCGATAGGCATCAATGCAATTCTAGCGGTGTCAGCCATTCTCTATCTGGTCGCCTGTACGATTTTCGCACTGCTCGGCCCAGTATCATCGCAACCCGCGACAAGCGAAGCCGGAACAAGCGAAGCCGCGTAAAGCTTTCCAATAGCTTTGGCTATCGTTTTCCCGCCACCTTTTCCAGCGCCTCTTCGTTCATTATTTCGACAGGTTCCACAGGATTGCCGAGTTCGAAGTCAAATACACGCGAGTAGAAATACAACTCTGCTTCCAATGCACGCGCGATGTTTTTCGCCTGCCGAAAGCCATGCTGCTCGCCTTCGAAGAGTACATAAGAAACCGGTAGTTTCTTCTCCTTGAGCGCTTCTACCATGGCTTCTGATTGCGAGGGCGGAACCACTTTGTCTTCGGTGCCCTGCAAGAAAATAATCGGACAGGAAAGCTTATCGGTGAAATGAATGGGTGAGCGCGATCTATATATTTCTTTCTCCGCCGGATAATCGCCCACCAATCTGTCGAGATAGCGCGACTCAAACTTGTGCGTATCCAAGGCCAGCGCTTCCAGATCGCTCACGCCAAAGTGGCTCGCCCCGGCGCGGAAGACATCGCCAAAGGTGAGTGCGCAAAGAGTTGTGTAACCGCCGGCGCTACCACCAGCAATCGCCATTCTGTCTTTGTCGACTAATCCCTGGCCGGCGAGATAGCGGGCAGCATTTTCGCAGTCGTGCATATCGACCAAGCCCCAGCTCTTTCTCAGTCGTTCGCGATATTCGCGTCCAAAGCCGGTGCTGCCGCCATAGTTGACGTC
Organism: Obscuribacteraceae bacterium (SeqCode); assembly: GCA_044228145.1. GTDB lineage: Bacteria > Cyanobacteriota > Vampirovibrionia > Obscuribacterales > Obscuribacteraceae > QKMZ01. Next base: position 3,381 of record JBGAVL010000251.1, read on the forward strand.
CGCGATGGCAAATCCGCGACTCGTCCAATACTGAATCGAAAGTCTCAAATCATTTGAAGCTTGTCCGGTCGGACCGCCATGGCTGAAAACGATCAGTGGTGGCAGTTCACCGGAGGGCGCTTCGAAGTCATCGTTTTTGGGCGGATAGAAAAACGCGAAGGCGGTCTTGTTGTCTTCGGTTTTGAACTCTATTGTCTGCGGTTTTGAAATGTATTTTTTGGCGACGTTCAATTCTGTGGTGGCACGTTCCGTTTTGAAAGTGCGTTCTTTCAAGTCGAATGACACCAGCGCATTGAATGTGTCGGGCGATCCGGCGCACATTGCAGCCTGCTTGTTGCCTGCCTTTACGTAAGCGAAGGACGTATAAGGCGCATCGATACTCAATGGCTTCATGCCGCCTTTTCCATCCTTCTCCAGGAAGATGAGTGCCCAGGTTCCGCAATCGTTGGCAGAGAGAAGGACGTTGCCGTCTGTCAGCGGAGCATAATTCGACATGCCGAAAACCCAGGCGGGAAGAGCGTGTTCACGTTCTTCCTTGAGAACCGGCACAGCTTTGGCATACAAGTCTTTGCCCAGAGACTCTTTCAAATCTTCCGCATCAATCTTATACAGGTTCCAATATCCGGTTTCTTCGCTTACAAAATAAAGCGTGCCGTCATATCCCCACTGTGGCGAAGACACTGATAATTCCTTGCCGCCGGCCACTCGCTCGACTCTTACGGCCTTGCCATCGTCATCCAATTCCGCAAGATACAGTTCGCTCTCATCCCAGGGCATGTTGGGGTGACTCCATTGCACATAGCATGCAAATCGTCCATCAGGGCTGATGCGCGGCGACATGTAAAAGTCGGCGCCGCCCGCCAGTTGCGCGATCTCTCCTTTTTCATTGATTGACACAATCGAATTGACTACGTCATGTTCGTTTTCGCCATGGGTTTCCATCACGCAAAAAACAAGCTTGCGCTTGCGATCGAAGTTGTAGTCGGCAAAGCGCGTGCGATCGTTTCCTGCCAAAAAAGTAGGCAATGACCCAGCTTTCAAGACGTAGACTTGCTGATCGGCAAAATTAGAAAAGTAAATCGTGCCGTGGGCGACCATGTAATCGCCGCCGCCGTACTCATGCACGCGGGTGCGCGCGTTGAATGGCGCAGGCAACACGTCCTCGACTTTCCCTGCCGCAGAGCGCCTGACGATGACATTGCGCCCACCCTCCAGCGGTCGCCCCTCCAACCAGTAAAGGTCGTCACCATCCCAATGAGGCTGAGCGACCTTGATTACGCCGGCGGCAATGTCCGCAGCCGAAAGTGGTGAAGTCCAAGAACCGAACGGTTTTTTCTCAGCCACTGACATGTCTAAATCCTCATGCGGACGCCCGGGTAAAAGAGCAATAACTCTACCAGCTTCACAAGGATATTAATTCCGTCACTCAGGAAAAAGGAAAATGGCAATTCGCAAGGGAATTTTTAGAACTGAAGACGACGTCACAACGCGATTGGCTGCACCGGCAACGTCTGAGCAAACGCCATTGCTTCATGAGAAGTGACAATTTCAGGTGCAAAGTCCTTAACTAAATGCAGCGAGAGCTGTCGTTTTAATGCAAACAGCCGCTCGATGGAGTTACTGCCGAAATTGCTGGATTCTATCAATGGCAACAAGATTTCAATCCGTTCACTCTCGCTCGACTCGGCATAGAAATTCCGCAATTTATTCAATTCAAGGCCACAACTGACAATAGCATCGCACAATTGCTCCTTCGGCAAGCGCGACTGAAAGCGCGCGAGCAGTTCGTACCCAGTCGCTCCCGCATTGACAGTGAGCAAGTCTTTAAACTCGGTGATCAAAGCCGATAGCAGCTCATGTCTGCGTTTTGCCAATACGCAACGCTGCCGAGAAATCGCCAATTCCAGAGTGCCTGACTCTATCATGCGCGCCAATGCGATATGTTCGAGTTTTGGCTGACTGAATATTCTGGCGTCAAAATTGTCGTCCAGTCTGTCAAGCAAGTGGTCGGGCACGACAAGATATGTCAGCTGACAGAGCGGGCCAAGGTATGTGCCGAAAGCGCCCAGGTGCAGAGCATCCTTAAATTTATTGAAAAGCGCAGGCTCCGGCTGTTTTCCATAACGCAAAAGCGCCGCTGCATCGTCCTCCAAAAAGATAGCTCCGTTATTACCTGCATAACGCGCCAATTGCTGCCGCCTGCGCTCCGACATGATCACGCCGGTAGGATATTGTGCCGACGGGCTGACAACAATGAGTTTTATCCCCGAGCGCGGATCCAGTTGGTCGACAACCGCTCCTTCTCGATCTACAGCCATCAATCTCAAATCGCGGGATTGGCGTGCGAATTCCTTCAATATTAGTGGATCGCCGGGATTCTCAACGGCAACAGCATCACCGCTCTCAAGCAGATGGGCCGAGACGAATGCCAGCGCCTGCCACTTTGTGTCGAACAAAAGAATGTTTTTGGGATATAGGGACAAACCGCGCGTGCGCATTAAAAACGCGGCAACGGCTTGCCGCAAGCGCGGCATCACCGACCGCTCGTCGTCTCCGGCAAACTCATGCATGCGGCCTTCCAGTACGGCTTGCATGGTCTTAAGCCACGCTTTGGTAGGCACCAACTCGGCAGGCGGGCTCTGCAAACAACGCTTCAAACCTTCATTCTGAGAGATGTCAAATCGATTTCTCGACTCCGGCTCCAATCGGTTGGGCTGCCCGTTTTCACCCGGCAAAACCAGGCGTGGGTTGACAATTGTGCTGCCGCCGCGCCTTGCTGTGAGAAAACCGCGTCCTTTCAACTCGTCATAGCAGCGCACTGCCGTCACGCGTGAGATGCCGAACTGCTCAGCCAGAGAGTACGTGGAAGGAACAGCATCGCCCGGTTTTAGCCGCCCGGCTGCGATTTCGGCGATGAAGGACTCTTCGAGCTGTTTGTAGAGCGGAACGTCTAAATTCGACTGACCCGCCAATTCGACTCTCTTTGCCATGCCACGGCTCCTCACGGAATCACTGTTCTAACAGACGATAATGGCGGCGCATTTCGGAGTTGTTAAACGCGAGGGCGCCGGCGATGACAAGTGCCTCCGCATGTGCGAGAATCACACCTCACAAGCCTGAAGATTAGACAAATACCGAGGCGTCGGCGCACTTGTCAGTAATTACCTTAAAAACTGTCCGCGTAGATTATTTCGCACTGCTGAAAGAGCAGCGCGGTCTGTCCAGCGAAAAATTAGAGACCGAATGCGCGACTGTGCAGGAATTGTACGAGGAATTGCAAAAGCGTTATGGTTTTTCGCTAAAGCACACGTCAATTGCAGTGGCGCTCAATGACGAATTTGCCGATTGGGACAGAACGCTTTGCGAAAGCGACAAGGTCGTTTTCATTCCCCCGGTCGCTGGCGGATAGGTAATTTGATGTTTTCTATTTCGAACACACCGATTGACATTGATGCACTCAAGCGCCTGGTGAATACGCCGCAAGCCGGTGCATATGTGGCTTTCGAAGGGTGGGTCAGGGAAAGCAACGAAGGCAAAAAGGTAACTGCGCTAGAGTACGAAGCATACGAAGAGCTGGCGGTCAAAGAAGGCAAGAAAATTCTAGAGGAGGCACGCAAATTTGACATTTTGAAAGCTCACTGCGTGCACAGAACGGGACCATTGAAAATAGGCGAACTGGCTGTAATTGTGGTCGTCTCCTCCGCGCACAGAAAAGCAGCATTCGTCGCCTGCGAATTCATCATCAATGAAATCAAAAAGCGCGTGCCAATTTGGAAAAGAGAGTCATATGCGGATGGTTCGACTGCATGGATAAACTGCGCGCACGGGCACGAAGAACACGGGCATGATGCCGAACACGCGCACGGGCACGAGGCTGAACGCGGGAACGAAGAACATGCTCAATTGAAGACGGCTGAACACGAACATGCTCCTATTGCGAAGGGGGGTCGTTCATGACTGCCGTCTCGATTGCACCAGATCGCAATACTCTGACCGACCGTTTTCAACGAGTGCACACATATTTGCGCATCTCCGTCACCGACCGGTGCAACCTGCGTTGTGCATACTGCATGCCCGCAGAAGGCATAGTCTACAGACAGAAGAATGAGCTTTTGACATTTGAGGAGATCGCGCGCATAGCGTCGATCATGGTCAAACTTGGAGTGACCAAAATTCGCCTGACCGGCGGAGAACCAATGGTCAGAAGAGATATAGAACATCTTGCCGGACGTCTTTCACGCCTTGCTGGTTTGAAGACACTTGCCATGACGACCAACGCCACCCTCTTGCGCGACAAAGCCGAGCTCCTCAAAGCAAACGGCATAAAAGCACTCAATATAAGCCTCGACACATTGCGGAAAGAAAGATTTCTCAAGGTGACAAGAAGAGATCAATTCGAGCAGGTTTGGTCCGGCATTCAATCAGCGCTCACTCAAAACTTCGATGAATTGAAATTGAACGTCGTCGTCATGGCAGGCTTCAATGATGACGAGCTGCTGGATTTCGCCGACTTCGCGTTTCAAAATCGCATCAATGTACGCTTTATCGAATTCATGCCGTTTAAAGACAATGAGTGGAAAATCGACAAGGTAGTCACATATAAGGACATGATTTCAATAATAGAAAATAAGTACAGGTTAGACGCGCTGTCTTGCGAATCTTCGGCTGTCGGTAAGGACTTCGCCATATCAGACAAGAGTGGAAAATCCGGAAGAGGCACAGTCAGTTTCATCACTTCCATGTCGGACAGTTTTTGCTCGGCATGCAATCGCCTCCGATTGACTGCTGATGGCTCCGTGAAATCATGCTTGTTCTATCCAGCGGAAATTAACCTGCGCGACAGAATGAGGGAAGGCGCCGACGATGCCCAAGTCGAAGAGATGATTCGATATTCTCTGTCGTTAAAACCGGAAGCGCATGCACCGGCGGAAGAGCTTTCGCAATCTGACAACAGAACCATGATCGAAATCGGCGGATAGAAAACTGGCGGCAAGGGCTTGAGCCCGAAGGACTGAGAAGCAAATGCGAGACATCTCGACCAAAGTAAACACACTGAGAACAGCGACCGCGCGAGCTACTCTCAAGGCTAGCCCTGAAACCATCAAACTCATCAAAAATGGCGGCGCACCCAAAGGCGATCCGTTGCCGGTGGCAAAAGTGGCGGCAATACAGGCAGCGAAGAATTGCTCGCAAATAATTCCGTATTGCCATCCAATGCCGATTGAATTTGTTGGGGTTGAATTTGAGCTTGACGAAGATGCGATTCAAATTAAGACAACGGTAAAGGCGATTTACAAAACCGGCGTCGAGATGGAAGCGCTGACAGCAGCATCGGTAGCAGCTCTCACTATCTACGACATGCTCAAAATGGTTGACGAAGTGATGCAGATTGAATCAATTTCGCTGATCGAGAAAAAAGGCGGCAAGTCGGATTTTCGCAACAAACGTGGTGGCATACTCAAAGCTGCAGTGATTGTTCTTTCAGATTCTTGCGCAGCCGGCAAGAAGCAAGACATATCCGGTCGCATCATCGTTGACAGGCTCACAGAAGAAGGGCTCAGCGTCGACGAATACACGATCATTCCAGATGATGCGGACGAAGCAAAGAAAGAAATTTTACGCCTGGCCGACGACTTGAAGGTCGATCTGATTATCACCACCGGCGGTACCGGACTCTCCACGCGTGACACGACGCCGGAGGCGATAAAGAATTTGATTGAGCGTGAATTGCCTGGTGTCGCCGAGACTTTGCGCGCATACGGTCAAGAAAGAAATCCATTTGCGATGTTCTCCCGCTCCCTGGCCGGAGTGAGAGACAAAACCGTGATCATCACATTGCCGGGTTCGACCGGCGGCGTAAAAGACGGCATGAATGCTCTTTTCCCATTCATCTTTCATGCATTCAAAATGCTCAACGACGAATGTCACGATGACAGGAAGGAAGAACCGAAGCTGCAAGAGTTAAAGGGCTGACAGACTGAGGGTCGACGCCATGCGTCGCCCGGTTCAACAATTGCAAG
>JBGAVL010000252.1:0-9398 GCA_044228145.1 Obscuribacteraceae bacterium (SeqCode)
CATGTTTGGTGCTCTAGCAGCATTTGGAAACGCTGGTGGAATTTTCATGCCCTGGGTAGTGGGAATAATTGCCGATCACTCTTCGCTGAGCTGGGGACTGGCGGTCAGCGCGCTGGCGCCGTTTTTCATGCTGCCGATTGTGATTGCGCTGGGAGCAAAACGAAGAGCGGCGGCGACTGCGGCTTAGTATGTCGGCGCTCCGGTGCGCGGATCATAAACAGTCCCGGCAAAAAGAATTACATGCGTCAATTTGTCTGCCATGACAAACATAAATGGGCGATCTACAGTCATCTCGAAAGGCGGCTTGGGCATATGTGCAAGGGCGGATGCGGTGACACACGTAGCCGCGGCTGCTTCTGTCCCTAATTCATTTACGTCAATGAAAGCCTTATGCATTATTTCGCCGACACACAAAAATGGCGGCTTCTGCTGATCGGGCGCCAATATATTCCACAGATCGGCCTGCGGAGTGAAAAGCTCTTGCATGCCGATTTGCGAAAGCCAAGACCTGAGCGAAGCACCGAATTCCATGCAAAATTTTGGAAAAGCCAACTGCCCTTCTCGCTTGGTCAAGCGCGGCAGCCACGATTCCCAGTGCTCAACAGTAATCTGTGAAACGAAACTAGGCAGGTCGATGTTTTTGGCAGGCTGAATCAAATACATATTGAAGCGATCGTCGGTGTAGGGCAGCTGCACCATCTCCATGTATTGATCGTTAAAATACTCGACTTCTCGAAATCCATGCATCGTCGGCACTTGAACGACAGTGCCGTCTGAAAGAAAGAAATCGCGCGGCAGCGTTCGATTTTCCTGAAATGGGGTGGACCAGCGCGCTTTGAAATAAGCGCAATTGAGCAAAACAAAAATATTCTCCGGTATCAACATACTGACTATTGACGGGATCCTGCCGAAAGTTTTTTGACTCACCCAATTGTTGATTGTTTGAATTGATGCGCCGCTGCCGAAATCGAGACTGGTACATTCCGCTGTGTACTGAGTTTTCACATGATCGGCAAAACCAGGATGCACCTGCACCGTCTGATGAAACCAGGCAGAATTGGCCAGCAAGAGTTTTACCGACGCCCCCTCACCTTTCCACACCGGATTTTCCTTGGTCTCCTGCAAACTGTCTGCGACGGTCCGAAAATCGAGAGCCAATTCATCACGCCCGAAGGACTTGAGACCCATCACCTGGAGCATCTCATTGAGAGTGTTTCCACTGGCGGCCGCGACAGTTAGCTGCAGAGCTGCACTAATACTGAGGGGTGAAATGCAAATGTTGGCCTTATGAACACCCAACTGATTCATCAAGCGAAAACCGAGATTCGAAGTAGATCTGGCGGTATCACCAGTGCCTGTACTCATGAAACAACCTTATCGCGCAGCGCAATTCGCTTGGCGACCGAGGCTCCCGAATGTAGTCCGCCTTCCATGTATCCCTGAAAGGCAAAACTTGTATGCTCGCCTGCGAAGTGCAAACGTCCAAGTCCGCCGTAAAGAATTGGTCCCAGAGTAATAATCTGCCCGGGCGCCGGAGCGGAATATCCGGCTTGCGACCAGGGATCCGAAGGCCAATCGACAAAAATACCTTTGATAAAGTTTTGACCGTAGCGAGGAAAAATGCGTTCTAACTCCAGGGCGTAATGCGCCATTCTCTGATCGTGAGTCCAGCCTCTGCCCTTGTCGGCCGCGTTTCCTCCAGCAAAGACAGTCAAGCAGGCATGACCGTCTGCCGATTGTTTATCGGTAGCATCCCAAGTTTCGGCCACAGGCCCGTCACTCAGAGAATTGGGGGAGAGATTATCCTGCTCCCAAAACCGGCTGCGCACCTCAGATAGAAATTTCACTTGATTGGACATTTGCGGCGACAGCTGCGGCGGAAACGGCGGAGTAAAAGTAATTCTCTTCCAGGTGCCTGGTGGCACGCTTAGTATCACATCGTCCGCTTCCAGAATTTCACCGTTGGCCAGTTCGACCTTCACTTTATTGTCCAGTACATCCACGGCGACAACGGGCATTTCCAAACGCAAACGTTGCCTGCCAATCGCATCGGCGAGTTTCTCAGCCAATTGCTGATTGCCACCCTTGCAGCGATAAACTTCTGAGTCTGTCCAATACTTCTCCAGCCCGCCGCCTTTGATAATGCAGAGGCGCCCGAGCAAACTTTCCCATCCGGGGTCATTGGCATCAGATGATTCCGAGAGGCGAATCGCCCGCTTGCAAAGCTCGCTGCATTTGAGATCGTCTATCCAGTTGTCGACGGTTTTGTTGTCGAGCGTCAAAGCGTTGGGACTTCTCCAGGGCTGAATGGCATCGATCTTTACTGCCAGAGCGTTGTAAAGATTGAGCTGCTCGTCGACTTCATGCCAGAGCAATTCAGCCTCTTTAGGACTGAGCAATTTGCCGCTCAAGAAACAGGGCTTGGCGCTGTCAGGATAATCGGTGCGCTCGAGCATCTCCAGCTTGAACCGCTTTGCATATGCCTGCCAGGTGGGATGATTGGCACCGATCAACTCTGCGCCCGCTTCTACCGTCTTTCCGGCAATAAAATCATTTAGGGTATGAACACGCCCGCCCACTCGATCGCGGGCTTCCAGAACAGTTACGTCGTAGCCCACACAAGACAATTCATAGGCAGCGGCCAGCCCCGAAAAACCCGCGCCAATAATGATTACGCGTCTTCCATCCTTAGCTGCACTGTTGTACGGGAAACCGTAGCTGAGCATCAGCCCTGCGGCAGTGGCCATCATGCCTTTCAGCATTTCTCTGCGCGAAAAACGTTCGTCTCTTGAAAGAAATCTCTGGCTGAGTTCTGAAACGAAAGAGCGTGACATGTTCCGCCGGTCCCCCACGGCAATGTTTTTAAAAGCCGAGACAAGCATACTAAAAACTTGCAGTCTTTCCCGCAGATCGAGACCGCTTGACTAGAGTCCTTGATCGAAGGTAAGTTGGGATTTTGGGGAGGGTCTAATGAAGTTTTGGCGCAGTCTAGAAGTCATTGGCTCGTTGGCACTTCTGACGTGCGTAGTTGGGATCGTCTTGCTTTCAATGATTCGCCCACATATTCAGTCAGCCTTTCACGCGGTTGCAGAACAAGACATCAACGCTTTTTTGAGTGGAAAGACCGATATTTATAAAGGATATGACTACGCAGGAACTCGGTAGCCACTCGAACTTTACGCTGGCGGTGCAGGTGCGCTGGGTTGCTCAGTAGTCTCGGGAACGCTCGCTTGCCCCTTCGGCTTGAAAAGAAACATGGGCAAGCAAATCAGGAACATTACGCTGACAATCAGCAAAATGTGCAAAAGCTGTAGATGGTGCGCTGTATCTGTGACGAATTGAATGTATGTATCGACAGAGATCATTCCGATTGCATAGGCGAGATTGTATATGGCGTAAGCCACTGCATATGATGTGGAGCCTCGCCTGTCAACGGCATCTCCGAGTTCTGCAGAAGTCGGATTGATTGTAAAAGCATAAGCAATAGTCACCAGGCAAAGTACTGTTCCGGCCAAAAACAAATTAGGTGTAAGCGCTAAGAGTGGCAAAAAGACGGCAGTCAGACCAAGACCTAATGCAGTGGTGATGCGGACTCCAATACGATCGGAAACAAAACCGACAACAGGCGCAAGAAATGCATATAGGAAGTTGGAAGCCGTAAACAAGCCGCCAACCGTTGCAGGAGAAGCCTGTGCAATTCGTATCGCGTGCATGGGGAAGAGCGGCTCCATTAAAGCCCAACTGGCGGCAGCAAGAGCAACAGCAAAAGCGGCGGACAAAACACTTTTGTCAGTGACAATGCCCCTCAGCTCGGCAAAAGTATCACTCCAGGGCGGCTGTTTGTCAGGATTGGTGCTGTGCGGTGTAAATGTGATGCGCAGAGCAATATCAATGGCGACCAGAGCGATGGCGAACCAGAATGGCGCCACATAGCCATATTTGTCGAAGAGCTCGCCTCCGACAACGGGGCCGACAATAGAACCGGTCGTAGCGCCAATCATGGCATAACCCATTGCTTGCACGCGGTTCTTGACGCAATACTTAGCCACCAACGCCAAACCGGCAGTCCAAGTACATGCCGCCCCTGCACCCTGGAGAACCCTTCCTGCAAAAAGAATTTCTCGGCTGGTGCCAATCGCAAACAAGATTGCCGCCACACCCAGAAGTAAAGCCCCAATAACCATGGGACGGCGCCTGCCCAGGCGATCCGTGACAATTCCCAAAATGGGTGTGGCAATAAACATTCCCAGCGCATACGCACCATACAAGGTGCTGATCATGTGCTCGTCGCGGATATGTGCAGGCGCCTCAGGAGTGAGCGGGCACACCATTCCGTAGAGAAATTCTTCTTCAAAGAGCGCAAAAGAACATATGAAAAGCACCATCCAAGGATTTGATCGCAGCTTTTCGACCCAGCTCATCGGCAGACACCAATTCCCGAAAACGCCCCAGAGACCGGAAATTGTATCGTCTTTACAAGCTAGTAGTTTTTCCAGATCGAGTTATAAACCTCGCTTCCGCCCAACCACACGCTGCCCACACTGCCGCTCGGATAGGTGAAAACAAAATACTTTTCTGATTCGCTCCAGTTGCTTCCTGTTTCTTCAACAGCGCTCATCAGCTTTGCAAACTCTAAAGCATTCAACTGTCTCGCATGACTGGCAAGAATTGCAGGAACCCTCGCCGGACAATCCCTGGCAGCATCCAGCAAGCGGCTCACCCTTGTAAAAACATCTGGAGAAACATCTGCCGATACTTGCGCCGAAACCGCGTCCGCCGTCTCATTCCGTGCAATAGATGGAATTATCGGAAGATTGGTCGCTGTAATTCGAGCTGAATTCTTTTGCGCCGCACCTTTGCTCCAGTCGAACATCTCAGCCAATGTGTTGAGGGCAAAGCTGGTTTCAGATGCCTGGACTGTGAAAGCGCTGTGTTGAGAGGCAAGGTTTGGATTGACGGTGGTCATTTTGACTCCGAGAACATTGATGAAGGATAGTAAGTTGCGATCGACACTTATAGAAAACCACCAAAGCATGTCAGAAAGGTGGCAAACACATTAGCGAGCAAGAACAACGGGGCGAAACCCCAGCAGTTTTAGACTCCGGCGCTTAACGACCTATAGACTTCCATGCCGCCAAGCCAGACACTGCCGACGACGCCGTTCGGGTATTTAAAAACATAGAAACGCCCTTCATCCGACCACTGGTTGCCTTGCTCTTCCAGGGCGTTCATCAATCGAGTAAAGTCGAATTTGCCCAGTAAATTGGCTTCTCTGACCAGCAGCTCAGGAATGCGAATCTTGCAGGCATGCGTCATGTTGACCAGCAATAACACCTTTTTGGCAATTTCAGCTTCAGTCAGAAACCGACTTGTGCAAACTCCGCCCACGCAGGCTTCGCCTTCAATGAGAGTCCGCTTTGTTGCAGCCTTCAAGGCCGGAACGTTATTGCATGTTCTACTGGCTTTATTCTTCGCTGCGCCTTTGCTCCAGTCGAGTGCGCCGTTGTGAGAATTCAACTTGTAGCTTGCGGAGGCTTGTGCGGCAGGCATCACAGATGTGTGGTTCATAGTCCACTCCTGATTCAACGGATTTGTGAGGGGGGTGCCTATATTAAAAGCAAAAGTAGTTACTAAATAGTGACGGAAAACTGAAGGCTCGTCTTCAGTCAGGACTTTGGGCACGCTCCCTGTCGAGTTTCGCCATTTTGGCATTGCCAAGCCTGTCGTAAATCTTTGCTCTTTCCAGATACATAGAAGAAGTGGGAAGCTCCTTAATCGCAGCATCCAAATCAGCCAGTGCTTCTTTATCCCTTCCTAGCTTCGAATAGAGTTTTGCGCGCGCCATCAGCGCCATTTCGTCATCGCAATGAGCAGAAATCATCTGCGAGTACACAGTGATGGCTTCCTTCAAGCGTCCGCAGAAGACGTAAGCCTCCGCCTTTTTCATTGCCCAGCTCTCGTTTGAAGTCATTGCATACAATTTGTCGTACAAGGTGACCGCCTTTTCAGTCATGCCGGCGCGAGCATAGATGAGGGCTCCGCCATCCATACTGTTGATGTTTTTCATTGCTCTTGGATTGAGCGCTACGAACTTATCCCAGTCGACGGCAGCCTCTTTGTAGCGTTTGGTTTCGCATAAAATCAAAGCACGCGACTTGTAGACAAATGGGTCGACGACCTTCTGCGACATTGCCTTATCCAGAAGCGCAAGTGCTTCCTTGAACTGCCCCTTGCGCGCATAAAGTTCCGCCAGTGCTTTGAGGCAGGTGCTGTTATTGGGAGCCGCTTCCACTGCTTTCTTTCCGGCTGCAATTGCCTTGGCCATCATGTTGCCGCTAAAGTCGAGGTCCAGGTAGACCTTGCTCAAAAGCATCCACGCTTCTGCATCTTGCGGATCTTTCCTGGTCATGCTTTCCAGTTCGTAAACGACGGACTGTGGTTTCCCTGCCTGTATCTGTCGTCTGATTTCCAGCATCCGCGCTTCGTGAGCATCTTTCGGCGGGCGCCGCGCGCACACCGAAGCGGGGGCGGCAATAGAAGCGAAAACAACGAGAGCCACGATGCGTTTGCAAAACATCAAAAATCTTCTTTCACTTCATCACGCGAAAGAAGCCGTTCTGCTTGCATCGCCAGTTCCATGAATTTCTCAGGAACATTGGGCGCGCGCGTAAACTGACGGCAAAGGTCGACTGTTCTTCTAAGCGCTCTCACCACATCGCCTTCGTCATAAGTCGTAGCCAGGCGCATCTGATCCCAGGTGGCGCCATGCGCCCACATTTCCGTCAGCCCTGAGAATGTCGGAGCAATTGAAATCGGCACGTCCACATCGAAATCTCTCTGCGTGCGAAAGAGCTTGCGACCAAGCTGCCCGATATTCTCAAAGGCAAGCTCCGCCTGCGGACTTACACGCGCTCTGATCGGATCGTGCAGGCGACCTTCTTCGGTGACCAGAGCAGTCATCATGGCAGCAAACTGAGGCGCGGTAAGGTGATCGAGCACACCGTTGATGGCAACCTCACAGAGAAACAGCTCATTGCTTCCCCGGATGGACGCCGCCATCTGCCCGTACTTGGTCGGTTTGTCGCCGTCCAGATAGCCTTTCAAACGCAAAATGTCAGTCAATGCTACGAAAGTCCGCCAATATCTTGTTGTCTCGCGCTGAATTCTGCGATCGAATTCTTTGATGCGCCTGTCCAATTGCCTCTCGCGTTCAGTCTGTTTGCTGCAAGGCTTTTGCACGGGGCAACCGTGGCAGGGCATGGCATAAGCCTCCGAGAGCAAACCGGAAATTTCATCGCGCACACCCACAAGAGCTTCTTCCGCCTGCGGCTCGGCTTTCGCTTTTCCGGATTTGAGCCCGCGCTCCATGATTTTCAACTGCTTGTGCTTGGCTCTTATCGCTTCAAGACGTTTTGCATACAACGGCAAGTCGCCGACGACATCGGGACAGAGCGGATTTTTCAAACGCTCCAGTTCTTTTTCCCAGCCCATCTTTTGTTCGTACAGAGGTTCCAATTGCTGGTTGATAAGAAACTGTCCAAAACTTCTCTCGATCAGATCGCGCGTTTCATCAAGAGTGTGGCGCTCAAGCAAATTGAGCACCATGCCGTAAGAAGGAGTGAATCGGCTGGAAAGTGGATCTGCATCGGCAGCCGCCAACTTGGCGGCATCTTCGACACTTTCAAACGGATGATGCAGGACGACCACATTGCCGACTTCGTCCATGCCGCGTCGGCCAGCGCGCCCGGACATCTGGAGAAACTCGGAGGCGCGCAATTGGCGGTGGCCTTCATCGGCGCGCTTGGAAATGGAACTGATGATTGTAGTGCGAGCCGGCATGTTGATGCCGGCGGCCAGAGTCTCGGTGGCAAAAACAACTTTGAGCAAACCACGGATAAACAGCTTTTCCACCATTGCCTTCCAGCTCGGCAACATGCCGGCGTGGTGCACGGACATACCTTCGAAAAGGTAAGGCAAGTGCGGATGGTTTTTTAAATTCGGATAGTCTCTGGTAAAACCTTCGACGGCTCTTTTCAGCTCTTCTTGCTCTTCTTTCGAAAGCAAAGGAATGCCGCGCGCTTTTTTCATCGCTTCTTCGCAGCCGCGCCTGGAGAAGAGGAAGTAAATCGCCGGCAGCATGTTACGCGCAGACAGCTGTCCGAGCACATCACCGGGATGCGCTCCTAAAGCTGGTATTGAGCGGTGTTTGCGATCGCGGTGGACGACCTTCTTGTTGCCGAATCGGTTTTTCAAAAGTGTGTTGACCACTTTGCCGGGACTGAGCAGAGGATAAACCCGGCGATCGCCAAAGTAATAAAACCGCAGTGGCACAGGGCGAAACGTGGAGAGAACCAAACCGGTAGGTCCATGAGTCTCGTCGATCCATGTCGTCAATTCATCTGCATTGGCAATCGTCGCCGAAAGAGCGACGAGTTGAATGTCCTTGGGCGCGTAGATGATCGATTCTTCCCATACCGTGCCGCGCTCAGGGTCATTCATGTAGTGGCATTCGTCCAGAACTACAGAAGAGACGTCCTGCAAATTTTTGCGCTTGTCACCAAGGATGGTGCCGTACAGCATATTGCGAAAAACTTCGGTAGTCATTACAACCACCTGCCCATCCCGGTTGATAGATATGTCGCCAGTAAGCAGGCCGACCTTGTCCTCGCCGTACTTGGCGCGGAAATCGTGAAACTTTTGGTTGGAGAGAGCCTTCAAAGGCGTGGTGTAGTAACAACGCTTGTTCATGCTCAACGATTGCTCGATGGCAAACTCGGCGATGACTGTCTTTCCTGCGCCGGTCGGCGCGCAGACCACGACGCTCTTGCCTTCCTCAAGATGCTTAATCGCCTCGAGCTGAAAATCATCGAGCTTAAAATCGAACAAATCGGTTGGGCTAAATTGCACCTTGTTTAGTTGTTACCCCTGAGCTAACGGTTTTTGCGACTGGTTCGAAGTATCTACAACGGGCTTTTCCGCCTGGCAATCGATTTGAATTCCACTTGCCAGCGCATGGATACCGGAAACAAGTAATCATCATAGTATAATTGCGTCCAGAAGATTGCGTTGCGGGACGTGGCGCAGGGGTAGCGCGCACCTGTGGGGTGGGTGAGGCCGGAGGTTCGAATCCTCTCGTCCCGACCAATTGGGAGCGCCGCCATCTTGGCGGCGTTTTTGTATCGCAAAAAACGAGCAAGTAGAAAAATGCCGGCTGTAAGCTGGCGCTCCTAGCTATTCAATTCGATAGATGCCGGCTGGAAGCCGGCGCTCCCACTTAAACGCGGGCGCGACGGCGCAATCTGGCAGTGGACAGCCGGTTTGGGCAGTCACCGGGCTGAGCGTTTTGCTCGAAAGAGAAGGGCAGATTGGGTGAAAATTGTTCTATTACCTGGTTCTCT
>JBGAVL010000253.1:0-9387 GCA_044228145.1 Obscuribacteraceae bacterium (SeqCode)
AATGGCGATTTCTGTCTGCCAACTCTGATGCTGCGGCGAGAATATGCAGAAGCGTGCTTTAACGCCAAAGATTATGCATTTGCAGCACGTGAGTTTACTCTCTATCAGCAGCATGTCAAAAACTTTTCCTACGGTGAAACAGCAGCCGCGACCCTGAAATGCATGGTGCAAAAGGCTGAGTCGTACTATTACTTGCACCAATACTCGGATGCCATCACCGCTTACAGAAATTTCTTCGCCTCGATGCACGGTGAGGCCTTGGAATGGGCACACTGGGGTCCTCGCGAAATCGGAAATTATGTGGAAGAAGCCAGACGATTTCAAAGCACCGAGGGCTATGCTCTAGTGCTCAGTCATGTGGGCGATTGCTTTGAGAACTCGGAGGTCTGGCAGAGAGCCAAGGATCACTACAAAGACGCAGCGAAAAGATGGCACATGCTGAAGTCCTACGACAACGAAGCGCTGGCAAATTTGAAAATTGCAGCTATCGAAGAAAAGCTGAACGAAAACCCCACAGCCAGTTACGAAGCGGCGCTCAAAGCCTTGAAGCCGGGCGGTTCGTTGCTTGCAACATGCATTGTCGAAAAACGATATGCCGATTATTTGTGGAAGCACGGCAATGCGATCCAGGCAATACTTTTGAAACTTGAGTACTCGCGCGAAGTACCGAAAGTAAAATTGTAAGAGGGGCGACGCCATGCGACGCCCGCGCATCGCCCTCGACGCTATTTGAGGCGCTCTTTTAGAGCCTCGTCGATGTTCAGTCCGCCTGTCCCCGAGTCGCCTCCCATCATGTCTCCGCCTTCATCCATAAGTACGGACATTTCGTCTTTGACCTGCTTGTAGTCGCCAGGAATCTCGAAAAACTGCTGTGGAATGGTCGACTTCTTGTAGCCCAGCGTGTCGTAGCTCAGGTCAACCTTCTTCGCTTTCTTTCCGCTCCATTCACGAATTTCGTTAACTCTCATCGGAAAACCAAGCTTCGCATCATAATTCAAATTGAGCGTTTTCTTATAAAGTTCAATCAAGGCGGGAGGCACCTTCAAATCCCGGCAGAATGACCACTCTTCCGTGTAAGTCTTGTCATTGGGAGGAGGCAGGTTATTGGTGCGCATGCGTGAATAACGGCCGCAATTCATTCCGGCAATCTTTTCGTCTTTGAGGCGTTTCCAAGGAGAAAAATCAGTGAAGCCGGCATCCTTTGAGCGCCCGGGGTTCTTCTGATAGAAATTGAATTTCTTGCGCCAGGTAGCTACCGAATACGACACGAATCGCTTGGTCTGCTGGTTCAAGAGATACATAGTGTCACCGGGTTCCGGCTTCAAAAGGGTGTAGTGAGTAGTTTCAAATTTACCCCCGTACTTATTTGAAACCAATCGAACCCGCCCGGCCATGCGATGCCATTGCTGCATCTCCCAGCCAGCCGCGGGCGGGCCACTGGGCTTGCCTGCTTTCTTTGCCGGCGTTTGAGCAGCCTTGGCAGCATCAGCAGGTCTGGCTTGCGCGGTCGCCTTGGCAGGCGCACCAGCTTTCGTACTGACGGCGGTCTTTTGCGGAGCCGCAGCCTTTGCCGCAGCACCAGTAAGGGCCGGAAACGTCAAAAGAAGAACACTTACGAAACAGAGAATTGCGCGGTGCAGGGCTGGCACTGGTAAAACTACTCCGAAATGAAGGTCCGCCAGGCATGATACTACGTTCTGAGAGATAGAAGGACGTAAAGCGGGAATACTGAAACTGAGATCTTCAGGGGACTTAAGAACTGTCGCACGAGACACCAGCGGTCAGCGAAAAGGGGAAAACAGAATTCGCTAAGCAGTGCCATACCTGCCAGGCCGAGTTCACAGCCGACATGCGCTTTTGCCCGCAAGACGGCACAAAACTAGTGGAGAGACCGGCGCCTGAAAATCGAAAGGCGGCGGCGGACGGGGCAAGTGCCGGAACCAACGGCAGCCCCGACGCAGAAACCAACGGAATACCGGCAGCTAAAGACGCAGCAGGCAGCGAAGAGGACGAACTGCGGCTGGATGAAGACGTTCCAGCTCCAGGCGATGCGTCTGGCGGCGACTTGACCGCCACCCTCAACACGGCAGGCGATAAGCCCGCGTCACTTGCAGATCCACGCCTGGAATTGCTCGGTCAGGTAGTGGAGGGTCGCTACGACATTACAGAAACACTCGGCAAAGGCGGCATGAGCGTCGTCTTTAAAGCGCGCGACCGGCGCCTGAAAAAAACTGTCGCCGTGAAAGTCTTAATGCCGCATCTTTCCGTCGACCCTTTAAGCGTTCAGCGGTTTCAGCAAGAAGCCACAGCCGCCAGTCATCTGGACCATCCCAATATCGTCAAGGTCTATAACGTCGGAGCCACGGACAGCGGACTTCCTTTCATGGCTATGGACTATCTTGAAGGGCAATCGCTTTCTCAAGTAATCAAAGAGAAGGGCAGGCTCGACTATGAAGAGGCACTGAATATCTTTGTTCAGCTCACCGGAGCGCTGGCTCACGCCCACCAAAAAGGAGTCATTCACAGGGATTTAAAACCCAGCAACGTGATTCTTTCTCACGACGGCAATGAGAGGGATATTGCAAAACTTGTTGATTTCGGCATCGCCAAGGTACTTTCCCAGGACGGGCATACTCAGGCGAAATTGACGCAAACCGGCGACATCTTCGGCTCCCCGCATTATATGAGTCCGGAGCAGTGCCTGGGCGGCGAACTCGATGAGCGCTCGGATGTCTATTCCATGGGCTGCTTGATGTATGAAGCGCTGACAGGGCGTCCGCCTCACACCGGTGAATCGACGCTGCAAATATTGCACAAGCACATTTCGGAAACACCAGCCAGCTTCAAGTCGGTGATACCGGAGACAAGCACATCCGCTCAATTGGAAGCAATCGTATTCAAGTGCCTGGCACCGAAGCGAGATGACCGCATCGCGTCAATGACACAGCTCAAAAACGAGCTGAGCAAGCTCTACATGGTGCGCGACAAGAATGTATTCAATCAGGTGGTGGCAAAGCTTTCCCTGGCCTGGGGAAAGAGACCGAAGCTGAGCGCTCGGGAAAAGGCTCTGACCGTATCCGGCATTCTGGTATCACTGATGGTGCTAACTGCCGGTTGGATTTCCTTTTCGTTCTTCGATCTGACAACCAATTCTCCCTGGCTCAGCCCGACTGTTTTGACGTGGATACCACCCAAACCGCCCGCCAACTCCAATGAGGATAAAATTGCCATTGCCTTCAGTCAGGTAGACATGTACATCAAAAGGGGCGATGAGCTCGTTGCAGAAGGGGCAATCACTGCCCGTGAATTGGTGAAAGCCCTGACAAATTCGGGGATAGGACTGGAGCAAGCTGGCCGGCTTGAGGATGCGGCGAGAGCCCTGGAGGCAGCATCAAGAGCCGCCGGGAAGCACATAAGCAAATTTTCCAGCGTATATGTACATCTGCTCTTCTACAAAGGCAGAGTCTACTACGAGATGGAAAAGTATGACAATGCCGTTAAAAACCTCAAGGCTTGCGTAGATAGCAATGAGTGGACCGCCAGCATGTTATGGAAAGGTGAGTGCGAAGCATATATTGCAGACAGCTACAACTTCATGGGCAACCGGTCTGCAGCAGAAGATTATTATGAGCGAGCCCTGGAGCGATGGAAACACTACAAATGTGATTCAGTCCGTTTTCCAATAACAGCGGCGCGCTTCGGAGACCTGATTATTCCGTACAATACACCAAAAAGTTTCGAATACGCCCGCCAGCTTTTCAGAGCAGCGAAGATCAAGTGGCGCAGGGGTGGTGATGGGCACGGGCAAAACATCGCTTTGTGTGACTTGCGTCTTTCTCAGATCATGGCTGGTCTTGCCGACAAAGAGCAATCATTTATGTACTTGAAGGACGCCAATACTGGACTGGCTGAAGCGCTCGGAAAGGACCATCCAAAGCGCACCGCAGTGATGATGAAATATGCCGATGCTCTATGGCAACGTGGTGAATTTTTAGATGCGCTGAAAGAGCGCTTTGCCTGCTGGCTGATTCTCTCTCATGCACCGCCTCCTCAGACCACACGCGCTATTTGAATCTTTCCTTCATGCGTTTTTTGCCTTCATCAGATCCGAAATCGGGTATTTCGGGACCGCCCAACGCATCGTCTTCGCTAAAGAAGACTTCCATTTCTGTTTCCGCTCTCTTGTAGCCAGGCGGCATAACGTATTTGCTGACAGGAATTTTTACTTTGCGAATCGAGAAGGTCTCGTAATCAACTTGATCGACGTCAGGAATCTGCCTGACGCGCCGTCTGCCGAGAAAGTCCGCCTTAGCCTCCTTCGTCTTTTTGTGCCTTGATGAAAGCGCATGCCTGAGCGGTATTCCTGACGGCACAGCATCGATGACTTTGAGAAGTGAATACAATAAGTTGCGCGCGTCCGGCGTCATCTGAATCTCATTGGTCACCCAGACAGTGTCCTGATTCGTCATGGACTTCATATAAGAAAATCGGCTGTAAACCTTCGTTTTCATGCCCGCCACTTTTTCATCACGAATGTATTTCCACTCCGACAGCCTTGGATGGTCAGTTGGAGTTTGATACATGACCTTCGACTTCTTCTTCCAGGTCTCCGGATTGCAGGCATAGAATTTTTTCGTGTCGTCGCTGTAGAGACACATGACCTGTGTTTTAGAATTGAATAGAACAGACAACGTACTGGACTCAAGTCTGATTCCCAGCGGTGAAAAATAGGTAGTGCTCTTGCCTATAAAACGATACTCTTGCTTGAGCACCAGTCCATCAATCTCTTTAGCGCCATTGAAGGAAAAGACAGGTAAAACATTGCTGGCATCGCTCTTGAGTTTGGCCGCGGGCTTCGATGGTGTCGTAGATTTGGTCCGGGTACGGTCCGACAGAGAAGTCTCATGCTTGGAGAGAACAGGGGCAGCCTGAACAATTTGCACGGTTGATAGCACCGCCAGCAGTGCCATAATGCCAAACCTGTCAGCCAACGGTATGTTTCTCCACATCCTTCTGGTTCGCATTTGCGTGACCACTTACGTAGCCACGCTTACCGCCCAGAGAGCCGGGCAAGACACGCATCAGCCAATTCTGGAAGTCATCTATGTAAGAGAACACGACAGGAATGACAAGCAATGTCAAAAGCGTTGCGGTGATCAAACCGCCGATCACTGAAATAGCCATCGGTGCACGTGCCTCTGATCCGGCGCCCAGACCCAGCGCCACCGGCAACATACCGGCAATCATCGCAATTGTGGTCATCAAGATCGGACGCATTCGAGTTTCGCCTGCAGTGATAAGTGCCTCACGTCTGGGCAATCCATGTTTCATCGAAACCAGCGCATATTCGACAAGCAAGATGGCGTTTTTCGTCACCAAACCCATCAGCATTGTTATGCCGATGAGCGCATAGAGTCCTATGGACTGGTTAAACAAAACAAGTCCAATCAGGGCCCCACACAGAGACAGAGGCAAGGACATCATGATCGTAAGAGGGTGGAGGAAACTGCCGAAGAGAACAACGAGCACAGCATAGATGAGCAGAATGGCCGCACCTATGGCGGTACCAAAACCGTTGAAAACATCGCGCTGAATCTCGACGTCGCCGAGCGGCTGCTCGTGGATCGACTTGGACATGGTCTTGAAAGCGGGAAGCATGTGGACCTTTTTCAATGCATCGCCCAATGTCAGTTTTGAGTCGAGACTGGCTTCTACCGTCACCTGGCGTTCGCGATCAAATCTGTCAATCTGAGCAGGCCCGCTGCCGAATTCAATATTGGCGACACTCTTGAGAGGCAGAAGACGGCCGTTGTTTCCTTGAACTTTCAAATTGCCAATCGTGGCCATGTCATTTCTATATTGCGGATCCAGTTGAACGCGAATATTTATTTGCCTGTCTTTCAAATCGAATTTGGCCAGGTTGGCGTCCGAATCACCGAGAGTGGCAATTAGAGCAGTTCTTGCTATGCTCATCACAGAGACACCCTGGCGGGCGGCCCGTTCGAAATCGGGATGCACAAGAATCTCGGGGCGAAGCAATGAAGCGCTGGAGGTTACGTCACTCAGCCCCTGAATCGGTCTCATTTGGTCGATAAGTATTTCCGCCGTGCGCTCCAACTCTTGCGAATCGTTGCTCGTGAGAGCGATACGCACAGGCTTTCCGGTCATACCGGAAGAACGGGAAAAAGTCAGCCGCACGCCGGGCACAAATTTGATTTCATTGCGCAGAATTTCTTCGAAACGCTGCTGAGATACTTTTCTTTGATCTTTTGGCTTGAGCGTCACGTAAATGCTGGCTTTATTCACTTCGCCCTGACTGCCGGCAGAACTGCGCCTGGACTGAGTGGGCGTACCGATGAATGCCACTACGGTTCTTACTTCCGGGTGATTCTTAACGATAGTGTTCAATTGATTGCAAGCCTTCTCAGTGTCACCGAGCACTGCACCCGGTGGCAACTCCACATTGATAAGCAATTCGCCCCTGTCGACATTGCTGATTAAAGACGTAGGCATTGTCTTGAAAAGAGCGATGCTGACTGCAAAGAGGATAATCGAGGCAATAACGGTAATCAATCGACGGTTAAGCGCCCAAATCAAAAGATGCTGATACATCTTCATCAAGCGGCTGCGACCTTTATGTTCTGGCATGTCTTTCATACCGTATGCCGCCATCATCGGCGTGACCATACGAGCAACCAGAAGGGAGAAAAGAACAGCCACCGTTACGGTGAGCCCGAATTGTTTGAAGAACTGGCCTGGTATTCCACCCATAAATGCCACCGGCACAAATACGACAATTACGGTCAAAGTGGTGGCGATAACAGCCATGCCGATTTCTTCGGCCGCTTCGATTGCAGCTTTCATGGGCGGCTTGCCCATCTTCAAATGGCGCACGATGTTTTCAATTTCGACGATAGCATCGTCGACAAGAATCCCGATTACCAGAGCCAATCCAAGCAGCGACATTCCATTGAGAGTAAAACCGGCCCACTGCATGACAGCAAATGTCGGCACTACGGACAGAGGAATAGCCAGACCGGAGATAAAGGTGGCGCGCCAGTCTTTCAAAAATATATAAATCACGGCGATGGCCAAAAGAGCGCCCACAACCAATGAATCCAGAGAAGCGTCATAAGCCTCTTTGACATACTTGCCGTTGGTGCGTATTTTGTTGATTTGAACATCCCTGGGCAAGGATTTCTTCAACTCATCAAGCTTCTTGTCGACAGCTTTCTCGACGTCGACCAGATTGCTGCCTGTGCTGCGCACTATAGAAAAGACAACCACCGGCTTGCCGTCCATGATCGCCATCTGGCGCACTTCCGAGGCGCTGTCGGTGACTTTGCCGAGAGTGTCCAGACGCGCATGCCGGCCTTGCGGCAAGAGAATTTCTGTGGCGCCCAGACGCTCTAGAGTATGGGCACTGCCCAGAGTTCTAATTGACTGTTCGGCCCTGCCGATCTCGCCGCGACCTCCCGGAAGGTCGATATTGAGCGCTCTTATCTGCGCATTGACCATGTCGGCGGTGACGCCCAGCGCCTCCAAGCGAGTCGGGTCGAGGTCTACTCTGATTTCGCGCTCGACGCCGCCTGCCCGTTGAACTTGACCAACACCAGGCACCGAAAGCAGTGCCCGGCCGATATCGTTGTCGACCAGCCAGCTGATCTCGGTCGGCGTCAAACTACTGGTGGAGACTGTATAGCTGACAAAAGGACCGCCCACAAAATCAACACGCTGAATAATCGGCTCGTCAATTGCATCGGGCAGGTCTTGTTTTATTTTGGCAATGGCATCGCGCACATCATTGACGGCTCTGTCGGTATTTGTGCCCAGAACAAATTCAATGCTTGTTATGGACGCGCCTGTATTTACGGCCGACATGATGTGTTTGACATTGCCGATGCCCGAGACAGCGTCTTCTATTTTTCTCGTTACCTGAGTTTCCAGCTCGGAAGGCGCTGCTCCCATTTGAGTGACAGTCACCGACGCCACCGGCACATCGATATTGGGATTCTCGTCGATACCCAACGCCACAAAGGCCAGAGAGCCCATCACCATGAGCACAAGGAAAAGCACCAGCACCGGAACTGGATTTTTGATAGACCAGGTTGAGAGATTCCAGTTCACTTTATTCGCCGCACTTCAATTCCTATTCACCCACCCTGACCAGATCGCCGTTTTTCAAAAATCCGGCCCCGCGCACAACAACAGCCTCGCCAGAGTTGAGACCGGAAAGTACTTCCGCGTAGCCTTGCACACGTACGCCGGTTTTCACATCGCGAGTCGATACTGTGTTGTCGCTATTCACGACATAGACAAAACTCTTGTTCTCTCGGCTGAGCACCGCTTTTGCCGGCACGGCAAGAGGACTCTTGCTGCCGACTTCGATTTCGGCATGAGCAAAATTACCCGGCTTAAACCCGCGCTTGTCATTGGCCGTCTGCGGCAAATCAATTCGCACCGTACCAAGACGCATATCTTGATCGATCATCGGACTGACTTCACGAACACGTCCTTCGACCTTGAAGGAAGAGGCAGTCGAATCGGTCACCACAGCTTTCTGTCCGGGATGAATATCGTGAAGGTCAACTTCTGCTACCTGCGCGCGCAGCTCCAGGCGGTTGTCGCGTACCATTTGGAAAAGCACCTTATTCATGGCGGTGATGTCACCCAGGTGAGCCTCTCGACGCATGATCAAACCATCCGACGGCGCCCTGATCACCGTCTGCGCCACCAGTGCCTCCAGTCGGCTGACATTGGCTTGCATCTGAGCAACAGTGGCATTCGAGATGTCCACATCTTCCTTTCTACCGCCCTGCTGACCCATGATCAAGCGTTGCTTCGCCTGCTCTAGCTGAAATTTCGCGGTGCGAACTTTTTGAGCGGCATTATGCATTTCAGCATCAGCTGTCTTTGCATCGGTATCTTTCTGATCGGCTTCCTGCTCGCTGACTGCACCTTCTGCTACCAGTCCACGATAGCGTTTGGCGTTGTGCTGAGCATTGGCAAGATTGGCACGGGCTTTAACCAGCATAGTTTCTGCCTCGGCAACAGCCGACTCAGCCTGCATATGGGCGGCTTGCAGTGAAAGCAGATCTTCCGGACGATTTGGCTGAATAGTTCTTCTCAAGGTTGCTCGCTGTGCCGCCAGCTTCGCCTTTTCTTCAGCCAGTTGAGCATTCAAGACTGCTGAATTGAGACGAGCCAGTACTTGACCGCGTTTCACTTTATCGCCGTCATCCACGTATATCGACTCAACTCTCAGACCGTTTACTTCCGAGCCGATGGAAAGCGGGTCCCAGGCCCAAATTGTGCCATTGACCTGGACAACTCCTTCCATCAAGTGCGGAGCAACCTTCTCGGTCGTCACCGTGATGATCGGCTCCG
>JBGAVL010000254.1:0-9384 GCA_044228145.1 Obscuribacteraceae bacterium (SeqCode)
GGCAATTGAGTCTGTGTTCGAGCCCTTTTGAACGTTTTCCGACCAGGGCATGAAGAGTTCTTCCATAAAGGCTCCCACCACATCCGGTGTCACAGGCAACGGCTCTTGCATCGGCAGTCCATAAGCGAATAGCAATCTTTGATAATTGTTTTCCATAAAGGAGCGATGAGGACCGATTATGTCTGCCGCCCAGGACATCACCAAAAGCGTTCTCTCGGGTCGGTTTGGACCTTTGTAGCTGTCCGAGGCGACAGAAAGGAGTTCGGCGAGAATTTTGGCCAGTGGACGAGAATAAGTGCTGTAATATTCAACGATCTCCACATCTACACGAAGTCCTTGAAAGAGTCCCTTCAGAAGTGCCAGAGTCATGGCGATTTTCTGCGGACCTTCTACGGTTTTTCCTTTTTCGATTTGCGGGCGAAGCAAAATTGAGCCATATAAAATGTAGAGCCAGTCTCTGTAAGTGAAGACCGACTTGTTTTGCATGCGTTCGAGTCTTTTGAGAACCGTCTTTCGATGCGCCAATTCTTTCTTTTCGTCATCTTCGAGAGCAAGATCTTCAAGCAGCTTGAGCATGTCTTTTGCCTCATCAATTCGTCTGGTCAAGCTGTAGCAAACGGCGAGGTTGAGCGTGGTATCAAAGTCTCCTTGCTTTTCTCGCGCTCTTTCGAAATACCTGGTTGCCTTGTGGTAGCGACCGAGCGACATCAAAGAGAATCCCAGCTCATAATTGATTACAGGCTCACTGGGATGCAGTTTTGCGCAGCTCTCCAGGAGCATGGCGGCAAGCTCGTGCTGGCGAACATCTATAAGAGCATGGCCGGTTTCGAACATATCTGTGGTCAATTTGTTTTCCGCTGTCTCAGCCGATTCTTCTGAAAGTGCATTGGCGAGACGCTCTAGTTTTAAGGCAAGCTCGCTGCGCCCGGCTTCGTCCATCAAACGAGCAAATAGCAACACTACTCGCGAATCCTCAGGGTTTTTCAGCCAATAAGCTTTTGCCGCGGCCAGACATTCGTCGAGCTTTCCGTCGTCGAGCAGCTTTTGCGCCGCCACCAGTGCATGCAAATTGCTTGAACTTGCTTCCTCTTGGCTCACGAAACATCCTCACAAATCAATTGGCGGCGCGAGCGATTTCTTCTTTGTGGTAAGAACTTCTTAAAGGCGCCTCACGCAGGCGAATCAAGCCGCCTGCATCTTGGCTTTTAACCCAATGATTGTACCTAATTCTCATTGACCGCCTGGATAATGGCGGTGGGCTTACTACTGCACTCGTTTTTTGGCAGAGTGTCACTACATGAAACTGCCTGCATGGTTGCAAATTCAGCAACACTTGCCTTCCCGACCCTCGAAAGAGAGTAAAATTTACCCTTCATATATTGGCAGCGCCCGTAGAGCATCATACTGAGCCGCCTTCCGGCGACCCTTTCGAGTTATTACCAGTCCTTGTGGGAGATGGGGCAGTGACTAAACGTAAAACGATTATTGCTGGCAACTGGAAGATGTTCAAAACCCGTAAAGAGGCAACTACGCTGGCTTCTGCCGTTGCCGCCGGGATCAAGGGAGAGAAGGATCTTCCTGAAGTAGTTCTTATCCCGCCTTTCACTTCTATTGAGGCGGCCATAGAAAGTGTCAAAGGAACGAACATCGCGGTAGGCGCCCAAAACATGGATTGGCGCGACGACGGCGCTTTTACCGGTGAAGTCTCTCCGCTCATGCTGTTGGAATTGGGCGTTAAGTACGTCCTAATCGGACATTCCGAAAGACGTCAATTTTTTGGAGAAACCAATC
Source organism: Obscuribacteraceae bacterium (SeqCode) (assembly GCA_044228145.1). Classification (GTDB taxonomy): domain Bacteria; phylum Cyanobacteriota; class Vampirovibrionia; order Obscuribacterales; family Obscuribacteraceae; genus QKMZ01. The sequence continues at coordinate 1,792 of JBGAVL010000254.1, forward strand.
AAACGGTAAATCAGCGCTTGAAAGCTGCGCTTGCGCACAAGCTCATCCCCATTGTTTGTGTGGGCGAAACGCTTGACGAGCGTGAGTCCGGGCTGACCGACTCGGTTGTGAGACGCCAGGTGGCAGCAGCCCTGGCCGAGATTCCGCCTGAGGCGCTGGACATCATCATTGTTGCCTACGAGCCTGTCTGGGCGATCGGCACGGGCAAAGTTTGTGAAGCGGATGAAGCCAATCGCGTGCTCGGTCAAATCCGCGCTACAATCGCCGACTTCTACAAGGAAGGCGGTCACTCGGCGCGTGCTGAGCAGGTGCCTTTGCTTTACGGCGGGTCGGTCAAGCCCTCGAATATCGAGGAGCAAATGGCTAAGCCGGAAATCGATGGAGCCCTTGTCGGGGGAGCCAGCCTCAAGGCTGAGGAATTCCTGCCGCTTGTAAAGGCCGCTCAGAAGCGAGTCCAGGGCACAACACAAACTACAAAAGATTCGCTTTCCAAAGTGTAGGGGCGACGCCATGCGTCGCCCGTGTAATTTCGGCCATGAGATATAATGCATTTTCGGATCACCTGGAGAGGTGTCGGAGTGGTCTATCGTGCAGTCCTGGAAAGACTGTCTGTGTCAAAAGCGCAGCGAGGGTTCGAATCCCTCCCTCTCCGAGTTTTATTTGCCTGGGCGACAACAACTATTTCCGTACGAGTTAAGTCATGCTCATACGTGTCGGTTTTGTTGCGGACATATGGCACCGCCTGAAAACCTGTCGTAATATCTAAAGAGAAGTCTCAGCAAGGGCAAGGAAAAATGTTGTAGCCAGTCCGTCAGGTTCGAGGCGATGTCGCCAATCACCGTTTTGCGCGTTGAGAGAAGCCAAACACGGTCGGGTACAGCGACGCCTGGACGGCAAGAGTTTTCCAGAGCCGATTTCTTAGCTTTGAATTCGTCGATTTGTCCTGCCTGCGCGTCTAGTTTTTCCGCCCAATAAAGTGGTTCTCGCCAAAGCGTATGCAAAGGCGTTCTTGATTGGTCTGTCGCCCGGGGCGAAATCAGGCTTACGCACTCAAAGAAGGGATTTGTTATGGAATCGCATTTTGTTGAAAAACTTGAAGAGATTGAAAAGGTTTACAACGAGCTTCAAGAGAAGCTTGCAGCCAATCCTGGTTCGACTGCCGATTACAGGACTCTGAGAAATCTGGAGAAAACTGTTTCGCTCTTTCATGACTACCAGCGTGTTGAAAAGGACATGAAAGGCGCCGAAGACATGGTCAAAAACGAGAGCGATAAAGAGCTCAAGGAGATGGCGGAAACCGAACTGGCCGGGTTGAAAGAACGGGAAGAGGATTTGTCTCAGCGTCTTAAAATCCAGCTCCTGCCGAAAGACGCCAATGATGACAAAGACATCATGGTGGAAATTCGAGCTGGCGCGGGTGGCGACGAAGCGTCGATTTTTGCCGGCGACCTTTTGCGCATGTATTTGCGTTATGCCGACAAGATGGGCTGGACGCCGGAAGTGGCCTCGCAAAACGAGGGGGAAGTGGGTGGCTACAAAGAAGTGATCATCGCTTTCAAAGGTGATGGAGCGTACAGTCGCATGAAATTCGAATCGGGAGTCCATCGAGTTCAGCGCGTTCCGGCTACGGAAGCGTCAGGACGCGTGCATACTTCGACCGCGACGGTGGCGGTGATGCCGGAAGCCGACGAAGTCGATGTGCAGCTTTACGACAAGGATCTCGAAATCACCACAATGCGCTCCGGCGGTGCCGGCGGCCAGAACGTAAACAAGGTGGAAACGGCCGTGCGCATCGTGCACAAGCCGTCCGGTTTGATGGTCGCCTGCTCTGAAGAGAGAAGTCAATTGCAGAATAAAGAACGGGCCAAACAAATCCTGCGTGCCAAGTTGTACAAAATGGAAATGGAAGCGCAGCAAAAGACCCTGATGGACGAGAAACGCGCCCAGGTTGGCACTGGCGATCGTTCGGAAAAAATCCGCACATACAATTTCAAAGACAATCGCATTACCGATCACCGCATCAACCAAAACTTCAATTTGCAATACGTGCTGGAAGGCGATCTGGAGAAGGTAATCGATGCCAACATCATGGCCGACAACGAGCGGAAGCTGAAGGAGTCTCTCTAGTTGTCGCCTGACGCTGAATCAAACCTTTCATTTGCCGATTGCCAGACAATCCGCGAGGCTCGCGAAAAGGTCGTAAAGACGCTCAGAGATGTGGGTATTGAGCGGGTTGAAGTGCGTCGCGAGGCGGACTTGATCATCGAGCACGTGACGAGAATGAGCGCGGCCGAGCGCGAGTTGAAATTCGATGAATTGTTGGATTTGGGTGAGCGCGAAGAGTTGGAAAGCATTTTGAAACGGCGTGTTAAGCGCGAACCTTTGCAATATTGCCTGGGTTACGGCTGGTTCATGGGAATGCGAATGGTTGTGCACCAGGGCGTCTTTATTCCGCGAACGGACACCGAAACTCTCTTTGATCTGACCAGCAAGCGTCTGCTTGCCATGGGCATTTCCAGCGAAATTCGTGTATTGGAAGTGGGCGTGGGAACGGGTTGTATTTCTGTAGCCATGCTCAAGGAAATTCCCAACCTGGAGGTTGTCGGACTTGATGTTTCTCAAGATGCGCTTGATGTCGCCCGGCTGAATGCCCGCACCTATGACGTTTCTCAGCGCCTGACTTTGAGCAAATGTGATTTCCGCGAATTTACGCTGAGCGGTTTTCACGCCATCATTTCGAATCCTCCCTACATTCCCAGGAAGACCTACGACACGCTCGAGCCTGAAGTGCGCGACTTCGAGCCACCTGAGGCCTTGATTGGATGGGGTGAAGACGGCTTGGATTTCTATCGCCAGTTTGCCAAGTTTGCGCTGCCTAAATTGCTGCCGCCTTTTGGATTTGCCGCTGTGGAAGTGGGTGATGGACAAGCGGAGGCAGTGCTCAAAATCATGCGCAGTGCCGGTATGAATCGAGTGGAATGCATCGAGGATGTGAACGGCTTGCCGAGAGTGGTCGTCGCCGGCATTGCGTAAAGAGATGTAAAAAAATCGGTTTTACTGCTAGAATATTTTAGAAAAGCTCTTATCTGGTGATGTCTATGCAGGATGGCATACTCAAGGCGATATCTAACGATGGCACCATCAGAGCGGTAATTGTCACCACCACTGACTTAGTAGAAGAAGCAAGACAAAGGCACAATCTCTCTTTCACTGCGACAGCTGCCCTTGGTAGGGCGATGACGGCAGGCGTACTCTTGACGCCGGTTGTGGCGCGCGAGGGTCAAGTCACATTGAAGTTCCAGGGCAACGGACCTCTGGGCAAGGTGATGGTAGACGCGTCACCGAAAGGCACAGTAAGAGGCTTTGTAGAAAATCCCCAGGTTGAGTTACCGCTAAACTCCCTGGGGAATTTTGATGTTGGGGGTGCAATCGGCTCCACGGGCTACTTGCACGTGACGATAGACCACGGCTTCGGGCGTGCTCATACCTCCACTGTCGAGCTGGAATCAGGCGAAGTGGGAGAGGATATCAATCGCTACCTGGTGGTCTCAGATCAAACCGGATCGATTGTAGTGGTCGGCACGCACATGAACGCACGCGGTGTAGAGGCAGCCGGTGGGCTTATCGTGCAGCTTCTGCCCGACCATACGGAAGAAACCATTTGCCGCATTGAAAATAATATAACTACCTTCGGCACATTCACTTTCTTGATGCGAAGAGGGATGAGCCTCGAGCAAATTCTCGAGCGTATCCTCAGTGGTTTTGAAGTGGTGCCGATTGCCAACACCAAGCCGCTCAAGTTTTATTGCAAGTGCTCCAACGAACGTTTTCTAGAGGCTCTGCGTTGGATGGGTTCTAAGGAGCTGATTTCCATGGCCGAAGAAGACGGGCAGGCCGAGGGACGTTGTCATTTCTGCAATGCTGTTTACCTGGTCGGTAAGGATCGTTTGCTCGATCTGGCCAGGGGCAGCAAATAGTGCGGCGCCAAAAGTCTTGCGAATAGCAAAATCGGTTTTTCTAGCGTATTCTTGATTATGCGCCAAGGCGCTGTTTCTAGCGCTGCAAAGCTGAGTTCACGCGAAAGCAGAATGGCACTAATCAACTACGACAAACGCGAGATCGTCTACAAGGTCGTCTATTACGGCACCGGACTTGGTGGCAAGACGACCAACTTGCGATACTTGCACGCCAATCTCGACCCTTCCGTCAGGGGCGAGCTGGTCACAGTGGCTACAGAAACCGAGCGAACTTTGTTCTTCGACTTCATGCCTCTGGATCTAGGTCAGATCGAGGGATATAAAGCGCGATTTGCGCTTTACACCGTGCCCGGGCAAACGGAGTACAACGAGAGCCGGCGTATGATCCTGAAAGGTTCTGATGGCATCATTTTTGTCGCCGATTCCAGCGCCGTCCGACGCCAGGCCAATATTGAGGCTCTGGAAGGCATGATGGATAACTTAAAAGAACACAAACTTAATCTCAAGAATATTCCCTGGGTTTTGCAATACAACAAACGGGATTTGACCGATGCACTGCCTGTCGAAACTCTTGAGAAAGACCTCAACGCCACAGGTGTTCCGGCTTTCGAGGCGATCGCCACGGAAGGCAAGGCGGTTTTTGGGACTTTGAAATCATTGAGCCAGATGGTCGTCCGGCGGGGCTGAGCGCTGTAGAGGCGGCGCCATCGGCGCTTCAGATTGGAATTGCCGGCCGGGGTAATGTCTGGATACAAAGAAAGGCGCACGGAGTGCGCCTGTAAACTTTATCTGACACTAAAGTTAGTGCTTGGAGCCTCAGATTAGAGTGCCCGCTGGACTTTGCCGGCTTTCAGGCAAGAGGTGCAAACTTTCATCTTCTTGACGCTATTTTGCAATTTAACTCTGACCGGTTGCAGGTTTGGCAGCCAGCGTCTCTTGTTGTGCGGGTTCCAGTGAGAACGCAAAAAGGTATAACTGCGCCCGGTTGTCGGGCCCTTCTCGCACACATCGCAACGTTTTGCCATTTCCCTAATTCCCAAATATTGGTTGGTTTGCCAGTGCTACACCACCAGCCGATAGCTTCACAAGGCGTCCCTGTCTGTGTCAGGGGTGCTAGAAGCCGTCGCCGTCGTCCGATCTATCCGAATCAGCCGAGGTGATGAGCGAACCGTGAATTTTACCATGAAAGGCTTTACGCGCGAAGTGGTCAGCCTGTTTGTTAGCCTCAAGACCGAAAGGAACATTTACACTAAACCACTCCAACGTCGGACGCCGACGTGGTAGTCTGTTTTTGGGGTTACAGCTTTGGCTGGCGTTGTCAGGCAAATAAACCTAACCGGGAAATCAAGCAGCCGTTTTTCTGACTGTCTTAATTAACTGTGTCCCCCCCCTCCCCCTGTAGCGAGATCAATTCTCGTAAGATCACTTCTAATGCTGTCCCAATCGTGGTATCAATTCCTGTTGTCGCCCCATCAAGCGCTTGAAATCCTTCAGCGTCGAGGCGGTTCGGCGGCGTTGGGGTAGGAAGGCAAGGATGGCTTTAGTAAATTACGCGGCGCGTGAAATAAACTGCAAAATCGTCTACTACGGCACCGGTCTTGGTGGCAAAACGACGAATCTCAAATACATTCACAGTCAATTGGCTCCGACGACCAGGGGCGAACTGATTTCACTGGCAACAGAAACGGAAAGAACGCTCTTTTTCGACTTCTTGCCTCTGGACCTGGGCTCTGTGCAAGGTTTTAAAACAAGATTCTCGCTCTATACAGTCCCCGGTCAGGTGGAGTACAACGCTTCCAGAAAGCTGATTCTGAACGGCGTGGACGGCATCATCTTTGTTGCCGACTCGGATGTAATGCGCTCGAAAGATAATGTCGAGTCCCTGCAAAACATGATTGAAAACCTGGCTGAATACAGCTTGACTCTCGACAACATTCCCTGGGTTCTGCAGTACAACAAGCGCGACCTGGCAAACGCAATGCCCATCGAGCGTATGGAAAAAGAACTCAATATCCGTGGCGTCCCGAGCTTTGAAGCCGTCGCTTCCGAAGGTCTCGGCGTGTTCGCCACATTGAAAGCAATTTCCAAACTGATTCTCAACAGACTCCAGTAATGTAGGGGCGACGCCATGCGTCGCCCGCTGTTTTTTTTGCGCATTGCATGCGCCTGGTTTTTTGTCGCGGCGTGCGAGTGATAGTTGTCGAATCGCAGTATTGCGATCGATACGCGATGCATATAAGCAAAAATTCTTACTAGCGAATTAAGCGCCAATCTTTTAGTCTTAATGGCAGAGAGCCTAGCTTTTAGACCAAGGTCTCTGAACTTGCCTACGACAACGAGTAACACCAAATCCTCCAGGGAATCAGAACTCACTGCATTGCGGCGAGCTGTTGTCGTGGAAAGGCGCGCTCGTTACGCGGACTTTCAGGGCAAGCGCTCGACCTTCTCCCAGTTTATGCGCATGACCGCCGAGCGGCTCAGCCGCCGATACCCGATGGAGCCTGTCTGGGTGACCATACGCGCCCTCTTTCGCCAGTATCCAAATGTCGACGTGGCGACGCGCATTTCTATCATTCGACGCTCTGAAGAATTGATTGGACCGCTTCTGGAGATGGCAGAGGAGCGCAAGGCTGCGTCTTTGGAGCTGTCCGATACAGATGAGGAAGAGGGCGCCATGACGGGCGGCAGTGAGCCTGCCAGCACCCGTAAGGTCACCGAGCGACCCTCTGACTACAACGACACACGTTCGGCCAAAGAGAAATCTGAGAAGGCTTCCAAGCCGACTACACCTGTGGCATCAAAAGTTCAGGAGCCTGTTACGAAGTCCGCGGATGAATCGAAGCCGAGCGAAGGCACGCCGGCTCAGAAAAAGCAGACCAACAGCAATGATCCAAATGAAGTGAATGTTCAATGGGTCAAAGGAGTGGGGCCGAAAGTTGCGGCCTTGTTGAAAAATCTTGGCATTGAAACAGCCGGCGATCTTCTGCGTCATTATCCGCGCAAACATCTGGACTTTCACAATCGCTTGCCTATCCGTCAACTGCAGATCGGCATGGAAGCCACTGTTTTCGCGCAGATTCGAACAGTCTCCGCTTACCAGTCTAAGCGCAGCAATATATCTATAGTAAATGTACTGCTTTCCGATGGAACTGGAAGTTTGTCGATAACTCGCTTTATCGGGGGCAAAGGCAATAAATATCTCCTCGAACGCTATAAAGATCAGTTTCCGAAAGGCGCTACAGTAATAGCTTCCGGCACGGTGGAGAGAGACAAGTATTCAAACAAACTGGCATTGAAAAACGCCGAAGTGGAAATTCTCGGTATCCTTGACGAAGGTGGCGGCATTGAAGATCTGCAGAGCCAGAGCATCCACCTGGGACGTTTGGTTCCTGTCTATGCACTCACCGAAGGGCTCAGCCTGCGGTATTTGCGCAATATCATCAAAAATACTTTGGATGCCTTCGGCGATTATTTAGAAGATCCATTGCCGGCAGACATCAGAGAAAAATTGGGGCTGATGGACTTGCGCACTGCGCTGACCAATATGCATTTCCCCGAGGAGCCGGAACGTAAAGATGAAGCCCGTCGCCGTTTGGTTTTTGACGAGCTTTTCCAA
>JBGAVL010000255.1:0-9339 GCA_044228145.1 Obscuribacteraceae bacterium (SeqCode)
ACTCGACACATTGAACGACCTTGTGAAATCAGGCAAAGTCCGCTACATCGGCGCATCTAGCATGTTCGCCTGGCAATTTGCAAAGGCACTGCACATATCAGACAAAAACGGTTGGGCGCGTTTCGTCAGCATGCAAAATTACGTCAACTTGATCTACCGAGAGGAAGAGCGAGAGATGTTGCCGCTTTGCAATGACGAAGGTGTGGGCGTGATTCCGTGGAGTCCACTTGCACGCGGTCGACTAACACGCAATTGGGATGACAAAACAGAACGCTCGCAAACGGACGAATTCGGCAAAAAGCTTTACTCCGTGCAGATTGAAGCCGACAAGAAAGTTGTTGAACGACTGACCGAAGTTTCAAAACGACTGGACGTGCCCCGCGCTCAAGTTGCTCTCGCGTGGTTGCTGCAAAAGCCAGGAATCGTCTCACCCATTGTCGGCGCTACAAAACCGCACCATCTCGAAGACGCCGCCAAAGCAGTGGAATTGAAACTCAGTGCCGAAGACATCGCGGCACTCGAAGAGCCATATGTGCCGCATGTCGTGAGTGGGATTTAGGAAATCTCCGGTAACCTTTTATGCCAGTCATAAGCGCCAGCATACGAAAGGTGAACCGTGCGTAAACCACTAGAATTGAGGAGTTGTATAGTAAATGGGGCAATCGCTAACATGGTTATGTGTTAAGGGGCTTGACGAGAAAGACATTCTCCGTGCTGCAGGGCTCCAAAAGAGCGGTGAGGTGGACGATTGCCTTGGGAATCTCTCACTGCTCAATTTGAAAAATGGTTGGTTTTTTTAGTGGGGCAGCAGGATTGCAGTGCATCGTTTGCGCAATGCGAAACACTGCTAAAGAAGCTGTCGAAAACAGCTGAAGTAGCTGTCTACTACCTACACGAGAATATAAATATATGCACCCTCGAGTATTGGAACTCAGGGAAAAAGATTTGGAACATCGTACGCGATGCACAGATTGCTACAGATCACCTAGTTGCTGAGGGCGCGGCTCCATCCATTTTTGCGGATTTGAGAGACGAGGCACTTAGACAAATGACAGAGAATACTGGCAGAGATTGCGATTTTCTCCTAGCGGTTCCCGAGCTTATAGCTGAACGCATTTGTGGCGTATCTCTAGTTACATTGGACAATTCTCAATTTGAGTCACTACACTCAACCCCAAAATCTCCACTAAGCGCAACTGCAAAGTTGGAATCCAAAACCTTTGAGATTTTGGACAAAGTGCTTGAAAGACAAGGCTATTTGAGGGCAGCAAAATCTAGAGAACATTACATATGCGATGTTGGCAATGGATTCACGGGCATTCTGTGGATCGAAGTTGTCAGAAAGTATGGATTTTCCATTACTGCACATGTCGGATTGAAGCATGAAGAAACGGATTTGCTTTGTGATCGACTGCTGGGCTTGAAGCCGCAAAACTATATAGCTCCTACAGTAAGCAAGGCTCTAGGTCACCTTTGCCCGCAGAGTTCGCAGATGCCAACTTATGTCAAAACAAACAAGATCTCGAGAAGGTGCTCGAAATTCTCCAAAAATTTTCAAAGTACGGAATTCCTTTTATAGAGAGAACAGCAAATTTCTTGGAATTTGAAAAAGCTGTTGAACAGTGGTGCTACGTCCCATTGAAAAAAGAGACGACCTTAGCCGTCTTCAAATGTGTGAATGGCAGAAAGGAAGATGGGGTAGCGTTGTGTAGGAAATATCTTGAGCAAGCGCAAGGTCCATACCGCGAAGCGTATGGACAATTTGCAGAAAATTTCTTGAGGTACTTTGGTGCCACTGAAGGATGAGAGGAGGGAAAGAGCAGAATGTCCCGCATGTCATAAGTGGAATCCAAAACGGCAAATACCTCGACGGGGATACCGCTAGCATCCGCTAACAGGGCGGGTCTAGAAAGAACCAGTTCTTCAAACTCGGCTCAGGACATTCTTTTCTGAAGAGCAGTGGCGCTAACAATCTTTCGTTGCCATCGAAACTTTCTCTCCCGCCACTTCCTTCCGACTTGTGACACACAGGAGATCGGCTGCCGCGATTAAATCCTTTCTGAAACAGCCCGGTGCGGCGCCTGTATTTAGCCCGGACCGACGTGTAAGCTCCTGACGAGCGGGCGTCGGACTTGTGCAAGCCGTCTTGCGGTGGTGTAGCCTCACCGCGCAATCTAGATTGCATTGCAGCCACACCTTTACCTTGTTCATCAACGATGTCCTTTAACCTATTCATCAACTCTTCAAAACCTGGAAGATACCTTCCATCACGACGCGCCATCTTGTGAAGGACTCGAGCAAGTCCTAGTAAAGCGCGAGGATCATCCTGATATTCGCCAAGGATCAAGCGATACAGCCTCTCGGCTTCTTCTAAATTTCCTGCTTCCAACGTTTTCTGTGCTACCCACAAGCGTTCCTCGTACGCCATTGCAGCATTAGCGCGAGTCACCGCATCTGCACGCGATTCAGCTTGCCTTGCACAGACAGGTAAAGCGACGAAAAGCAACCACGGCAGCAACGATAGCTTGAATACTGTTCGCAATGTTGTTCCAGCGAGTTTAGTTTTTTTCAGTTTCCCAGGAAACACAAAAACAACCATAGGGTAACTACTGAGAATCGCGCGACCTACAAACGAGAATGCAATTGCGTTGCAAATGCCATAAACTGAAACCAGCGACTCCGGAGGACCAGCGTGCGCGATTACTTCAAAGCAGCTCTGATTGGCATCTGTATTAGTCTTTCAGGACTCTATTTAGCTTCGGGCGCCTTTATCAAGCATGCCCCGACTCCAGAGTTCGAGGGAATGGACAGTGACGATATCTATTTTCACTTTCGAATGAACGAAGTGTCACGAGAGATTCGTGGATTGGCGCCGATTGACGAAAAACTTACAGAGCTATACAACCAAGCTGTTTTCCTCCAGCACATGCAGGTTCTCGTCGATCAAGGTTGCACATTTATCATTTATGGTGCCCTCACGGGTATGGGATTTTTATGGATACACAAATATAGAAAACGCGCACAGGCATCGGATATCGGCGAATGGTAATGCCCACACTGAAAGGACAAACTAGCCTTTCGCCGGTTTCCCAATGACGAGAAACTGTTGTCCGAAAATATTCCAGGCGAAAGGCATTTTCAAATAAGCGCTGATTAGAAATGGATACGTCGGTTTTTTCCCTTTCATCGTAAAGGGCAAGAAACGATCGACAACGCGAGTGCATTCAAAGCCGCTTAATTGCAGCGCTTCGACGATTGATCGATCGCTCAACGGAATATAGTGATCGAAAAAATCCCAATATGCAGAGTTGCAAAAGCGAATGTTTGGTCCGAGCAATATTATAGTGCCGTCCGGTTTCATGACCCGTCGCGCTTCGCGAAGGCAGTGAAGTACTGCATCCTTAGAGTTCAAATGCTCGAGAAAATTACTGCTGAAGACCACATTCACGGAAGCATCTGCCAACAGCCACGGTTGCGAGATGTCTTGCGAAACCACATTCACGCCTGCAGCGGCAGCGCTTGCTGTCGTAGGATTCAAATCGAGCGCGTATTTTGTTTTCGCATTGATGTTGTTGATAAATTCACAATAGCCGGCGCCAACGTCCAACACAGCATCATCCGGGCGCACCCACTGCTGAAAAAAGTCGCGAGTCAAAACTTGCCAGACGACCTGTCGCTTCTTCTCGTTTTCAGAGAAGCGATTTTGATAAACGGTTTGCAGGTCTAAAGCCGGATCCACAGTGCAACTTTCCGCGGCAGGAACTTGTTAATGATAGCAAGAGGCTCAGGTCCGCACACCCAGTCCGTCAAGGACGACTTTGAACTCTTCCAGCATGTGCTTATCGAGCGGAAGTTCGCGGTCGCCGCGCAGCCATTCCATTTGCCCGTGAATGAGAATGAAGTTGAGGTGGTGCGCCATGCGCTCCGCAGAAACATCGTCACGCATAGATTTCTCCACTTGTGCGCTTTTGACAAGCTCGATCGGCACCAAATTTGGTGGTCCGGGTGGCGGCTTGATTTGGGTTGGACGGGCGTCTTCAGCGCCGGTAATTCTTTCGTGCAAAACTTCGGGTCTCAAAAATCGTTTTGCGTTGACAGGACCGTGGCGCCACAAAACCTCCGCCAGTTCAGGGTTTTTCTCAGTCCATTGCGCGACTTCGACAAGGAAGCTCTCAATGCACTTGACTGCCGGAGCGCCATCGACATGCATTGCAAGCGCACGTTCCCTCGCTTCGTCGACAGAGCGAAATCGCAAGGCGAAGACGATGTCCTCCTTTGACTCGAAATTGTAGAAGACGGTGCCCCTGGCTATGTCAGCTTCTCGGGCAATATCGTCGATGGACGTTTGCTCGTAGCCTCGTACCTTAAATAAGCTGGACGCGGCGTCAAGAATCTGATGGTGCCGCTCCACACGCTTTTTGTCTCGTCGGCTATGCAACGCTTCACTCATTACCGGGGCGCTCCGCATTATAAGGAAGTTGGAGCAGCAACACACAAACCGCCAAATAATAAATGACTCGGATGCAACCTTGCATTTGCGTATAAAATTGGATTTGCATACAAATTTGGATTCTAGTACAATTTCCTTTGTTCATCAAACCAGCTTGTCTCGAACCCAGGTGAAGCTGGTTTCTAAAAGGAAACAGCAGCATGAGCCACAAATACCAGTGGCGCGGTCTTCTTGCGGCCGCCGCCCTTCTTTCGACAACCCCAGCATTCAGCCAGGAGCCAATCACTCTGCAGCTAGACAATGGAAATCTCGGTCCGGAAGACAAAGTCATTGTCGTCGACGCCGCCGCCGCACCGCAGCCGGGATTCTTTGTGGGCGTCGGTGAATTCGGCGGACCTCCTGGTTGTCCGATTCCGCCGGGCGGACGTCCTCCCTTTCCCCATTATCCGCCCGGCGGACCTCATTTCGGAGCACAATTCTCGATGCCGCACTTCATGATGCCGCCTCCGCCATTTGCCAATGTCGACCTGTCTGACGACCAGGTGGGGCGCCTGGCCAAACTCAAACGGGCATTCGATGCGGGAGATGCCGGAGAATTTGCAGCATTGCGCACACTAGAAAATCAAATGCGCGACAAGCTGTCCGCGGAAAATATCAATGAATCCGATGTACGCAAATCGGCTGAGGAAATCGCTCAACAGAAAGCCGACATCAGCAAACGGTTTTCGGCGCATATTTTAGAAGCGGCAAAAGTGCTGACAGCAGAGCAGCGCAAGAAGATCAAACTGATGCAGGACCGAATGGAACTGGGGCCCATAGGAGGTTTTGACAAACCTCCGCATCCGCCAATGCCACCTCATCCGCCGGAACCGGGGAAATAAACACCACCTACTGAGACAATTCAATGTTTGCAAAACCAGCCCGGCAGCCGCGGTCAGTGGCAGCGGTCGTTTGCTTCTGCCTGCTTGTGTCCACTTCGACAAGTCTATTTTCGCCATTTGTAAGAGCCTGCATTGCCGCGCCCAAAGCGCGCAGCGAGCCGAAGAGCGAGCCTAATGAAGTGGCACCGACGATGGAGTATGACGAAGTAATCGACCCATCAAAACGCCGAGCGATGCATGCGCTGATTGGCTCAGAAATGGCTTTGCGTGCCGAGCGTGTCGATCGAGCCATTCAGCTGGCGCGCCGAGCAATGCTCCGCAACCCTGATGATATGGACGTGCACAAAGCACTAGCAGAAGCCCTCGACCGCAAACTCGAACATCAGGAAGACAAAGATCCCGCAGTTTTCGCCGAGTGCGTCAAAGAATGGCTGATCGTCATGCGCAATGGTGTCGGCTTTGAAAAGGGCACAAATTTCAAAGGCTTGGGATTCCTCGACCATCTGTACGGTGATGATGAGTACTACGGTCAGGCGCGCCAGCGGCTAAAACACCTGACGGGCTATGTGCCAAAACCATGGGAGACGAATGAAAAATACTTGAGACGGGTGCTACAGCCCGCCAAAACAGAACTTAAGGGCAAGCTGCTCAAGAAATCGGACTGAGATTACACCGCCGTCATCCACCATCGGAGCGCTCTTAGTAAACTATCTGCTGGGAAGCCTCTCGACATCGAAAGCAATCGTAAAGCGGCAGTGACGGCAACGCAACGGGCAAAGCCCACACTCAATCCCGAAAAATTCGCCAACGAGATCAGGCGCCTGGTTCTCGTCGAATCAAAGCGCGCCGGGGTCGGGCATATTGGCTCATCACTTTCGATTGCAGAGATAGTCGCGCTGCTCTACAGCAGCGTCTTGAACATCAAATCACCGGACGATCCGGAGCGCGACCGTTTCATTCTTTCAAAGGGCCATGCTGTGCTGGCACTCTATGCGGCGCTGCATTTGAAAGGTTTCATCACCAGAGAAGAGCTCGGCACATTCTGCGACGACGGCACCAGTCTGTGCGGACACCCGGAAATCGAAGTGCCCGGCGTCGATTTCGCCACCGGTTCTCTGGGCATGGGACTGTCATTCGGAGTCGGCTCCGCGCTTGCCGCCAAGAGGACAAACTCTTCGCGCAAAGTCTTCGTGCTGGTAAGCGACGCAGAACTCAACGAAGGTGCGCTCTGGGAGTCGGTGCTTTTCGCCGGTCACCACGGGCTTTCAAATCTGGTCGTCTTTGTCGATCAAAACGGACAGCAAGCATTGGGCTATACAAAAGACGTGCTGGACACAAATTCGGTCGAGAAAAAATTCTGCGCCTTCAATTGGGACACGCAAGTGGTGGACGGGCACGACTGCAGGGCTATGCTCGACGCCGTCAGCCGGCTTGAATACACGTCCGGAGCGCCGCATGTCCTCATCGCTCGCACTACATTCGGCAAGGGAGTCTCCTATATGGAGAACCAAATACAGTGGCATTACCTGCCGATGACAGACGAGCAGTTTCAACTGGCTATGAAAGAAATAGAAATAGACGCAACGGAGGCTGGACGCTAACCTCGAATACTTTCGCGGTGACGCCAAATCTCTATGCGCAAAGCTTTTATAGAAAAACTGATTGAGCTAGCGGAAAAAGACCGCCGCATTCACCTGCTTACGGGTGACCTGGGATTCTTCGTCGTCGAGCCGTTTGCCGAAAGTTTTCCAGACCGCTTCATCAACGCCGGTGTCGCCGAGCAAAATATGATGGGCATGGCTACAGGCATGGCCGAAGCCGGCATGATTCCTTTTGTTTATTCGATTGCTACTTTCGCGACGCTCAGACCATACGAATTTATTCGCAATGGTCCGGTGCTGCACAATCTGCCGGTTAAGATCATCGGCATCGGCGGCGGCGTTGAATACTCGCACCACGGCCCTACACATTTCGGGCTGGATGACGTAGGCGCGCTGAGAGTGCAGCCAGGTCTTTCAATCATCACGCCCTGTGATTCCCTCCAACTCAAAACCGCCCTTGAAAAAACCTGGGATATGCCAGGCCCCGCCTATTACCGCTTGAGCAAAAATGAAAACATTTCACTGCCGGAACTTAACGGCCAATTCGAACTCGGCAAACTGGACTTGATCGCGAGTGGTCAAGACGCCCTTATCATAGCCATGGGCAATGCGGCGACGGAAGCGGCAAAAGCGGAGTCCCTGCTTCGCCATGTGGGCATTCACGCGACAGTCGCTCTTGTCTCTTCAATGAACCCCAGTCCGGAAGAGCATTTAATCGAATCGATTTCGCGGCATCGTCATGTCTTTACAGTGGAAGCACATTACATCAACGGCGCATTGGGCTCGATGGTTTCCGAAGTGATTGCCGAAAACGGTCTCAATGCACGTCTCACGCGCCTGGCAGTCAGACAAAATCCTCGTGGTGCCGTCGGTTCGGAACAGTTCCTCAAAGACAGATTCGGCATCTCTTCCAAATCCGTAGCCGACACTGTCGTGAAATGCCTCAATCTGGCAGCGAGATAGTGCCTGCTCATGACTGATTCATCCGAACGCAAAGTAGTGCTGGTCACAGGTGCCACTGGATTCATCGGCGCTAATTTGGCTCGGCGACTGGTTTTAGACGGGCACTATGTGCATCTTTTGATGCGCAAGAAAACCAATCAGTTTCCATGGCGCATCACCGAAATAAACGATCAGGTAAAACTGGACTTTTACGCACCTGAGGAATCCGACTCGATCGATCGCGTTTTTGCAGAGGTAAAACCGCAGTGGGTGTTTCATTTAGCAGCACATGGAGCTTACTCCTGGCAACAAGATAAAATACAAATTCTGGAATCAAATTACATTCTCACCAGTCGCCTGCTCGAGGCAGCCGTCGAGCACGGCGCAGAATCGCTGGTAAATACCGGCACTTCCTCCGAGTACGGACAGAAAGATCACGCCCCCAGAGAAGACGAGCCGCTCAATCCGGTCAGCTATTATGCCGCCACCAAAGCAGGTGCCACCCATCTGTGCCGCTATGTTGCCGGCGCCAACAATGTCAACATGCCGACACTGAGACTATATTCGTGCTTTGGCCCCTATGAGCAACCAAACCGCCTGATGACCAATCTCGTCGCCTGCGGCAATGAAGGTCGCTGGCCAAATCTGGTAGATGAAGATTGCGCGCACGATTTCGTCTACGTCGAAGACGTCGTCGACGCATACATGCTGGCGGCAAAACGCACGCTCTCCAAGAATTGCGATCCGGGAGCTATATACAATGTAGGCACCGGGGTGCAGACAACTTTAAAAGAAGTCGTCCGAATTGCCGCGCCATTAATGAATATTGAAGCCAAGCCGACCTTCGGAAGCATGCCGAATCGCTCATGGGACGCCGAAGTATGGGTTTGCGACCACGCGAGAATAACAAGAGAACTTGGCTGGCGCCCCCAACACAACTTTGAAGAGGGGCTGAAAAAAATGGTCGACTGGTATCGCCAGTCCTCCCATTTGCATTCTATGTATAAGGATCATCTTCAGCCCGTTTGAGCCGTCACCGCTTTTGGTGCTGCAAGTATTCCTGCAGAGTCGCGCATTGCATGCGAGCCTACAAGCGCAATTCAACTGGCTTGATTAGTCGACTGCGCCATCAGAGCTTTGTTTTTGAATGTTATCGGGCGGTCGAACGTTTTCTTGACCTTATCAACCTGCAGTCCGACCACTGTTATCGCATCTGAATTTACGTTGCCGACTACCTGACCGGCGATCTTTATGTAATCGAGTTCGTAAGGGTCAAACCCCATTGTGCGCGCGCAGGTTGCATCAACAGAGGCAAGGTCGTCTCCGAGAACGTAAAAACCCATTTCCTTGCCGGTGCCGTTTATCGGACCATCGCCTTCCATCGCCACAACAGCATCTACAAACGCAAAGCCGGGCTTGATCAAGTCTTGTAAGTCGAGAATGCATTGCGGTATGCCACGGATAT
>JBGAVL010000256.1:0-9336 GCA_044228145.1 Obscuribacteraceae bacterium (SeqCode)
CACTTGTCTGGACCACATGTGGCACAAAGTCACATTTACGGTCAGTCTGGGTATCTGCACTGCGACAGGCGAAACTCTGCCTGCAGAAGAATTGATCATGCAAGCAGACGGCGCCACCGAATTGATCGAAAAGCGCGGAGGCAATGGCGTTCACCAGGTTACGTTCTAAAGAGACAAACAGAAGCGACCGACTCGTGAGTTTTAACCGGCGCAAACATATGGAAGGAAGGCTGTCGTCCGCGCACCGGATGCGGTGTCAACTGCAATCCTCCCGAAAGAAGGCGAATTGGCTCCGGCTTTCGAAACATGATCGAGCCTGACTGGAGCTATATCGATGCAGGAAGTCTTCATCTATGTCTGCCTGGCTCTGCTGCTGTGGCTGATTTCATGCGCTATCGATGCACGCATTCAGTTTTGGTCGGCGGAAGTTAAGAAAGTCAGAGAAGGTGGTTATGTGCCACCAGAGCCATATTTCCTTACCAGTTTGCTATGCCGATTTGTCTGCTTCAATCTGGGATTTCTAGAAGTAGGGCCTATCAAAATCGTCGGCAAGGACCGCTTGCCTGCCAATGGTCCGCGCATCATCGCTCCATTTCATATCGATGCCGGAGACGCATCGATCGTATCGGCTTTAATCGGAATAACACCGATGTACTACCTTATTCGCACAACAGAAGTGCTCGGCTACAGAGGATGGATAGCCACTATGACAGGTGCAATCGCAGTCGATGAAGAATCGCAGGAAGGGCGCACGAGAGCTTTCAAGGCGGCTATCTCGGCATTATCATCCGGGGGTCCGAATGCTCAACTGGTCATCTTTCCACAGGGTCAGCTGGTACCCGATGAAATCACACGCAGACACGAGTTTAAATCCGGCACTATGTCGATTGCAAAAATTTCTGCGCGCAGAAGGAAAGAACCGATCTGGATTGTGCCTGTCGGCGTGCACTATAAGACCGATCCGGCAGAAGCGACCCTCTTTCAAAAAATCGTACAGGCGCTGGGATTTAAGAAGTTTCGCAATTTATTCGGTCATCAAAATTATGGCGCCTTCGCAGTCGTAGGAAGACCGTTCAAGGTGACTCCGAAAACACCTGACCTGGATGAAATCGGCAGGGGGCTGGCGCTCGAAGATGACGCGGAGAAGGCTACCGATGTGTATGTAAAACGGCTGGCCTTGTTGCAAAAGTCAGCCAGAAAGCAAAGTGTTAGCAGCAAGCTGAAACACTGAATTCGATATTAACCAACCTTTCAAAACCTATTTGGCGGGCTGTTTTTTCAGCCAACCCTTGCGTGAAAGAAAATCATCATACGCCTCTATCTGCGCGGGTTGTAGCAGCTTTCTCACTCGCAAGCGCATCAATAAATATTGATCGTTGATCTCACCACGAATCTGCCCCAACTCTCTTTGCGCACAAAGCAAATCTTCTGCTGATACGCCTTTTGCCATGCCGGACAAAAACATAGATTGTTTTTCCTTGAATTTCTTTCTGAGCGGCTCTATCGTCGGTCGAAGGTCTTCAACAATCTGAGTTATCTTCTTGCGCTGGTCGTCATTAGCTTTGACAGCTTCCAAAATTGGTTTCAGATAATAGCCGTAAGGCTTATCAAAACCATCATTAGCCGGTTTTACCTCATCGGCGCCAACCGGAATCTGGCTACCCAATTGCCCTGAACCCAGGCAAAGGCAGAAAGCAATTATCAGTGATTTTGTCAGCCTATCGTACATTTGCAGCCCAAAGCGAACGGATTAGCGTCTTTCGTTTATACGTATGTCTGATGACGGCCATCAAGAAGAAATGTGCCCAGCTGAGCGAGAAACAACGACATCTTGAGTTTTCCGCCTCAAAAATGGCCCGAACTATTCGTTCGCCCCCTTTGCCTCAGCGGTTTCGAGCGTTCAGTCTAAGAGAGCAACCTGAATGCTATTTACCAGCCGATCCAGCACCAGAGATACTTCTCCAGTTCGATCTCATCTCTTATTTCAATTCCATAATTTCCGACCAGAGGAATTGTCGGTTTGATCTTCCTGCTTTGATCGATAGCGTTGATGTGCACTGCGCACATCACATAACCGCGTCTTTGATAAAAGCGCAGTCCATCTATATTGTCGTTTGTGGTTATCATCCACATGCGGCTGCAGGCCTGCTTGCGTGCCTCATCTTCGACTGCTTCTATGAGGGCACTGCCGACTCCATGCCACTGTGAAAGGGCATCGAGTGTGATCAATTCGCACTCTGCGTCATGTATATGGTACGTGGCCACGCCCACAGGATTGCCTTTCTCATAAGCGATGAAGCCCGGCAATAGAGCAGGCTCGTACTGAACACCGCGGGTGACGACGAAGCGGCCGTTCCACACATCCTGCAGCTTCGAGCGCAGCCAATCTCTGTGCTCGTCGCCAATCGGCTTAATTTCGAGGGCGGGTGAAGGCCGGGATGATGACTTGCGTTCGGTGGTCTGCATAACACTAAGCTCCTATTTCAAAGCGCATTTTTGTTGAACCCAACAAGATGAAGACGCCAGAAGGATGCCGCAAAGCTATGTTCTAATTCTTTTTCGATCCTAACATGGCGATCTCTTGAAAAGCCGGGATCCTAAGTAATTAGAAGCTCCATCTTCACATGAAGTATAGAGTTGCCTGGTTTGCGCTCCCGAAAGTAAACGGCAGATTAATTCGTAGCGAAGAATTGAACTTTTTTGCCGCCAGTTACGTATTTAAAGTTGTGCCCGTTGTGGTGAAAATGAAGTATGCGGTCAAACAAAAACATGAAAGTCAGGCAACAAAACGCCCTCCATTTGGCGAACCTATATAGTAGACGACACAAGCAAAATCAAAGCAAAATCGCTTATGCCACCCTGGCGATTCTGGTTGGACTGTGTGCCCCGAGCAGCCTGCTTATCGGTCAAGTGCAAGCCAAAGGCAAATCAGCCGGCATGAAGATAGAGAGGCCGGAGCCTTCGACGAAGAACTCCCGCGAGGGCGTAGCTCACCTTCTCAATCGAATCACTTTCGGCATTCGTCCAGGAGACGTTGAGACAGTACAGTCGATGGGCGTGGAGCGATACATTAGAGAGCAACTTTCGCCCAACTCGATCGCCCTTCCCAGTTCTATTCAAGAAGTCGCCCAGGTGCCGGCGCTCACGGAAAACCCCGTAAACTTGTTTCTCAACTACGGAAAACCTGCCCTCAAGGCGCTTGCCAAAGGTGAGGGCAATACCGAGGCAGACAAAAAAGCGCTCGGAAAAATCGTCAGAGACACCTATGGAAAAATCTATCAAGAAGCAGCCCAGGCGCATCTGACCAGAGCAGTGGACAGCCCACGCCAGCTTGAGGAAGTGATGACCGATTTCTGGTTCAACCATTTCAACGTATCTAGCGACAAGGGACTGGATCACATATGGGTCGGACAATATGAGGAGTCTGCCATAAGACCCTATGCGCTCGGTCGCTTCCGCGATTTGCTGGGCGCCACCGCTCATCATGCGGCCATGCTCTTTTACCTGGACAACTGGCAAAACACTGCTCAAGACTTCCGCCCGGCCGCCCTCAATCCTAAAGGGAAAGGCAGATTCAAAGGCATCAATGAAAATTATGCACGCGAATTGATGGAACTGCACACACTGGGTGTGGACGGTGGCTACACTCAAAAGGACGTGCAAGAACTGGCTCGTGTGCTGACTGGATTGGGATTGCCGCCTGGTGCCGGAGGCGGCTTTGCCATGCGCAATCCGCAAGAGCGCAGACTAATGATTGCACAGAGCGCTCAATTTCAAGGCCCGCAAACTGGCATGAGTCAATCAGGCTTTCGCCCGAGACAGCCAGGCATCCGCAATTTTGGTGAAGCTTTCTCGGTCTCTTCAATTCCAGGCGACGCAAAAAGCGGCTCTTACTTCGATGAGCGACGCCATGACCCCGGCGTGAAAGTCGTAATCGGACAAACCATCTCAGGCAGAGGAGAAGCAGAGATAGAGCAGGTTTTGGATATTTTGGCGCGCCACCCTTCCACGGCACGCCACATCAGCTACAAATTAGCTCAGTATTTTGTAGCCGATAAGCCACCGGAATCTCTCGTGCAGAAAATGGCTGCCACGTTCACTCGCACAGACGGTCAGATTTCTCAAGTGCTGGGCACACTTTTCGAGAGTGAGGAATTCTGGAATCCACAGTATAGAAATGCGAAATTCAAATCGCCCTATCGTTATGTTGTTTCCAGCCTGAGGGCAACAGATGCCACCATTGTCGATGTGGTGCCGGTACTCGCCTTTCTCAAACAGTCGGGGCAACCGCTCTACAAATGCCTGACTCCCGATGGATATAAGAACACAAAAGAAGCGTGGTTGAATCCTGACAGTCTAATCAACAGGCTCAATTTTGCCACCGCCCTAGGTGCCAATCGATTGCCGGGAGTAAGAGCGCAGAGCAGCAACGATCAAGGAGATATTACTGACAGCCTGGCAACAGTCTCCGAAAAAACCGTCAGTGCCATCGAGCAGGCCCAGCCGCAATTGAGGCAGAGTCTCGTTCTGGGCAGTCCGGAATTCATGATGTATTAAACAGACCCAAATCCGAAATTGAATAGGTAACATACGCAGGAATATTCAAATGAACAGAAGAGAATTTTTGAAAACGGCGGGTCTGGCCACAGCAAGTCTGCTAATGCCTCGTGTCAGTGTCTGGGCCAAATCCGCAGGCGACAACAGTGCCGCACACACCAACAAGCTGATTGTAGTGTTTCTCAGAGGGGCGATAGACGGGCTCAGCGTGGTCGTTCCTTACTCTGACCCGAACTATTACAAAGTCAGAAATAATATTGCTATCCCGCCGCCCGGCAATGAATTGAGCGCTCTGGATCTTGATGGTCACTTCGGTTTGCATCCAGCCCTGGCACCGATTATGCCGCTATGGAAAAACGGTTCTCTGTCATTTATTTTGAACACCGGCTCCCCAGACCCAACTCGCTCGCACTTTGATGCGCAGGATTACATGGAAAGCGGTTGTCCGGGCAGAAAATCAACCAGCACTGGTTGGTTAAACCGCCTATTGGCCCAATTGCCCGACAACCATTCACCGGTTAGAGCGCTCAACATCGGCTCCACCACTCCCAGAATTCTTCAAGGACCAATTGCCTCCGCAACCTTCAAAGCGGAATTAAGGCGCCGCAGAAGCCCCATCGACAATGAAGTGATTGCCGCCAGTTATGAGCGCATGTACGAAGGGCGTGGCGACAGCTTAGAGCGCGCCTTTCAAGACGGCATGGAAGCGCGAATGACCATCAACGAAAAGCTCAGCGGCGAACAAATGCAGGCCAACGGCGGTGCCATTCAGGCGAACAAATTCGGTGCATTTGGCAAACAGTTAGGAAAACTGATCAGCGAAGAGCCTAAAGTGCAAGTAGCTTTTGTCGACCTGGGCGGATTCGATACTCATGTAAATCAGGGGGCGGGCAAAGGTCAGCTGGCCAATCACCTGCAAGTACTCGGTCACGGCTTGAGCGACCTGGCCGGCGCCCTGGGCGAGACTTATTCACGAACGGTCATCCTGGTCATGTCGGAATTCGGCAGGACGGTTAAGGAAAACGGGAACAACGGCACCGATCACGGTCACGGAAACTTTATCTGGGCACTGGGCGGAGCGGTACAGGGCGGAAAACTACAGGGACACTGGGATGGCATTTCCGACCGTTCTCTTTACGAAGGGCGAGACCTACCGGTTAGGACAGACTTCCGGTCTGTAATATCCAGTGTGGCTGCAGAACATTTGAAACTTTCTTCGAGCCAGCTGCAAGCGGTCTTTCCAGATTTTTCACCAGTGGGCGGCAACCCCATTCCCAAAATCTTGAAAGGTTAGTGCAGGCAAACAGCACAAGCAACGGCTGTAAATAACCCGAACGGGTTGTTTTAATAATCCCTTTGGGTAATTAAGGGCAGAATCTCATTGCGTTAAGATAGTGGAACTGCTGATCATTACAGTTTGGTTCCTATGAACAAAAAACATCTCGAAATTCTGCTTGTTGAAGATGACCCGACTTTCGCTTTTGCGTTGCAGGCATTGCTCAAGCGCAAGTCAATTTTTACGTTCAATTTTTCACACGCCACCACCCTCGAAGATGCAGACCTGGTACTCAGTCGAAAGCAGTTCGACATAATATTGCTCGACCTGACTCTTCCAGACAGTGAAGGCATCGACACTCTTCATGCAGTTCGCCGCCGAGGAAATTCTTGCCCGGTGATCATCTTGACCGGACAGGACGAAGAAGACCTGGGCATTCAAGCCATGAAATCCGGTGCACAGGACTACCTGATCAAAGGAGAGATTGACGGCAGACTACTTTCTCGAGCGATCACACACGCAATCGAGAGGGCGCGCCTGATCTACGAAAGAGAAGACTTTCTCGCCACACTAACCCACGATCTCAAAAATCCGCTCATCGGCGCCAACAGAGTAATTGAGCTTTTGGCTGAAGAAAAAATCGGCTCACTCAATCAAGAACAGATTAACTTACTTTCTCATATCAAAAACAGCAATTGGACGCTTTTGACTTTGATTGGTAATTTGCTGGAAGTCTATAGATTCGAAAAAGACCTGGCGACGCTTTATCTCGAGCACACCAACCTTATGCAAATAGTCAACGATTGCATGAAAGAAATCGCACCCATCGCCTTCGATCGAGATATCCGAATGCTGAAAGAGGGCCCGGAAGACTCGGATGCTTGCGTGCTTGCTGACGCCGACTTGCTCACTCGCGTGCTTAGAAACCTGCTCGACAATGCGCTTAAGTACACACCCACAGGAGGACAGGTGAAAGTATCACTTTCAAGTTCTCCCGATCACGTAATGTTGAAGGTCAGCGACACAGGACCGGGCATCCCGGAAGAAGACAGAGAGCATCTGTTCGAGCGATTCTGGAGAGGCCGCGCCAGTCGCAGGCATACTCCCGGAACAGGCCTCGGTCTTTATCTCTGCCAACAAATTGTCACTTTGCACAAAGGCACCATAAGTTGTGCTTGCCCCAACCAGAATGGAACATCATTCCTGGTAGAGCTGCCACGCGAGGCAGCCCCTCTGGCTGTATAAATACCGACTTCATTCAACTCTTTGGTAGATCCGAATTGCGCGATCGACTGCGGAAAAATTGCAAAGCCGCCATTTTCATGGCGGCTTCAGCACGGCTAGGTCCCCTTAAAAAAACTATTTTTTTACTGATTGAGGTGAGGAAACTGCACCACGGCTTGGCCGGCTTTCTCGATGGCAGGCTTGGCCAGGTCATAAACAGCCTTTGCTCCGAACATAGTCACACCTAATGTGCCAAAGGCGATCGCAGCAGGCGGAGCTTCCGGAGCCAGCACGATAGCAAGCGAGCAGAGAGCGCCGGCAGTGTCGGCAACGATAGGAGTCTTGCTGCAGTAGTCAACAATTTTCGGTCCTTCGGTTCTCATGTCATTCCAGATCTGAGCGCCCAAATGAGCCGCATCATCCATGGCATGTTTTGCATCAAACTGTTGAGTGTCACCTTGGTGGCTTTGGAAGGGGTTGGACATAGTAGCTTTCCTCTTGGGGGGACCCGACTCGTTGGTCGATGCACACACAATAGGAAAAATCCGCCCTCCAGTAACTGTTGAATTGAACACTCTTTGTTGCAGCGCCCAAAACTTGGCTCAACAGACCCGCCATATCCCCCAAAATTGCCTGCAGAAATCGCCCTGAACCCTAAACCCCCTTATAGAATTGCAAGTACTGGAGCCATTTTTCGAATTTGCGGACAATTCCAGGGCTGAAAACCGGGACAGCGCATCGATTTGCGCGCACGTGAGGATTATCTGCCTCTAATTCGGGCATAATAGATATATTGGAGTCCCGGAATTCCCCACTTGCAGCTAGATCCTAGACCTAATTTCATGGACAAATCAACGGGCATTCCTCCTATTGGAGAACTGTTGGTCCAATGGCAGCTCGTTTCTGACAAAGACAGAAACGCAGCGCTTACGGATGCGCGTAAGCTTTCCTTGCCCCTGGGATTGGCCCTCAGACTGCATGATGCCGTAGACCTGGAGCTGCTTCACAATGCCGTGACTGCACAGGCGCTGCTACGCGATTCCGTCATTTTGCCCCAGCACGCGCGCGAAGCCATGGCTCTGGTGATAAGAAAACGCATTCAATTTGCTCTGGCTCTGGATCTTCTCGGTATCGACGTCGGCTCAAAAAAACGCTGCAGGTTGGGAGAGCTGTTACAGGAGAGCGATACGCTCAATCGCGATTTGCTCAAATCGCGGCTTCAATGCGCAAAAGCCACTGGTCTTCCGCTTGGGCGAGTGGTTTTCAACCTGGCCGATGTGCCGAAGGATATTATCGACGTTGCCCTCAAGGTGCAGGCGCAGGTTCGCGCCGGAGCAATCACCCGAGAAGAGGCGATCGATCAGCTGTATTCGGCCCGACGTTGCAACAGCGTGATTTCGAATGTCAGCCAATCTCTCATGGAACAGCGCACCCAACTGGGACAGTTGCTCAACATGGCCGGGCTGATTTCGGAAAAGGATGTTGAATACGCGCTGATCATGTCCAGCGCTGAAGGCAAGGCACTGGGCGAAGCCCTCACGTCACTCAGATTGATAAAGCCCTACGAAGTGCACGCCGCCCTTGAAGTGCAGCATATGATCCGAGCAAACAAACTCAGTTTCAACCAGGGATTGAATCAGCTGAAAAAACTCTTGTCAGGCGGCGAAGATGAAAACGATCGCACCGGAACCTTGCACCAGATGCCGGCAATGGACAAATCGACAGTTTCATTTTCTTCTTTTTTGAAACTAACCAACTGTATTCCAAAAGTTGGCGATCCGAAAAACGCCAAGCAGGTAGAGCAAAAGCCGGCAATCGAAAAACAACTGGATGACACTTGGCAGGAATTGCGCACTGGATTCTTCCTCACTTTGCCTCCCGACGAGCGTATTCATCCGGATGTGAAAGAACTCTTGCAACGCTCGGGTTTCCTCACCGACAAACAGATGAATTCAGTACAACGCGCAGCCATGGCTTACAAATTCTTCCGCGACGACAGATTGAACATAGAACAAGCATTGATTCAATTCCACCGCATGCAAGTGGAAGAAGCCGATGGCAGCTCATTGCCAGGCTCATTTCCGCATTTGAAAGTTTAGCCAAAAAGCAACAATTGCGTGGAACCAGTCCATAGAAATGTCAGTCGATCTAGATAGCTGACCATAGAGTGTGGCAACCATGACTCTTGTAATAAGCGCCGGGTTTGCCTAAACTGTCAACGCCCTGCCCAGGAAAGACAATCGTGGACACCCTGCTTTTTGATACCGAAATAGCTGCAG
>JBGAVL010000257.1:0-9307 GCA_044228145.1 Obscuribacteraceae bacterium (SeqCode)
ACCAATTCGATAAAAATTCTTGAGAGCATCCGATTGCATACTTATTTAAATACGAGTCTATATGCAAAAAAGTTCAATCCAAAATGCATAGTTAATCAAATCGGCAAAAGAAAAATTTCCCCTCACCAGTTTTTTGCCGGATCGCGATACTCAAAAATCCTTTTCGGCTTCGTCACCTCCGGCCAGTTTCCAAGGTCATATTCAATGATGGTTGTAATTACCGGCGATTTGGGCCAGGGGAGCGCAAAGCCGACAAACCAGATAATCGGAAAGAGCGCCACGTGGATGCTCACGGCAATGAGAAACGCCTCTATCAAGGGCACCTGCTCGCCGGCCCAATGTTTGACGGTGGCGAGCAAAGTCTGTGGCGGTCCTGAGGCGGTTAATCGAGCCAATTTAGATGCAACCCTCGATCATATCCATCAGCATATCAATCTTGCGCCCATCCGACTCTGTCTGCGCCGGTCCGAGCCAGGCATCGCCCGGCTCCAGCATTTCGGACCGGGTCAAGCACTAACGGGGCGACGCCCGGAGTCGCCTGCACAAGCGGCAAGGCGATATAATCCACTAAGTTCAACATATATATAGAAACCGGATGCCATGAGATTGTTTTCAAAAGCAGAGAGACAAGCCGTAATGGCGCTCGCATTCAGCCTCCTTTTGCCCTGGGCCACACCGGCTTCGGCGGATGACGAAGTCTTCGGACCGCCCAATATGCTCAAGACAGTCCCCACTCCGTTCTCGTCTGGGCCGCGCCCAACCGCTTCTCAAAACGACGATCCGATAACCGAGCCGATCTCCATTTCTGGGCGCCGCACTCTGGCCAACCGGCTCAGACTTACCGACAGATTGGTGCCGCCTCGCGTCTTCTTGCCCGGTCGCCTGATACTGGGTCGCTCCGAGGAATTCATCGTCAAAGGCAAGCCGGGCGCCTGGGCAGCTATTGCCATGGCCGACAAAAACTCGGGCGCCAAAGCCATTGCCGGGCACAAAATTCGGCTCGGTCCGGACAGAAAGCTCGTCTCGCTTGTGCGCATCGGTGAGTCCGGCATCGGTCAAATGTTTATAGAAACGCCTGTGCAGGGCGACATGATTGGGCAAAACTTCTATTTCGAAGCAGTGATCTGGTCCAAAGATGATTTCTCAGACGCCGAAGTCGCCCAGACGGTCTCGCCGGAGCAAACAGTGGGCGCTGACAACGGCGTGCTCGTGGCCGCAGAAGCCGAGGTGAAAAAAGGGCTGAAATTCGGCACCACTACAGCATTGCCACCCTCTCAACACTCAATACCCGGCTCGCTTGATTCAAACAAACCATAAGTAAAGAAGGAGTCCGACTGAATGAAATTGCTCCTGCTGCCGCTCGACGACCGCCCGGTCACATTTGTGTATCCACAAATGGTCGCGCAGGCGGCGGGCATCGAGACGATCGCACCACCGCGCAAATTGATGGGCTCGCTTTTACAACCCGCTGACCCGGTCAAGCTCATGGAATGGCTGGAGCAAGCCAGCGCATCAAAGCCGGATGCGCTCATACTGGCGCTCGACAGCTTGCTTTATGGTGGATTGATTCCGTCGAGGCGCTCTCCCGTAACACTTGCCGAAGTGCTCAAGCGAATAGATGGGCTGAAAGGCTGGTACAAACGCAGCGAGAAAAAGCCGACAATTTCATGCCAGGCAAGCATCATGCGCATCTCCGACAACTACGACAATACTGAAGAGAAAGACTACTGGGCCAAATATGGTCGCGAAATTTACGCCTGGTCGCAGGAGATGCATAAGCTGACGAAAAACCGCGAAGGCGATCGCACCCAGCTGCGCACGCTGGAGATGCGCGTACCGCCTGACATTCGCCAGGATTACATGGACACAAGATTTAGAAACTTCCAGGCTTTGAAGAAATGTCTGGAGCTTGTCCGCGACAAACAAGTGGAAAGAATCACACTCAGTCTCGACGACTCCGGCGAGTTTGGATTGAATCTGGTTGAAAAACAACTGCTGGAGAAGTCCGCGCAAGAGATGAACATCGCCGATCGCGTGTCCGTTTATGCGGGCGCCGACGAGGTTTTATGCGCCCTGATCGCTCGTCACCTGACTGCAAAAGCCGGCTCGCCAAAGGTTGCATTGGTTTATTCCAATGACACCATGGGTGAAATTTTCAGCCGCTACGAAGGTCAAACAATCGCGCGCACCATCGAGTCACATTTGCAGGCATGTGGAGCGCAGGTGACGGGCACTTACAATACGACTACAGCTGCAACGGCTATTGATGCGGATTTCGCGCTGCTTGTACACCTGCCTGACTCGCGCCAGGGAGATCATGTTTTGATACCAGGCTTGCCCAATCTCACCAGCATCGAAAGCGAACGCTCCGTGGAAAGCTCGATTCGTTTTTTGGAAGCATGCCACATCCCAGTTGCTATAGCCGACGTCGCTTATGCAAACGGCAGCGATCCCCAACTCATGGAAAAGCTTCTCTCCAAGCCGGACTTGTTGAAAAAACTCTGGGGTTATGCCGGATGGAACACCACAGGCAATGCAACCGGCTCAGCAATTGCGCTGGCAGTTGCTCACTGGTACGGAAAGAAAAACCATGCCAATGTCGACTTGCCTTTAAAACGTTGTTTGTTCGTCAGATTTGCTGATGATTGGGGCTATCAAACACAAGTCAGACCAACCCTCCAATGCGCTCTGCCCGGCAACGAGCTGGCAGCGCTGCTTGCTCCTTATGTTCTGCGCATTGGCAAATGCCTGGACTTCACGCCCGGCAGTATCTCTGTCAAGCAGCCGTGGAATCGCACATTCGAGATCGAGGTCAGCTTGACGCCGGCAGAAGCAACGGCCGGGGCGTTTTGAACCATAGGCGCAAATAACTGGACTGTGGATATAATTCGAAAAGCCGTTTGAAAAACGACTGAATGAGATGACAGGAAAGACTTCAGGTGAAACTTAGCATCGCAAGCAAATCATTAGCTATCTTGCTGACGCTTTCTTTAGGCGCAGCCTGCCCTTCGCCAACGCTCGCGGTCGAAACCTGGGAGAAGCTGGACAAGAGACTCAAAGGTCAGGTCCTCAATGTTCGCCTCGGATTGAAGCTGCGCTTGCGAGATTTCAACTGGTGCTATGTGTCCGATCTTTCGCCGAAGTATCACTTTCCAGTCTTTTGCGTTTTGAAAGACGATGCTCGTGGCTTTCAAATAATGGGATTTGGCACGGCCTTTCCAATAAAGACCGCGGCCCGTGACAAAACCTACTACGTTACCGATAAGCATGTGGCAGGCGATAGTTGTGGTCCAGTGGCCGCAGAGTGTGCACGTTTTTTCGCGGCAACCCGCTTGTATGCCGAACAGACCGCATTTCTCAAAGATCACGAAGCACGCTTCAATGAATTGATTCAAACAATCAATCTGAGCATAAAACCAAATTTGCAAGGCAGCGAGAAAGCCCACTACCAAAACACGGTCGATGCGATTTGGGAGTGCTATGAAAAAAACTTGAGCCTGCGCGCGGATCCCTCGCGGCAAAAATTCTTGAAGTATGCCCAAATGACGAGAATCACTCCAATAGTCAGCTACTTCCTGCATCCGGCCGGCGCATCTACCATACCGGCAATTGAAGCAACACTCTACAAAGAAGGGGGCGAGAACGATCCGGACATCGCCATCTTGTCAGCGCCCGGAGTGCATCCCATGCCATTGGAGTTTGACCTCCTGCCTGCAACCGAAGGGCAAGAGATTCAGGTCGTCGGTTATCCAACAGCATCCGATCAGCTCGATAAGGATTCCGAGAAATATTATGCGCCCACTTTTACGACAGGGCGTGTCAGCCGCGTGACACCAAATACAGTGCAAGTCGATGCACCGGTCACTTCGGGCAGCAGTGGCAGCCCGGTCGTAAGCATACGCGGCAAGGTGATCGCAGTTGTCGCGCAGCGCGCCAAAAGCAAAACGACAGGCGCAGAGCTGACGAACTTTGCAGGAGCGATTAGCGCCAGCGCTGTGAAATCAATCGCGCCGGAGTTGTTTGGGAAGTAAGTGTCTGACGAACCACACGGTCAGGCAAAGCAATTCAGTAAGCGCTGGAAACTAGTCGTTTGTCTCTTGCTTTTTTCTCTCTTTTTCTATTTTTTCTCGCCCTTGTGGGACTCATGGCCGACTATGAAAGGAAAACCTGGCGAAGTGTTACAGGACCGACAGCCAACTCCTACTGAGATTGAAAAAGGCAAAAGTTACCTCGCAAGATGGCATTTCATACCAAAGATCCTTTTGATGCGGGTTAAGGCAATTGTGTGGATAATTGCCGGCCGAACCCTCGACGGAATGACCAAGGAGGAAGTAATTCGCTGTTTTGGTGAACCAAAGGAATGCCATCCTTTGTGCGAACCGATTGAGGCATGCGATGACTTTCTTGCGTTTGACCTCAAAGAAGGTAGTCAATGCGAATTAGGTGTTGAATTTCGAAAGGGAAAAGTGTTCAACACTTTCCTAGAAGTGGATCTTTGAGTGACCCACCAACCTTTGCGCGAAAGAACTCGACTAAGTTCAAATTATTTCGCCGGGAATCCCAATTGCGCAATCGCTTCAGTAGCGGGAATGCGCTGGTCGTGGCAGTAAGTGAATGCCATAATGGCGCGCTCCAGCGGCAGTGCGCCTTCTTGCACGAGTGAAACAAGGCTCTCGGAAGCTTGCACTACATCTACTTCCATAATTTCCGACTCGGAAAGAATGTCTCTCAACAAATATGAATCCGTCACTGCCGTCTTAATGGCCTTCCGCATCAAATCAGCGTCTTCATAATCGGTGATGCCGGCATTTTCCATGACGCGGTCGAGCAAGTCACCATTGGTGATGCAGCTTTCGATCAGCTCCGTCAATCGGCGGCGTGTCATAAAGCCGGCCACTTTCAAAAACTCGAAGAGCGTAAGTTTTTTATCCAGCGGCTCTCTGGCCTCTCCAAACCGTCCCCAGGAAAGATCGAAGCTGACGCCGGTTGAATACATGTCCTTGACGACATTGACAGCCCGCTCCAGATCGATTTCTCCAGACCAGAGTTTTTGCTGGAGCTTCAATGCACCAAGCAGCATCTCGGGAGTAATCCAGTCCAGGTCAGTAAGAATCTCTCCCAACATCTTATTGTTTGCCCAGGCCATTTCCAGGGCCGCATCAACGTCCGAGGTGGAAAGTACCTCTGCCGTGACGAACAGCTCGCCTAATTTGATCTTGTATGTCTTATCTTTGTCCTTGCTCTTTAAACCTTGCATGCGCATGCGGTCCATGCGGAAAGTCATCAGACCTTCGCTGCGCGAAACTTGACCTTTGCGAATCTCATCTTGAATTTGCAGTGCGCGCGCAGACAGGGGCTCTGTTATCAAACCAAACAAAACCAAAACGCGGCCCAGGGGCAAACCGGTTGCACCGCCCATCTTGAGCGCTCGCTCTAACTGCTCGTGAGAAATTTGCCCGCAGTCGACAAGCAGTTCGCCCAGACGGTTAGTCGGTCTTTGCGGCTGGTGCAAGCCCTGCTCGTGCAGAATTTCGATGAGCGGTTTGTTGTTTTTGCGCGCTTGTTCAACACAATCAAGTGCCTGTTCACGCGTTAAAACTTTATCTTTCACCAGAGACTGTACTTCGACTACGGCTCTGAGCGCTTCTTCCGAGAGGCGGTTGGACATAAC
Source organism: Obscuribacteraceae bacterium (SeqCode) (assembly GCA_044228145.1). Taxonomy (GTDB): domain Bacteria; phylum Cyanobacteriota; class Vampirovibrionia; order Obscuribacterales; family Obscuribacteraceae; genus QKMZ01. Next base: position 5,672 of record JBGAVL010000257.1, read on the forward strand.
CAACACGCGCCCAACCGGCATCTGTGTTTGAGAGGCAATCGTAAGCGCCTCCTGCAAATCAGAGGCACGGACGAGACCACTAAGCGCAAGAAGGCTTCCGATACGCAAGTCGGCAGATTCTTCCGGCGGCGACGCCTGAGTCATTTGACGACGGGTTCCTCGAGCGAAGGGACGTGAATTCACAATAGCACACGGGCAGCCGGTCAGATATGATTCCGGGCCTACCTGTTGCGCCTCGTTACCCTTGCCCCTAAAGCCTTTGCAGCTCAGGAGGGGCAAGCCGGGCAATGAGCGGCGGCTCCTCCTGCGCTTCGGAGGTGGCCACATTCAGGGACAAAGCCCCTAATCCTTTCACAGTCTCGGTTTCCACCTTCACAACTCGCTCGTTGATTGTCTGAGCCGCTGAAATTATCCGCCCCTTATAGCCGTCCGTGTCCCCCAACTGATGAACGATCAGGGCGACTGCCGGGTGCTCGGAAATCACTTTTGCAAAGAGAACCCCGCCCGTGCGCTTCCACTTAAATTCCAGAACCCCTGTATGGCAACCGCAACCGAGCTTCTCGAAATATGCGCGCGAGCATGCCAAGATGATCGAATCATCGGCCGCATTCGAAGACGCGCCGGTCTTTCCAATTTCACCCCAAAGACTCTTCAAATTCCGTTTTGCTGCTGCGGCAGGATTGTTGCTATGAGCGCGAAGCTGACCGCGACAATACGAAAGCAGCTCGTTTTTCGACTCCTTACGCGCCAGTTCATCGATAATGTCAGCCGCCTCTTTGTGTTTACCTTTTAAAGCGAAAACCCCGGCGTGCGCAAAGCGGTAGCGCCAGGCATTGACATGCATTTCTTCGGCAAACGTCAGGGCTTTGTCAGCCAAATCCAACCATGCTTGAGCATTCTTTTCGTCGCCTGCGGCACGCGCCTTTTCAAAATTACTCGTAAACATGCCGGCCAGCTGGACATACAATTCGCCATCCGCCTTTACCGACTGCATGGCGCCTGTGAGAATCTGAGTCTGTTCTTGAAGCGCTAATTCTGCTTTCTTTTGAGCCAACTGCGCGGCGATGAGATAAACTCGGCGATCTTTAGGCGCGCTATCCAGGACCTTCTTCTGAATCGAGAGGGCAAGCGGCTCGTCTCCATCTTTAGCCGCCGCCAAATACAAAAGGTTCAATGCGCGGGCGTCTCCTGTGGAGGCAACCCCACGCAGCATTTCTTTGGCGCGATGCGGCTGAGCGATCTTAATGGCTGTGTCTGCGACATCAAGCAATGCCAGAGGATTACGCTTTGCCTGTGGTGCCAAAAGATCCAGCTGATTGACGGCTTCCTGCGAGCGTCCGGCCAGAGACAACGACTGCAAGAGCCCCAGCCGTGCTTGCAGATTTCCGGGACTACCTTTCAATACCTTCTCGTACTCTATAATTGCGGCCTTCGCATCGCCTGTGGTTTGCAGCATCACTGCCAGGTTGAAGCGGCATTTAGCGTTTCCTGGCTCTAATTTGAGCGCCTCTCGACACTCCTTCTGAGCGCGATCCACATAACCAATCTCCCAGAAAAGCCTGGCCAGCTCGCCTCGATAAAGGCTATTGCCGGGTGACTGCCGCACGGCTTGCTGCTCCAGCTCAATGGCGCCACGCAAGTTGCCTGTCTTTTCAGTCTTCATAGCATTAGCATGGAGCTTGGCGGCCATCGAGCTGTCAGCGGCAAAAGTGGCAGCAGTGGCAACAGAAAGTCCCGCGCTCGCCGTCAAAAGACAAATGGCAATGGAAAAAACAAGCCCGCGCCGCGCTCTGGTGCAGGTAAAATTAGCATGCGTGGGAAAGAAATTTGATGCCATCGATCAATAGAATCGCAGATTTAGCGCAACTATATCAAGAAGCCGGCCGCTTTGATGACGCAAGCACGCTCAGAGATTACATTTCCAGGCACGGAGGGGACTTATCTCCGGCTTGCAAAGCCGCTCAATGTGGAGATGAACCTGAGACCACCAATACAGGTCTTGCCGGAAAATCGATTGTTGCCACAAAATGGCATGTAGTGCAAAGCATTGCTATCGCAGCATACATATTTTCGCTCTGCCTCATGTTGTTGCCGTCCTGGCCGCCTCGAGATTTGCTCATTCAGCCTGTGCAGCCATTTTTAGGCGCTTTTGGATTGTGGCAGGCCTGGAATGTTTTTTCTCCGGAAATTCGCAAAGAAAACTATCACTTATTTGCATTTGTTGATTTCAAAGACGGAAGCATGTCGGTCTGGGAATTTCCCAGGCAGGAAGAGAAAACAGGCATCGAACAATTGCGCGCGCACAGATTTCGAAAATGGTCTCAAGATCGAGTAAAGAACAACACATTTGGGCTTGTGATGCCGGACACCGCGCGATATGTGGCGAAAATTCACAACAACAAACTCAATCCCCCGGTTGCCATAACAATATCGATGCTGGCTGCCAACATTCCTGAGCCGCGCGACGGCAAACAAGCTCCTCTGCCTCCGCATGTGAATAGAACCACTCTTTTCACATACAAAGTTTTAGAAGGTGACTTGAAATGAGTTTGTGGACCGTGTGGCAAGGCTGGCTCAGGTTCTGGTTTGAGCCCATTTCACCTGTACCTCTGGCTCTATATAGAATTGTCTATGGTTTGATTGTTTTATGGTTTGGATATTTGCTTGCCCCAGATCTCCTCTTCTGGTTCGGCACAGAAAGCCCGGTATCAAATCCGGTACCGCGCGAATGGCCAAGTGAAATCCTGCTTGATCCTTTGATCCTGTTTCCTCGCTCTGATACCACCATACAGATTGCATTTACAATACTGATGGCTGCTGCGTTTTCGCTCACCATCGGCTTGTTCTCGCGAGTCAGCGCCTTTTTGGTTTTCCTGGGTTTGGTTTCTTTCCACCATCACAATTGGTTGATCCTGAACAGCGGCGACACCATTATGCGAATATCGGCGATTTATCTGGCAGTTTCATATTGCGGCGATGCATTGTCTGCAGATCGTCTGATCAAGACATGGTCAAGTGGCGGCAAAGAGCCTCGCACGCCACAGTCCAGAGCCCCATGGGCACAGCGTCTTATGCAAATCCAATTGACCCTCCTTTATTGTCAGGCGTTTTTCTCCAAAATCGCAGGCGAGATGTGGGTGAATGGAACCGCGCTTTACTACACGACTCGCCTGGAAGATTTCCGCCGCTTTTACTTCCCGCCTGTTGCAGACAATATTGAAATTCTGAAATTTCTCACCTGGGCAACCCTGGCTGTCGAATTTTCACTATTCACCTTAATATGGCTCAGAGACTTGCGCTACATCGTCATAGCACTGGGTTTATTGTTGCATATATCAATAGACATCTCGATGAATCTTCCGATATTTCAATGGCTGATGATGGCTGCTTTCATTCCGTTTGTTTATCCGGAAGATCTGGAGAAATGCGCCGAAAAAATCAGGCGAGTATTCGATAAGGTATTGGGCCCGCCCAAACTATTGATCTATGACGGAGCCGAAAAGGCAGTGGCAATCAAAGCTGAGCTGCTTGCTCACGCAGACGTATTGAAACGAAGAGCGGTGGTATGCGCCACTGTCCCTGGTGCCCTGGAAATCTGGAAAGAACTGCTTGCCTCTTCTGCAAATGCCGGAGAAA
>JBGAVL010000258.1:0-9267 GCA_044228145.1 Obscuribacteraceae bacterium (SeqCode)
ATCCAAAAGGCGTCAAGCGGTTCCCCGGCTGAGTAATTATCATACAAATGGACAACGTGGTAATTTGCCTGGTGAATCAACATGACAGCAAATGCGGCTGACACTGCAACCGCTACCATTCTCTTGTTCGGACCATTTTCTCGTAGAATTGTCATTGCCCAATAGCCAAAGTTAGCAACAAACATTCCCGCTACCAACAAGCGCAGGATATTGATCGCCAGACTTTTGTTTCTTCGCCAAGTCCTTACGTCATGCTCTTCTCTAGGCAGCGACCAGTATCTGCGCACATTCGTGACGTGATCGCCAAGGATTTCCAATGCAACGCAGAATTTTGCCTTGGCGACTTCCAGACCGGGAAATTCGGCTACAAAATTATAGTCAATTCTGCCTGAACGATCAGTTCTCGAAGTGTCTCTAATACTGAATGTATTCAACCTGCCTATATTTGTGTGTTTCATGCAGTCTTCAGCCTGTGACAGTGCTTCGCTGGAGGAAAGCTTGGCTCCTTCGGTAAGGTTGTCCAAATCAAGACTTGTGGTCAATACAGAGCCGTCAGGACCAATTTCGACATTCAAGAAATTGGTATCCCTCAATCGAAACCAACGGACGTTCCACACCAGGCGGGACGCAAGCACACCCTCCAAACTCTTAGTTTTTCTAAATCCAAGGTGATCGAAAACATACTGCATTTGAGTGCGGCTAGTCATATCCGAAAGCCATGCCGAAACTTGCATGCCATTAAGGTCAAATCCTTCCTCTTCCAATTTTTTCTTGGCGACTGCAATTGCTGTTTCACGATTCACACGAAGCACAGGTGCGGAGTCAATTGTACGTACTGGAAGGAAGCATGCACCGGCGAGTATAAACAGACACAAGAAGGCATTCGAAACAAAGTCCGGTTTCAGGCGCACATACTCTTGCAGTTGCAATGACTGCCTTTCCGTAGCTTTTGAAGCTTGCAGCGGGACGATGGAACTGTTTGCTACCTTGTCATCATCAACTAATCCTGAGCGATTAATTATGAGAAGACCGGCTGCAATTAAAATGAATAGCGGTGCCAGGGGTATAAATGCAATGAGCTTGTCGATCGGATTGGTGGACGAAACAAGCGGCAAAATGGTCAGGTACGCGTCGAAAGCATAGTGACTGAGCACCAGAGGGACTATGCCATATTTGCGCATAACCCAGCCGAAAAATATGCCGGCAATGGCAAGTTCCACACCACGAACATACGGTGGCTCGACTGCATAATTGCAATGACCCAGCCCCCAGGTGACCGCTTGCAAAATGTTGCCAATCCAAAAGGACCCGGTCAATCTTTGAAAGACAACAAGCAAGAAAACTCGAAAGCCAACTTCCTCAAGAGTAGATGCCTTGATTCCAAGGGAAAATGCATCCCAAGGGGGACAAAAGCTACCTAACACAGAAGTGTCAGTTACCTGAAGTGGTGCCCAGAATCCTACATTTCTTCCCACTAGATAGAATACTGTTTGATAACCAATCAAAATTCCGAAAAGCGCCAGCCCAAGAAAAGCAGATTTAGCCAAACTATTGGAATTCAATACCTTGCCATTCAGAATATTTTCAAAAGCGACTGAGTTAGGAAATTTCTTTCGATAAACCACTTCCACCGACGAAAAAAAGACCGCCAGCAGCAGTCCCCACATAACAGCGGTGCCGAAGTCTCCCAACAAAGATTCTGCCAGGTAAGTAGGCATATGCGAATTGGTGGCACTGGCAAAAACAGAAGCGGTTTCATTCAGATTGGTAAGAGCACAAATCAGTGTTGCCACAAGACCGACTTTTATAAAGAGCCCTACTCGAAGTTGATTCTGAATCCACGCCCATAGGAATATGAAGGGGATTGAAGTCACCCCAATGAAAATCACAATCCAAGGCAAATTAGCAAGGGCGCGATTTTGATTGCGCAGCGTGGCAAATTTCCTATTAAATTCGTCGGGGACGTGCAGAAAGTAGTTGAAACGAGTGACTTTTTCGCCAGTAACTGTTGCGCTCAACCTTAGACGGCCGCCGCTGTAGTCGTTCTCACGATCTTGAAAGGTAAATGAGTGAATGCTCTGAGTTTGAAGATCCGACTGTGACTCTCGAACCAGATCCCAATTTGAGAGCGCAATTCTTGTATGGCGTTTTACGAATTCGATGACCTTATTTTTTGCTTCCAAATGATCGACTGATTTCAATTTCAGCGTTGTCGGCACTTCTCTTTCGAAGAAGTGGATGTTTCCATCTGTTCCTACGTCAGCGCTGAAGTCATCATCATTAGCAGTAAGTGTCACATGCCAGTGCCAGATTGGTATCTTACTTTTCATCAACTCATTGGCGGTACCGATCCCCAGTTCATATTGAAGAAACGTTGCCGCAGCTTTATCAGAACTAAAATACCTCTGCGATGAAACATCCGAGACATCAAATCCAGACAGTCGCGCAAAGTCACGAGTGATAGCCGAAGCTTCATCCTTCGTTATGGCCAAATTAATAGAGGCAGAAGGAAATGCCTCGGAGTATTTGTAAACCGAGAAGAGAAAACAAACCAATCCAAGTACAAGAATGAAAACAACATCCCTGGTAAGGATCACAGATACTTTCTTTAAAAGTGAATCCATGAGCTAACCAGGCACAATTTATAGAGTGAGGACGAAATTCGACCGGATCAATCAAGCCACTGTCTTCGAAGGCGGCTTTGGCGGCTCATTGGGCTCCTGAATGCCACGGAACCATGTCTCGACATTCTCGAAATTCTTTGCGTAGTCGAATACGACGTTTTTCGAGCGTGAGCGGCTTACACATTTGACTTGCCACTTGTTCTCGGCAATTGGATTGATCTCGACTTCCAGATCCTCTCCAGGCGATCTCCAGCTTGCCCCGGTAGATGCACGCGCAGTCAAATGTTCCGTATCATCGGAAACTTGATGAACATACGGCACCATCAGCAGTGCCTTGCGGCAAGCGGCCATGGCTTCCTTGCTGGTCCCTTCGTAGACCAGCTCTCGCACTTGCTCCAACTCCCAGATTTGACTGTGCTCTCCTTTTGCACGTTCCATGCGCAGAAAAAGATCAAGCGGCAACAAAACGGCGACCATCAAAATGGCAAATACCATGCCAATCGCCAGCCCCCCCTTGACTCCGTATTCAAAGGCGTTTTGGTCGCCCTTTACCGTCAGAAAAACGATAATGATTAGCAAGCCAATGCCGCCGCCGAAGCCCAGTGCTCCTACTATGATTGCTCGGATAATTCTGGCGATGTATTGGGCCACGTATGTATTCCGATTACGGCTATTATTCTAAATCTCTTCTTCCGTGGCTTGCGGCCGCTCTTGCTGAAGTGACCAGCGCAGAAAACGGAAGAGCATATACAGCGGCGGAAAGAAAACTACTGCGGCTATTACCTTATCAATCAAACGTTTCATTTCCATTTCCTCTCAATCGTCCGCGTCATCGACCAAACAAGTTGATTCCTCATCATCATTGATTTTGACACCTTCTGCCTGTATATCTTCCATTCCTAAAGCTTCTATTTCAAGTTCTTCAACTTGAATTTCCGCAGAAGAAGTCCTCTCGTTCTCGGTATCGTCAAGGTTTTCAGCATCCAGCATAGTTTCGTCATCGGAGAAAGCTGCCATGGCGTCCAGTTCTTTCTGTGCTTTAGAGGCAGCAAGCAATTCCCTGGCTTTGAGCTTTTCGGCTTGAGATCGCTTGGGAAACAGTCGGGTACGGCAACGCGAGCAAAAACAGTAGCTGCCCTCGCTCAAATGCCCGAAATCAGCCATTTTGAAGCCAACAGGCAGATAGGCTCGGGTGGCAACCAACCGTCGGTCAAGACCTTTGAGACGGCGCTGGTAAATTGTCACGTACTCATGGCGGCAGGTGGCTGCTTCTTGGACCATTTCGCTAAAACTCCGGGAGACCTACTTATATATATGCACTTATATTCACAGTGACACCTCGACTTCAATCGAAATACAAGACAGAAATACCGCAATAAATATCAAATGCATATCCAATAGACTACTGCTTTGCTACGGGATATTCCTTAAGAAGGCGTCCGCGCCAGTAAATGACTACTGCCAGCCGGTGTTCGGATTTAACGATGGCAGGACATGAGAAATAAAGGGTGCGGGTGCCGCCAGTCTCCAGTGGAGGGGAGGCGGGAGTGGCAACAGGAAGTGTGACTGACCCTGAAGCACGCCTTGAAGAGTGATCGTAAAACACCACTTTGAGGGTCAAATCTTTCACGGGTCTGCCGCTGATATTGCGGATGCGAATTTCGCCTTCTGGTGTAAAACTGCCCCTGGCCAGCCAGATTCGGCTTGAGCTGAGGGCAATCGGCGGTACTTTTTCAAAGTACTCGTCGGGTTTGGAAGCCAGGCTGTTTTCATCCTCGGCTGTCTTTTCGTTCTTATCATCCGGCTTACCGATCAAGAGCGAAAGCTGCTCAGCAACGCGCTCCGCGCGCACTTTTACCGAGGCTGACTCTTCGCGCTTGCCTTCTTTCAAGAGTTTTTGGCTCCAGTCCAGAAGCACTCCTTCCAGTTGTTTCAGAAGCTCAGGCTTGTCGCCGAGATCGAGCGCATCTTCTAAAGCGCGAACGGCGCCTGCGTAGTTGTTCAACTTTGAATCGAGATCGGCCAGTAAGACGTAATTCTCGACACTGCGTTCTTTGTCTGTAAGTTCAATGAGCGCTGTCTGTGCCGCTTGAAAATCATTTTTTTCGCACAACAAACTGATCAACCGGTGGCGCGCATCGAGATTGTTTGGATCAGCCTTAGAAACCAGACGGTAGTTCTCGATTGCACCTTCTATGTTTCCCATCTGCGTGTATATCAAGGCAAGATTCATTCTGGTAACCGGCTCGTCGGAGACTTTGAGCGCAGTTTCAAGCAAAGCGGCTGCCTTCTTCTCGTCCTTTTCCTTTACTTCGGCCAGTCCAGCCAGTTGCCTGTAGCAATCACTGAGCCGGTGCGGAATCAGAGAGCGCAAGGGCTCGCTGACGTCCTCTGCGCGCGCGTTGGCCTCCTTCAAGTGAGCCACCGCCTTCTCCAGATTCATCTTTTGCAAGTCATCCTCCGCCCAGGCAAGATACAGACGCGCCCTTTCATCGGCTCCATCGTGTGCTCCCATAACCGATGATGCGGAATTGAAAAGTTTTTCCGCTTCGTCAAAATGCCCCTTAGTCGTGTAGTAGCTCGCGTATGCGCTGACGACAGGAGCCAGTTGCCTGCCGGCAATTCTAAGACGCAGCGCGGTGTCCAAAGCCAGCCGTCCTTCCGCTGGTCTCTCCGTGGTCAAATACCCCTGAGCGAGATACGGATAGATATTGGGATCATCAGGGCGTTCGCGCGACAACTTCTCAAGTATCGGCACTGCAAATGCCGATTTTCCTGATTTAATCAACTCGACTGCTTGTTCGAAAGGGGTTTTTTCAGGTCTCCCGAAAAAAATCACCAAAGCCACTACTGCTGCGCCTGCAAGAACAAAAATCAGCCAGCGCCATTTTTTGAAACCACTGACTGTAGCTAGGTCTGCGCCGGCTCTTTCTTGTGCGTCAACATTCGACATCTAAACTTCTCAACTAAACATATAAGGTATATGCAAGACCCATCAAAGTTATAATAACGTGCAATATGACCACCGATATAAATCTGACTCCGACTGCATCACCCATTGAAATCGCCCGAGGCGATGGACAAGGCTCGTCCTCGCCAATTACCGGAAGGACTTGGGGCACGACCTCCGAGTGCCGAGCGGCAGCGCTCTTGATTCACGGACTGGGCGCGCACAGCGGCTGGTTCGAAGCGCTTGGACGCAGGCTGAAAGTAAGACGCATGTTTGCCGTTGCGCCTGATCATGCAGGTTTCGGTAAAAGACGCAAAGAGTCGGTGCAAAGTTTTCACCAGTGGCTGGACGACACTGTGACTGCGTACAACTATGTGCGCGAAAAGGTCGGCGACAAACCAATATATCTTATGGGAAACAGCATGGGAGCTCTGGTTGCTCTCAAGCTTGCCAGCAAAATCAAGCCGAACGGGCTGGTCTTGTTTTCACCAGGATTCGATGGACATCCGCAGACTTTCGATATGTTTTTCAGAATCCACTCGGTGTGGACTGCAATGGTCGCTCCGGAAACCGAATTGCAATTGCCTTACTCTGCCGACCAGGTGACCAGAGACATCGGCGTACGCAAATGGATCGAAGCCGATGCGGAAAGACGGTTCAAACTGCCAGCCAAAATGCTTTTCGAGCTTTTGATGCTCTCTCAGGACGTGCAAAACCGCGTCAGAACTGCGCCTTGCCCGGTCTTGATGCTGACTGCCGGCAACGAGAAGATCGTCAACAATAAGGTCAATGACGCGGTTTACGACAAATTGACCGCTCCTTCCAAACAGAAGCACGTCTACAAAGAAGCCTGGCATGACCTGATGTTCGACCCGGTCATAGACGATCTGGTTGAGCGGGTTAACACCTGGATCACCGAAACTTCGCCGGAAAGGCTGATTGTCTAGTCTAAAGGCGCCATCCGCACTGCATATGGTGGCGATTTCAGCCCTGGCCGGGTTTCGAATCCAGGCAGGACTTTATCGTTAGATATTAACGACGGTTCACAATAGCTTCACAGATCAGTATAGATTTCTCACAAACAGTCCACCTATTGGGAACTGGCGATAAAATAAAGACGTCTCAGTTATTTGTCCAAGCACCAGGTGCGCGGTTATAAAAATCGCCCACAGGCGCCGTAATGAGAGGTCTGGCCGTGAACAAGAGCCTAGCAGCGACATTCTTTGAGAGGGCGGAGCTACTTTCCGACAAGGAAGCGGTTCGATATAAGGAAAACAAGTCGCCCTACAAGTCCATGACCTGGACCGCACTGGCCCGTCTCGTTAAGGAAATGGCAGCCGGATTAACTGCACGGGGCGTCGAGGCCGGTGACCGCGTAGCCATCCTGTCGCAGACTTCGCACTTATGGGCAGCCGCCGACCTTGCCACCATATCCAGTGGCGGCGTCACCGTGCCTATTTATCCGACCAGTTCTCAGTCGGACATCGATTTCATTTTGAGCAATTCCGGTGCCAAGGTCGTTTTTGTGCACGGCGAGCAGCTCCTCAAAAAAGTTCTGGAGTCCAAACAAGAAGCCCTGGCTACCATCGTCCTTGTTTCACAATTGAATAAAGGCCGCTCACTCAGTGAGTTTCTCACCGAGCAGGCAATCAGCCCGGACTTCGTAATAGGGCTTGAAGAATTGCGACAATTGGGATTGAGCGAGTTGGAGAAGAACCCGGCTATTGTCTTCGAGCGCATGGAAAAAATCCGCTATGAAGACATGGCGACGATTATTTACACGTCGGGCACAACCGGCACGCCCAAAGGCGTTCCGCTCACCCACGGAAACATCGTCAGCGTGCTCGACGAATTGAAAGGCGTCATTCCAATTGATGAAAATGATGTCTATCTATCATATCTGCCCATGTCTCACGTCTTTGAAAGAGTCTGCGGCGAGTATTACTGGATTTACTCGGGCGGCGTCTGCGCTTATGCCGAGGGCATCGAGACCATGGCGAAAAACATGGCTGAAGTGAAGCCGACGATGATTTTGACTGTGCCGCGCGTGCTGGACAAAATTTACGGCAAGGTGAGAAGCGGCATCGAAGGCGCTTCCGGCAATGCCAGAAAGCTAATTGATTGGGCACTTCGCGTGGGCGCCGAAATGGTTGATGCGGAAGCGAAAGGCATCGCGCCGAGAGCCGGCTTGAAAGCCAAACACTGGCTGGCGGAGCACACTGTATTCCGCAAACTGAGAGAGAGAATCGGCCCATCTTTACGCCTGATCGTCTCCGGTGGCGCACCGGCGACCAGCCATTCAATCGAGTTTTTCAATGCCATCGGCATCACCACCATTGAAGGTTACGGACTGACAGAGACAGCTGCTCCTGCCTGCGTCAACCTGATGAAGAGGAAGAAAATCGGCACGGTCGGACCGGCTCTGCCTTGCGTCGAGATGATTATTGCCGACGACGGCGAAATTCTCTTGCGCGGCTCCTCAATCTTCAAAGGCTATTACGGTCTGGAAGAAGCCACCAAAGAAGCTTTCATCGACGGCTGGTTCCGCACCGGAGATATTGGTATCGTGGATGGTGACGGCTATCTGAAGATAACCGACCGCAAGAAAGACATCATCGTCAATTCTTCCGGCAAGAATATCGCTCCGCAAAAAATCGAAGCTATTCTCAAAACAGTACCTTTCGTCAATCAGGCTGTGATTTTTGGCGACAAGCGCAAACAGCTTGTCGCGCTTATTGTGCTCGACGAGCAGGCTATGACTCAGCACGCCTCCGATGAAGGCTGGAATTTCAACAGCTTTGCCGAGCTGGTCGAAAAACCGGAAGTGATTAACATGCTGAAAAAAGAAATCGAAGCACGCTCGAAGTCGCTTGCCGAATTTGAAAGAGTAAGCAATTTCCACGTTCTGGCCAACGATCTTTCAGTGGAAGCAGGCGAGCTTACCGCCACTCTAAAGATCAAACGCAATGTCGTAGCCAATAACTATAAGTCGATTATCGACAGACTCTACAAAGAAGAGAAGGTCGAGAAGACTCAACAGGCTACACACGGACAATCCGGCAAAGGCCTGGTCGGCACCAGCCGCTGAGCCAAACTTGCCGTGGCCAGTCAACAGAGGGGCATACAAGGCCCACCCTTTTGGCGCGCTTTGTACTTTATCCTAACTCAGTGCTGTTGCAGAAGCGGTACGATCGCCTTTTTCCAGGGCGGCCACGCGCAATACACGTGAGCGTCCGGCTTCCAGAACGAACAAAGCGCCGTCGGCTCCGAAGGCCACACCGGTAGGATTGACCAGCCCGACAAGAAAAGTCTCGCTTCTGCCTTCACGATTGACGCGGAATACGGATCCGGCCCGACCGGCTGTGACGTAAATTCTGCCCAGGCTGTCCATGGACAGGTTGCCATCGTACCCATCGGCGAAATTGAAGCTTTCAGGCTCAGCAACCTGAATCCGTGCTACTTCACGTCCATCCAGGGAGCGTTTCACAACCGAACCGGTCGCGTGCTCCAGGCACCACAGAAATCCGTCCGAGTCCAGAAGCAGCCCCTGCGTGCCGTGTCCCGGTCCACCGACGAGCACTTCATACTCACCTGTGCGATCGATTTTGAAGATTCCGCCAGTGTTGGACGGGAAATTGGAGACGTAGATTTCGTCTCGAGTGCCGATCGCCAGATCGGAAAGGAAGGTTCCGC
>JBGAVL010000259.1:0-9217 GCA_044228145.1 Obscuribacteraceae bacterium (SeqCode)
ATGATCGGACTATTGGCACCATTTTCAAATCTTTGGTTCAGAAAGTATGAATCTTTGGAGCTAACCTCGTCCATACTTCTTGTCAGCTCAGACCATACTTCTTCAGCCAACCAACGGTTTGCAGAAGGATCTACGGCGGCAGCAGCTTCAGCGATATTGGAGAGATGCAAAATACGATCGAATGCTTCTTCTTCAAATCCTTTCAGCAAACCGAATGTCCGCGATAAAAGTTTTGCCGCGGCATCCTTGTCATACTCTGCCACGAATGGCACCAGGTGGGTTTGAGAAAAAATCGCGCGGGTTGTCCCGCCAAATCCCCAATAATCATTCGGATCATCTTCTTCCAATTTCATTGAATTCTCAACTGCTCTGTTGCAAAACTCAGGCAATTTGTCCGGGGCATGCTTCCGCGCGAGATGCAACAGGCTTGAATAAGCCTGGTCTTTGACATGCACGGTGTCAATATCGTGCATGTACGCTTCCGCCTCAATCAGCATTTCGCGTGCAAATTCAGGTGAAAGTTCAGCGATGTCGCCGGCCAATTCCATGAGAAAACTGGCTTTGCCGAAATCCTGATCGCTTCCTTCAATAATTCCCTTGCGGGCATCTTGAGCAATTTCCATGGCTAATTTCGGATCGCTGTCCGCCAACTTCTGTGCAATCTTAGCCAGGCTGGTATGCACAATTGAATAGCCTTTGCTCTTCAAATACTTCGAAATTTCTAGAGCTTTCAATGGTGCTACTTCTGCAAACTCGCTGGCAGCCAAATTGAGAGTAGTGTCGTCGTCGTCGGGGTAAGGTTCCACCCAGAGTTCATCAAAGGCACGAATCGCTGCAGCGGCATCAACCTTCGGCAGGTGCCATATCAACTCAATCAGTGCATTAGTTCTGTTTTTTCCAGACAACTGGTTTTTCAGACCAAATAAATACTCAATACAAAAGCGCTTAAATTCCTCGCCCTGAGGAGGCAACTTTGCGCAATCACAGACGAGCGTGTACAGCCGACTTGACGCATCATGTATCGACTCGCAGGCAGCCCAGATGTCTCTAAGCAACTTGTCGTTTTCATGCTCATCTTCATTCGGCTCCGGCATTGGCACCGTAGTCGGTGACGACACAATTACCGATCTGTCGCCCCATTTAGAGTATTCTCTCCAGCCCTCGTCGTGCCTGATTTCGAGCACCGGGTTCAGTTCCGCAGCGTCTTCAAGTATGTGACCAAGCGTCTCGGTTGCTTCTTCTTCGCCGGATGCGTAATAAAGCAAGATACGCTCACCGCGCGTTTGCAATTCACCAAAATAGGCTCCCACCTCCGCACGATGAAAACGCGCAGCAATGGCAAGGCGAAGGCTCCAAATCTTCCATCGTGTAGCTTTAGATGGCACATCCGCATTTTCATCCGTAGGAATATGTATGGCGACCAGCCAATTCATTTCATGGGGAGATACGCGCTCGCTTAGCGAAGTGTAGACGTTTGCCAACCATTCCCGCCCATCCACAGTGCGCTTTTCGATTTGCCAATCCGAAAATTCGTAAATCGTAATTCCCACCGCCATCGCAGCTTCATCTTCCGATATCCAGCGCCCCCATACTTCCTCCGGCTGCTGAATATCGGAAACTGCCGTCTTTCTCACATTCGCCCATCGCTTACTCATTTCCATGTCATCTTGCTGTTCGCAGATAACTGTCAAAAACGAAGCAATCTGGAAATAACGGCTCATCAATTCCGGATTGATGGGAATTCTTGCCTCCGGCGACTCCCAGGACGGCGTATCAAAACCATAGTACTGGTCGATCAGCTCTATCATCCGATAGCAATCGGCGCGCGCGCCTTCAAGATCATCGCGGCTTAATTTTATGGCGGCCAAAATTCCCCAGGCGTCGATTTCTTCCTTGGTCAAAATGCTCAAGAAGTCAGCTTCAAAAACCTGACGGTCGAAGTGTTGGCGGCGGCAGTCTCTTGCAATAGGGTCACTTTCCAGAGCTTCAAAAAAATGGACGACCTCGCGCTCGGCCGTTTCAAAATCCTGGCTGTCCACAGCATCCAGGGCTTTATATAAAGGCACTTGGTGAGGCAAAGCCATAGGTAAACGTGACCACGACGATGTGATTTCTAGACGGCAGCGGGCCGCGCCCTGGAACCTACTAATGCTAGCAGAGCTTGGCTTTTCGTGCGTTAGAGATGGCGTGGAGTCTGACTGTCCATTATTCTGTTTGGCTGAACGTATTCCGGAGGCATGTCATGAGCCGTCGAATTCCTCCAATCGAGCACTTGGAATGCTTTCCAATAGCTTATAATTTCGACCTCACATTAGATTAAGCGGGTGTCGGCATGAGAAAATCCGGTTTTGCTATCCTTTTGGCAATATGTTGTTCAAATTATGCGTTGCCAATCGGCGCGGAAGAGTCGGTCAAAACCACTGGCAATCCAGCAATCGCCCAGGCACAAGTTGACACATCCAACACAGCCGGTGGCATGATTGTTACAACGACGAATAACGTAGAAGGCTATAGAATTCGCGAGTACCGTGGTATCGTCCGCGGTGTTATGGTTCGCGAGCCGAGCACGGTTCAATCTTTCAAAGCCGGCATTCAGGGAATGTTTGGAGGAAAGGTAAACGCCTACATTCACAATTGCGAAATTGGCCGACAGGGCGCATACGACGCCATGGTTCAACAAGCGGTAACACGCGGAGCCAACGCAATTGTTGGAGTCAAGTACGACTCTGATTCATTTCAAGGAAACGGGAATGATTTTGGAACAGAAATCGTTTGCTACGGGACCGCGGTAATGATCGAGCAAGTAAGGCCGTAAATTTTGCATAAATCTACGGAAATACCTTAACCATAATGAAGAGAAGAGCCGGAATTGCGTTAGCGACTACAAATAACCATGCGACAAATCGGCCAAATCCTTTTGGTATCGCAAATGCCATAATCAGGAAAACGAATGCCAATGCCGTGAAGACAATCGCCGGTCCAGCCGTCAGTACAAGCATAAAGGTCGGATCGAGCTTGTCCATCAAAAGCCAGACTGTAACGGGTCTCATTCCCCCGTTACCATTGAATGGAAGCTGAGGAGGCTGGGAAGGCTTATATTCCTTTCCGTCTTCTAGTGCGAACAAGTAGCACTTTCTTGGCACAGCACTGCTTACCGGCTTGCCATCTTTTCCAATCAGTTGAACGATAAATCCTTGAATGTCGCCGCGTGGACTTAGGAAATCAACCACATAGCAGCGGATCTCGCCTGGATGCGCCTTTGGTGTGTCTTTTGGCATTCCACCTGCAAGCAAATCACCGTAGAATTTTGTGCGCGCCTCGTCGGCTTCGAGCGAAACAGCAATACCTTTGCCGACAAGCACCCTATGAAAGGATGGAACCTCCCTTTTCTTTGTGTACGGATTCTGATAACTCAAATCAGCCGCACCATTTAAGTCACCACTCTCCGGATACTTCTTGGTGCGAGTATATTGAATGGTCGCGTATTGATTGAGAATTTCAACTTTGTTAGCAAGCTGAATCTCAGGTCCACCATGCAAATAGAATTTCGTCTCGTCCTGATCTACGACGCCGTCGTCTTTTTTGTACATCAAAAACTGTTTTTGCCCAGCTCGACCAAGCGCCATGTCTACGGCATCTCGCCAATCATCCAGGTAGAATCTCAGGTTCGTCTTCATCTTTGAGTCGCCGATTGCAAACTCGCAGGTTGCCGCATCAAGCAACGTAAAACGCTCTGCGGAATCTGCAGAAATGTACCTGTGTTGCGTAGCAAGAAAAGCTTGGTCCGCAGTCAACTTCCTTGGCGCGAGTTTATAAAGCGAAGAAATACCGCCCAGAACAATGAACGCAACCAGAACCAAAACACCTGCTGCTTTCGCAGAACTCGATCCTGGATCTTCAAGTTGCTGGACAGGTTGATCAAGACTTCTCTTGCCGACAAAAAAACTGGCTAACATGCCCATGACGCCTCCCATGTCAGGACCGCTCATGACTGGCGGCGCCTCCATATTGCGCGAGGACATCGATCTCATGCTTCTCATGCTGGATGCAGATTGAGACGAAGTAGATTCACTTTGCGATTGCATGGAGAGATCATCATGCATTTCCGGGTGATGCGCAGGCTCCGGCAATGAAGCAGCCGGAAAAGAGGAGACGGGCGCAGCTGGCGATGACGGTGGCTCAAATGACGACGGCGGAGCAGGAGACGGCGCTACAAATGTTTGTGCAGGCGGGGAAAATGCAGGCGCCGCTTGAGGTGCTGGTGCTGTTGGCTGGGGTACAGCAAATTGAGATGCCGGATCTTGCTGTGCCGCAAATTGAGGAGCGGGAGCTTGCGGGGTTGGATATTGTGCAAATGGAGACTGCGGTGTCCCGGCGCTCTGCTCTATGGAAGTTGGCTGAGCCTCTGGAAGCGTGTCAGGGGCATCTCCAGATTCGAGTGGTCCCCAGTCGTCTGCTCCGCCCCATTCTTCTGTTGTTGCCGGCGGTACTTCTTCTGATGT
Source organism: Obscuribacteraceae bacterium (SeqCode) (assembly GCA_044228145.1). GTDB lineage: Bacteria > Cyanobacteriota > Vampirovibrionia > Obscuribacterales > Obscuribacteraceae > QKMZ01. The sequence goes on from JBGAVL010000259.1 coordinate 4,503, forward strand.
TCCCTGTGGTTGTATCTGAGGTTGTTCTTGTGGTGCCACCGGCAGTGCTGCATGTGAACCAGACAAATAAGAAGGATCAACAGGAACCTCTTCATCGAAATCAGCCAATTGATGAGCCGGAATGTCGGCTGCGTTCGGTAAATTCAGCGCTGGTGGTGAAACAATCGGTGCAGTCGGGGGAGCACCTGTAGATGCAGATGGGTTGGGTGTAACTGGTGGGACATTTGGCGTCGGCGACGGACTTCCTGGTGGTACAGACGGTGCCACATTGTTGAGTGCCGATATATTGGGTCTGGAAAACATTGCTGTTTCTTTGATCGGCGTACCCAACGGATCCGGTTTTGTTGCTGCGGGTTTGGGAGGTATCGGATTCGGTGATGTTGGTACAGAAGGAGTCGAAAGTGCAGGAGAAACATGCTGGGCAGGAGCACCCTGCTGCGCCGGCGCAACCTGCTGCGCAGGAGAAACCTGAGCGACTGGAGGAGCGGAAGCTGGAGCCTGTGCTGCTTCTGGGGCTGGCATGCCGTCCGCGCCCATACCTGGCTGCGCATCAGCACCGATTGCGCGGAATGTAAAGGTGTGCTCCGTGGTCGGCGGCGCCATCGGGACTTTAGCCTTCTCGGTCACCAATGTTGCCACATCGATTTTTCCTGCCTTAACTGCGGCAGCCAGCCGACTCAATTTCTCAGATTGTTCTTGCTTTCCTACTTTCAAACTAATTGCTGCGATGCGTTCGAGCGCCCCGCCAATTGCATCCAAACTTTGACCTGGATTCGTCGCCGTAAGATTGATCAGGCGCTGATTGAGTTTGATTGCCTCTGAAAATTTGCCCCAGGCGGTATAGATTTCAGACAGCCCTTGCGCGCAATACGCCATTTCAAGCGGCAAGTGCGCAATTTTTTCGAAAACCTCGCGCAACAATGGTTCGGCGGCCGCATAATTCCCACCGCTATATACCTGTTTCGCGTTCTCCAATTCTTGAAGAACCGCATTGGGATCGCTTTCAGTACTCATTTAGACACACGGCACAAGCATCCATAGTAGGCGACGCCTACTCTTCAAGCTTAGCAGCCTGGAGACACCAGGGAGTATTATCAGCCGGCGAAATCGGGTGGAATCCGCCAAACGCCAGGTAGCAGAGGAGTTTGGGCGAAAGAGCCGTAAGCCACGCCAGCTAAACCAATTCAAACTGACATCTACTGCCCAGAATCCAGCCGCTCACCAAAAAGCCGGGCTGAAAGAGCCCGGCTCATTTAAAAGAAGACTGAAAACCTAAGCGGCTTTTCTTACAGGCAAGCGTTTGTCAGTAATGCGATCCTTCAGAACACTTCTTGGAACAACCAAACTTTGCGGGTTTTTCAATGGGTCAAAACCTTTTGAGTCCTGCAGCAAGTCGAGTGCTTTATTTTGCGAAGCCTCGCTAAAGGAAAAAAGCTCGGCAAACAAATTTTTCAGCAAGTCCAACAAATGAGAAGATGACCGCTCAACACTCATTGAATGAATTGCTTGATCTTTTACTATTACTCTCATTGGACCTCCTTGCTTCGCTTTTCGGATGCAACGTCATCCTCAACGCCGCTTTGATCTCATCTCATCGCATCTCAACTGAAACTACTGACACGCAGTGACAAGATAAAGTTCCAAGCCAAAATCGCTTGACATCATGGATTTAAATTGCTAATTCCAAAGACGGAGGCACCTAAGAGGACAGGCGACAATCATATATATGTATTCTCAATGCGAAAAGTGCGCGCTTACCAGAGGTAACAACGCTTATTTTTCGGAAGCATCATCGTATTGTCGCCCTTAATGTCAAACGCCTTTTCAAAAGCATCCATATTGGCGAGCGTTCCATTGACCCGATACTTCGGAATCGGATGAGGATCTGTTGCGGCCATCATGTGCTCTTTCTCCGGTCGCACATTGGTTGCCCAAGCTTGCGCAAACGAAAGGAAGAATCTCTGCTCCGGAGTAAACCCTTCGGCATCTGGAGTACGCGGCTTGTCTCCAAGGATTTTTTCAAGCGCTTTATAAGCAATTGTCAAACCACCAAGATCCGCTGCTGCTTCTCCAGCAACCAGTTTTCCCTTCAAATGCGTGTCACCGTCTACGGTGTAGCCATCGTATTGATTTTCAATCAATGCAATGCGCTCTTTGAAGCGTTTTTCGACGTCGGCTGACCACCAGTTTTTCATGTTGCCCTGCGCGTCGAATTTGCTTCCTGAATCGTCGAATCCATGCGTCATTTCATGACCGATAACCATACCCATGGCACCTAAATTGGTGGCATCGTCAGCTTTCGGATCGAAAATAGTGGGCTGAAGGATTCCCGCTGGAAAGACAATTTCATTCATTTCGCTCCAGTAATAAGCATTTACTGTCTGCGGAGTCATCAGCCATTCGGTGCGATCGACAGGTTTGCCTATCTTGGCGAGATTGCGATTGAATTCGAATTGCTCCGCGCGAATGACATTCCACACATATGACTCGCGATTGATCTTCAATCCGCTGTAATCGCGCCACTTGTCCGGATATCCAATTTTCGCAACAAAAGAATCAAGCTTTGCGATTGCATTTTTGCGTGTGGTGTCATCCATCCAGTCTAAAACAGCGAGATCTTCTCTCAGCACTTCTCTGAGTTTTGTCACCAACTTCAAAGCTTTTGCTTTTGCATCCGGCGTGAAAGCGGTTTTCACATACTGTTGTCCGACTGCTTCGCCGATTGCATGATTGGTCGAATTGACTATGCGCTTCCAACGGGGAAGATTTTCTTTCTTTCCCGTCAGGACTTTTCCATGGAAATCAAAATCCGCATCGACAAAGCGAGCAGACAGATAAGGAGCAGCAGCGTCGATCAAGTGCCAACGCAAATAGTCCTTCCAATGCTCCATAGAAACGGCCGCAATTTGATGATCCAACTTCTTTAAGAAATCAGGCTGTCCAACATTGACTTCGTTGATGCCCGGATATCCGATCTCGGAAAAATACAAAGACCAGGAAAATCTTGGCGTCATTTCCGTCAATTCTTTGAGATTCATCTTGTGATAAATCTTCTCCGGATCGCGCAGGTCGATATTCGGCATCGAGGCATCCGCCAATTGCGTTTCGATCTCCATGATCTTTTGCGCCCTTGTTTTTGCATCCGCTGCCTCGATTCCCAGAAGACCAAGCATGCGCGCTACGTGATTGACGTACTCAGTACGAATTTTCTTAAATCGATCTGCTTGATTGAAGTAATAGTCTTTTTCCGGCAAACCCAAACCACTTTGCCCGGCTTGCCCAATAACTTTGGTGGCGTCTTTAAAATCCTGGCCGGAACTGAATGAAAACAATGAATTGACGCCAAAGCTGTGCAAACGTGCAAGTTCGGAGCGCAAGTCATCCAGGGTCTTCATGTTATCGATGCGCTTGAATTCATCAGCGAGGGGCTTGACGTCATCCTCCTCCAGCTTTTTCGTGTCCATTCCGACTTTGTAGAAGTCCCCGACCTTCTGCTCGATAGTCCCAGGCTTCGATGTCTTCTTGGCTGCATCCTCTAATAGGTTGCGGACGAGCGTCAAATTCTTGTCATTGATGACATTGAGCATGCCCCACTTATCGTATTCATTAGGTATGGGGGTATTTTTGAGCCAGGTGCCATTAGCGTAGTGGTAAAAATCTCTCGCAGGTGAAACGGACTTATCAATATTCGCGCTGAAGCTTCTAGGTCCGGACGCAGAAGTGCCTTTCGAATCGGACTTAGATTCGGACTTTGTCTCGGACTTAGACTCGGATTTAGACTCTGGCTTAATCCCTGACTGCGATTCGGACTTCGATCGCGCTTTGGGATTTATTGATGCAGCCTGCAAAGAGCTGCTGGCACCCACCATTACTAAGATTGCCAGGGTGGCAGCCGTTGTCACACAGAAGTTTTTATTTCTAACCATGATTTCCACCCAAAACCGAATAAAGGCAAAGTCTAACAGTTTGCTCACAAACCCGCTCACGCCTGGAAGGGTTCATCAAGCCTGCACCCGGTTGCGAGCCTTTTTCCAGTTTGTTGGCCTGCAAACTGAAAACGAATTTTAACCGAAGTTTTGCTCCCGCTTGGCTTCCTGGAAGTACCGCCCACTATGGGATTGCACCCAGGCCCACCTTTTCGGATTAGTGGCTTGCTTAACGAGACAGCGGTATCAAAGGGGAAAAACGTCGAAGATGGTCGTAGGCGTGCGATAATGACGCTTCTAGTTCACAATTTTTTTCCGGTATTTCGCATGAATAATAAACTTTTCGTAGGTAACCTCTCGTTCAAACTCTCAGAAGCAGAACTCGAATCCATGTTCGGTGAATTTGGCACCGTCGTGTCCTGCTCCATACCGACCGACCGCGAAACCGGTAGAAAACGGGGATTCGCATTTGTTGAAATGGGCAGCCAGGCAGAAGCCGAAGCAGCCATCAAAGGACTCAACGGAAGAGATTGCGAAGGCCGTCAAATCGCCGTTAGCATCGCTCAACCGAAGCCGAAAGGCGGCGGAGGCGGCGGCGGACGCAGATACTAAATCTCTGCTGAGCTATTAATTGAATGGGCAAGTCACTTGACTTGCCCATTTTGCTTTTATGCAGTTTGTAGGGGCGACGCCATGCGTCGCCCGGCCATGCGTCGCCCGGTCATGCGTTACACGGACATGCATCGCTTGCCATACATTGGCTTGTTCAAATCAATGCGGTGGCATGGG
>JBGAVL010000025.1:0-31932 GCA_044228145.1 Obscuribacteraceae bacterium (SeqCode)
GATAATAAAGACCATCATCTTTTAATATGATCCGCCTTCTTTCATTTGAAAGCCTTCCGCAATAAAATTGTGCATATTTCGGCAATTCAGATAATGGTATTTTATCTAAATCAAATTCATTTCCGTTCAACTCAATTTTGTATTCATGCTTCCACAAAGCTATGGCGAAAGGTCCGTTGGTGACTATGTTCTCTGGCTCCGTCCAGCGGTCTGCGAACTTATCTACGATGTCTTTTCTAAGCGGGCAAGTCGGGCAAAACGCCGTCAGGTAGATGAAATATGCCGCCGGGCGTTTGAGTTTGACGGAAAACGTCCAGTCGTCAAGTGCTTTAATTCCAACCAGATTGGGGTCTTTGATCTTGCCTGAGTTGTATTCGAAAGCGTTCTCGATGTCATATAGAAAAAAGCCGTAGGACGCCGCCGTGGCCGGATTTAAAAGGCGTTTCCAGGCATATTCGAAATCGTGCGCGGTGACGGGCTTGCCGTCCGTCCACACGGCGTTCTTTCTCAAATGAAAAACAAAATGCTTGCCGCCTTCCAGTACTTCCCAGCTTTCAGCACAGCCCGGTTCGCACTTCATGTCATTGTCGTACTGAGTGAGGCCAGTCATGATGTTGGATACGACATCGAATGAAGTGGAGTCGGTTGACGTTTGCCAATCAAGACTGGGGGGCTCGGCCTGCAAATTGATGCGGAATGTGTCGGGCTCGTAACTGGCCGCTGTGCCTCCACAACCAGTGGCAGCAATCAGAACGAACAAGCTAAAACCCGCTGCCAGAGCGCCTCGCATCGAACTCGTTTTGAAAAAGCTGGAGTAAATCGAGAAATTTCTCACCGAGACAGTATTAACTTCCGCTAAATAACAGTTGATAAATGCCCGATAACGTACGCAATGACAGGTTTGGATTGGGGCGGGTAATTACTTGTAACAAGCCTCAATTCTAGTCTTGTTGACAGGTTTTTACCTAGTTAGATATACTTTGCATTGACGCCTCCCAGGAGGCCTTTTTGGTCTGTGTGGTTTTTTCCGAAATTCCAGCTCAGAGTCGACTTTGAGCGTTCAATTTCAAATCTTCCGTTCTCAGGCACAGACCGGCAACACTAAAGACAAGATTCAGTTTCGGCTGAACCAGCAATTACCAATCGACAATGCAGGCATACGCTGTCATTAGCGGGTTGGGAGCAGAACCAGTAAAAAGGGGATAGAAAGCCGTGGCCAAGAAGGACGACCGGATCATCATCACGCTAGCTTGTGGCACTTGCAAACGCCGCAACTATACGTCGATGAAGAACAAGAAGAACGATCCGGACAGACTCAGTATCAACAAGTATTGCAAGTGGTGCCGCACGCATCTCGAGCACAAAGAAACCAAGCGCTAATCGAAGGCGGTCGGGCGCTTGGCTCAAGATCGAGTCAAAGGCGTCACAAGATTACATAAGACCTCTTACGGTCTGTGTTATCCATGGCACCAGGTGTGTCCGACCTTTTGAAAGCTTTGCTCAAGACCACGCCTGGTCGGGTCAAAGCAGATGCGCCTCTAGTTCAACGGTAGAACAGTGGTCTCCAAAACCATCGGTCAGGGTTCGATTCCTTGGAGGCGCGAATTTTTCAGGCGAGTCGACAGCAACTTCGGATGTCCAAACATATTGATGTCTACAGAGAAAAAAAATAAGGGCGCAACCCCGTCAACCAAGTTGACGGAGGGCGATGACTCGCAAGAATCATCAGGGCAAAACGCAGCCGATGCAAAAGCAAAGGATGAAGCGCCTAAAAAAAAGAAGGACGACGCGCCCCAGAAAGGCAAAAGCGATAAATCCAAGGGCAAAGACGGCAAACCAAAACCCAAAGCCGCGATCGACGATACGGAAATAGAGCTTGGCGAGTCGCTCAAAGACATCCGCCAATTTTTGAAAGACGTTGTTGTCGAATTCACCAAGATTACCTGGCCAGGCAGAAGTCAGGTTTTGCAAGAAACCTGGAGTGTGCTTTTCCTGGTGGCATTGATCACGTTATTAGTACTTGGCTTTGACTGGTTTCTAGCGCACGCCGTTTTCGGACCGCTCGAGCACTGGGCGAGATTGCACGGCGGCGGAGTCGGATTGCATCATTAGAATCTTGAGTAGAACCTTGAGTAAATAGACAAGACTGGCTTGGGACTTAAATAAAAGGAACGTAAGGGACAATGGCTTTCATCAATAGTGACGGACAAAGGCGATGGTATGCCGTGCAAACTGCATCCGGGCACGAAAATAAAGTGAAGGAGCACATCGAGAAACGCATCCTGACTATGAATGCGCAGGATAGAATCTTCGGCGTCATTGTTCCGGAAAAAATGGTCACCAAAGTCAAAGACGGCAAGCGAGTTGAGAAGAAAGAGCGCGAATACCCGGGTTATGTCTTTGTCGAGATGATCCTCGACGACGATTCCTGGCGGGTTGTCAGAGAAGCGCCCGGCGTGACCAAGTACGTCGGCGCAGGCAAAAAACCGATTCCTGTGCAGGACGGAGAGATCAGAAAGATTTTGAGACGGCAAATGGCCGTCACCGGTGTCAAAGGCAAGAAGCCAGCCGTCATCGATGTCAAGGTGGGCGATTACGTTCGTATTACGGGCGGGCCGTTCGCAGACTTTACAGGCGAGGTAACGGAAGTCAACCTCGAACGCGAGCGAATCAAGGCGTCAGTCATCATCTTCGGTCGCGCAACCCCAGTAGAACTGGAGTTCAATCAAGTTATAAAAGTCTAAATGTGATGCTAAGTGCACCGAAAGTGCCATAAAATCAGTAGTTCTCGACATACAAAAAACATATATAGGATCTTAGGCTGTGAAAAAGGTTGTTGGCAAAATCAAATTGCAAATTCAGGCGGGCAAAGCAAACCCCGCACCGCCTATTGGTCCCGCTCTGGGTCAGCACGGCGTCAACATCATGCAGTTCTGCAAGGAATACAACGCTAAGACGCAGGACAAAGCAGGGACGATCGTTCCGGTAGAAATCACCGTTTTCGAAGATCGCTCATTCGACTTCGTTTTGAAGACACCCCCCGCTTCCGAGCTGCTCAAGAAAGCCGCTTCGGTCGAGAAGGGCTCTTCGCACCCGAACAAGACCAAAGTCGGTTCGGTCAGCAAAGACAAGATCACTGAAATCGCCAAGATCAAAATGCCCGACCTCAATGCCACAACCATTGAAGCCGCCGAGCAAATGATCAGAGGCACCGCCCGCAACATGGGCATCACAGTCCAAGAGTAAGAAGTAAAAAAACAAGGAAATCGGATCATGGCTAAGCTCACCAAGCGCCAAAAGAACTTGAAAGCAATCAAAGAGAAATATCCAAATCCTTTGACTGCTGAAGAAGCCTTCAAAGTTCTGAAGGACGAAAAAACCGTCAAATTCGATCCCACGGTCGAAGTGCATTTCAGACTGGGCATCAACCCCAAAATGAATGACCAGCAAATTCGCTCCACAGTCAATCTGCCCGGCGGCACAGGCAAAGACGTCAGAGTCGCTGTCGTAGCCAAAGGCGAAAAGCTGACCGAGGCGACCGAGGCTGGTGCCGATGTAGTCGGAGCCGATGACCTGGTCGCCAAAATCGGCGAGGGATTCATGGAATTCGATAAGCTCGTTGCCACTCCCGATGCCATGCTCATGCTCTCCAAGATGGGTAAAATCCTCGGACCGCGCGGCTTGATGCCCAACCCTAAAGACGGCACAGTCACCTTCGACATCGCCAAAACCATCAAAGAGTTGAAAGCCGGAAAGGTTTCCTTCCGCGCTGAAAAGGACGGCGGTCTTGTACAAATGGCTATCGGCAAACTGTCATTCGACGAGACCAAGCTCTTGAAGAACCTGGCAGCCGTTGTCGACACAATCAATAAGGTCAAGCCGGCTTCGGTAAAAGGCACCTACATCAAAGCTGTTTACCTGAGCTCGACAATGGGTCCTGGAGTCAAGCTGGACTTAAACTCGCTGCAAACACTCGGCAAATACCTGGCTGCTTAAGCGGCCAGCCGATAAACCGGCCAGTCAATCAAGTGCTAAAACGGGCGCCAATCAAGGCGCCTGTTTTTGTTTGAACTTTGGAAAAGCAGTTTAAGCCTGCCTGCTATGGTCCAAGAACAGAGCTGTTCGGCACGACATAAGTAAACGGAAAGCTTTGTCCCGACTGGAATACAAGTGGCGCTCCGCCGCTGTAGGCGTATTTGACAAGAAATGGTCGCACTTCCACAGTCGTCACCACTGTCACTGTGCCCGTGACCGGACCGCCCGTGGTACCCAAACTTGTGATGGTTGCCGCAATCGAAGCTTCCGGAGGATTGGTTGTCACCGACAGCAACTGGAAATTGGACAATATGCCTGCCGACTGCGTATTGGCTCTTTTCACAACCGCATCGGCACGTTTGTAGATGTCAGAGCCATTAAGAGGCAAGCTCTTCGGGGGACCGAGATCGCCAAGATTGCCGGAGGCTGCAACGCGGGCAGCTTCGCGGCAAGTTGAGTCATTGACCTGCACTGCCATCACAATGACGGCAAGGTCGAAAACCAGAAGCACGATCGGGACAAGAACCATGAGCCCCACGCACAATTCAACTATCGACTGCCCTCTTCTCTTGAAAGCTCTCACTGTTTTATCCTCGCGCACGCCATCTTCACGAGTCCCCACTTTCTAAAATATGCCCTCGATTACGGACCATTAAACTGCTATTACTTGTATAGCAGAGACTTGAAAAATAAGAGCTATGTGAAGTGTGCGTGAAGTGCGTGCCGCCTATAACAAAGACGGACATGTTCAACTCGCGTCAGTCCCCCCGCCTGCGCCGGACAATCCGGGACGTTAGTGCGGCAATTCTCCAGCCCGCTGAAAGGCGGCCGGGCTGCGCACCGAATATGGTATTACTCAGCTTTGCGACCGATGCCTAATCACTAAACGGCGGCGCCGGCCAATGACTGAGCGTCGTGCACGCGAGCGCTCAGGCGTGGGTGAACTTTGAGAATGTTGTATTGCGTATCTCGCTGTGCCGCGTCAAATCCGGCCGAATGAATACAGCGGATCATCTCATCGAGTGTGACATCACATCTGGTACCAGCTGCCGAGACAACATTTTCTTCCATCATCGTGCCGCCAAAATCGTTGGCACCAAATGCGAAGGCAGTCTGACCCAAGCCAGATCCCTGAGTAACCCATGAAGACTGGATATTGCAGATATTGTCGAGCATCAATCGCGCCACGGCGACCATGCGCAAATATTCAGTCGCGGTGGTCAAGTTTTTCACCTTTTTGCCCAGCGGCGTTCCACCCGGCTGGAAGCTCCAGGGAATGAAAGCGGTAAATCCTTCCGCCCTGTCCTGCAATTCACGCAGTTTGATCAAGTGTTCGATGCGATCTTCAATAGTGTCGACCGAGCCGTACATCATGGTCGATGTCGTGCGAATACCCATCTTGTGCGCTGTCTCCATTACCTCCAACCAGCGGCTGGCCGGAATTTTCAATGGACTGATGATCTTCTTGACGCGCTCGGTAAGCACCTCGGCGCCGCCCCCCGGTATGGACGTCAGCCCGGCGGCAACCAGCCTTTCTAAGGTGTCTTCCAGGCTGAGACTGCTGGTCCTTGTAATATGGTCGATCTCGGAAGGCGACAGGGCATGCAGTGTCAACGTCGGAAAGTCGGCTCTTAAGCGGCTGAGAAGCTCTTCGTAGTATTCGATGCCCAACTCGGGATTGTGTCCACCCTGCAATAACAGCTGCGTTCCGCCTAATTCAATCAGCTCGGTTACTTTCTCTTTGATGGTTTCGTACGGCAAAACATAGCCTTTCTCTGAGCCCGGAGGCGCATAGAAAGCGCAGAAAGTGCAATAGGCGTCGCAGACATTGGTGTAGTTGACGTTGCGATCGATGACATAGGTAATCGGCTGGTAATCAGGATGAAAGCGCCTTCTCACTTCATTGGCCGCATAGCCGAGGTCCGTGAGCGAAGCTTCGTTAAAGAGTTCTACGCCCTCGGCAAAATCCAGCCTTTCGCCAGCAATCGCTTTCAGCAGAAGTTGTTTGACCATTTGAGAAGCTCCCATCGCCTCAAGGCTTAGCGTCATGAATTTGGTATCGTATCAAAAGGAAGAGCCCCGTACATTGGCAGAGCCTTACAACTGCCGATATACGACGGATCTCGTAAAATTCATTAAGATGATGGTAGGGATTCGGCAGGGATCTGAAGTGCCGAAAAGACCTAAAATGGCGTTCAGCAAACGCAAAAAATCGGGGATTTAAACAACTTGGTCAAGTACAAGGATTACTACCAGATTCTCAATGTGCCGCGCAGCGCCACAGACAAGGAAATCAAGGCTTCCTACAGAAAGCTGGCTCGGCAATTCCACCCGGATACCAATGCGGGAAATAAGGCTTCGGAAGAAAAATTCAAAGAGATTGCCGAAGCTTATGAAGTTCTAAAAGACCCTGAGAAAAGAAAGCGTTACGACCAGCTCGGCTCCAACTGGAAACAAGGCGAGCAATTCCGTCCACCGCCCGATTTCAGCAATTTTGATTTTGATTTTGGCGGTCTGGCCGGCAAAGGGTCACCCTTTTCGGACTTCTTCGAAGCAATTTTCGGGCAGGCCTTCGGCCAAGAAGGCGGTCAACGCCCCCAACCGGGCGGTCCAGGCAGGCAGCAGCAGCGCCCGGGCGGACCTGGACAGACAGGCCGCAGCCCGCTGGACCAGGAAGCGGAAATTGAGCTTACCCTGGAGGAAGTGGCAAAAGGAACGGTCCGCACGCTGCAAATCAGTGGTCCGCAAGTGAAAACCAAGACCCTTGAAGTAAAGATTCCGGCAGGCGTCCGCCAGGGCTCCAAAATTCGCGTGCCGGGCGAAGGCGCCAAATCACCGGTCAGCCCTACTGCAGGCGATCTCTATCTAAAAGTGAAAATCAAACCGCATGACGAGTTCACCATGGAAGGCGACAACCTGGTCTGCAATGTCAACATCACACCTGCGCAGGCAGTGGTGGGCACGGAAACATCTGTCCCCACGCTGGAAGGCCCGGTCAAAATCCGCATCCCGGCAGGAACTCAAAGTGGTCGCATGCTCAGACTGCGCGGGCGCGGGCTGCCAAAACTGAAAGATACCGCTCGCGGCGACATTCTTGTGCGCACCAAGATCATGATTCCGACTGAGATCTCCGACCGGGAAAGAGAACTCTACACAGAATTGGCAAAGCTCGAAAAAGAATCAGGCAATCATAAGAAGTCCTGATCTGCAGGGGCGATGCCAAATATCACCCGCTCTGATTTCCACCGGGCGAAGCCATGTGTCGCCCCTGCCAAAACAATCAATCTAGTACCTGGGCGTTCAGAGCCAGCCTAGCCCAAGCAATGGAGAAGCTCTCCAGCGCTGCCTTTGTATTGACATAATGATCGACTCTCGCTTTGGTTTCTTCACCCAATTCCAGGAGATCGGCCAGATATTTGCTCTCATTCAATGACTCAAATGCGCGCAGCTTCAGGCGCTCATACTCTTGCTTCAGCACAAAATCAACGACTCTGGCGATGGCCACTCTGACATTTTCATCGTCATCAACAAGCGACTCTGCCGCTTTCAAAACTGCCTGCGAAAAATCGAGCGCAGACAAATATGCGCGCGGGCGTTTGGAACCACTGTCTTTGATTGCCTTATGAAAGGACAAAGACGGCAGCTCAGGCGGCGCACCATCAGAAAAAGGAATTTGAGGAACAGGCACTATCTGACTGCGACTCACCACAGTTGGTAGCACCGCCTCTGCATTTTCTGCAAACAAGAAAAACATCGTATGCGCGGGCGGTTCTTCGAGCGTCTTCAAAAGCGCATTGGCGGAGGGTCGGTGAAAAACGTCCTGGGCGGCATCTTCGACAATGACAATGCGAAATGCAGAACTCGTGCGAGCAAGAGTTTCAGTCATCGCCCGTGCACTTTCGACTGAAATTTTTCGTGATGCAGTGCTTGCTGCCGGACCTAACTTGTAGAGACACTCAGGGTGCGCGTCTTCTTGAATCCAGCGGCAATCGCGGCACATATTGACCGGGTCACCGGACAATGCTTTAGAGAGGCACGAACGGTCGGCAGGCATGCGGGACGCACTGAAAGCCTGCTTTGCTTGCTGAAAAACATCATCACTTAAAGGCAATCCGAGCAGATTTTGTGGAGCTTCTTGCTGCGTTTGAGAACCCTGCCAGTATTCACGGGTACGCTCGCAATTGAAGAAAGCCGCCATTTGTTTAGCCAGCTGCCATTTGTCGTCTACGATCCGGCCCGTCAAAAGATAAGCATTTGCCAATCTACCTTTAGCAATGGCGCCGGCCAAGAGGTCTACCGCCAGCTTCTGCCGGGCAGCAAGATGTCTATCGAATATGCTTGTCTGAGGCGAATCTGTGGGCATTTCCCAAAAATCGGATAAACAAAAACAGGAAACCAAGCTCTATGAAAGTGTACTAGGATGTGGCCACAGTGACCTTTCCAGCCTGGAGTTGGCACCGAAGAAATACTTAACTTCGCATGCGCAATCAAGAGTTTGACAGCTCTTGGCGAGTGTCTTAGACTATCTGAGGTCAAAAAGCGGCTGCCCATGTGAAGCGTTAAGGGCCCTCCCGCAGTGACTAAAGCCCCTTCGAGGGGCGCTATTCGTCGTGTTTTCACATTATTTTGAGAGGCGAGACCCTTGGCTAACGTTGTAGTTGTAGGTGCCCAGTTCGGAGATGAAGGTAAGGCTAAAGTTACCGACCTTCTCGCTAAGAACGCCGATGTGGTGGTCCGCTATCAGGGCGGTTGCAATGCCGGGCACACGGTAGTTGTAGACGGCGAAACATACAAGTTTCACTTGATTCCATCCGGTGTCCTTTATCAGAAGACCTGCATTCTGGGACCTGGAATGGTCATCGATCCTGAGCGTTTTCTTGCGGAAATCGATGCACTGGCAGCACGCGGCGATATCAATACAGACAATCTGAGAGTCTCTACCACAGCGCATGTGACCATGCCGTATCACTTGATGATCGATGCGGCCGAAGAAGATTCGCGCGGCGATCAGAAAATCGGCACCACCAAGCGTGGTATCGGACCAACCTACGCAGACAAGTGCGCTCGCTCCGGTATACGCGTCGAAGACTTGCTTGACGAGAAGGTTCTCAGGTCAAAACTGGAATGGATGATTCCGAGAAAAAACGTTATTTTGGAGCGCTTGTACAATTTACCGCCGCTTAAAGTTGAAGATGTATTCAAGCAATACGCAGATTACGGCAGACGCATGGCCAAGTATGTTTCCGACACTGCCGCTGTGATTTTCAACTCGGTTGGACAGAAGAAAAACATCTTGTTTGAAGGCGCGCAAGGAACACTGCTCGATCTCGATCACGGCAGCTATCCTTATGTGACCAGCTCCAGCCCGACAGCAGGCGGCGCCTGCATCGGCGCCGGCATCGGACCGACTATCATCGACAGAGTTATAGGCGTCTCCAAAGCCTATATGACCCGCGTTGGCGAAGGTCCTTTCCCGACCGAACAAGACGGTGAAGTCGGCGATATGCTCAGACAAATCGGCAAAGCATGGGCGGAAGTCGGCGTCACGACCGGTCGCCCGCGCCGTTGCGGTTGGTTCGACGCAGTGCTCGGGCGCTATTCAGTGAGAATCAACGGGCTCGATTGTCTGGCAATAACCAAGCTGGACGTTCTTGACGAATTTGATGAAATCAAGGTTTGCAACGCCTACAGAGACAAAGTCACAGGCGAAACATTCGACGAACTTCCATCAATCGGCAGCTCTTTCAAAAATATGGAGCCGATTTACGAAACTTTCAAAGGCTGGAAGAAATCCACCAGCGATTGTCGCAGCTACAAAGATCTGCCTGTAGAAGCGCGCAAATATCTCGACTTCCTGGCTGACGAACTCGATGTCTCCATTGCTATCGTCAGTGTCGGACCTCAGCGCGATCAAACGATCGTTATTGAAGATCCGATCCACGGTCCAAAGAGAGTACTCACACGCAGCACATAGTCTGACGTTCTGCGCAACGATTGTGTACGGGGCGATGCATGGCATCGCCCCTACACTGCCCGTCTAATTCTTGGGCTTACTCATCAGCTTCGATAAACTGCTGCGCAACTGGTGTTTCCACAAGCCAGCCAGATCGTTTTTCTTCGCTTTCAATCGCTCGATTCCAGCCAGCGCGGTAACGGAATCGGGATCGATTTCGATAACGCGCCTGTAGCATTCCATGGCACCGTCGTAGTCCCTCAAAGAATTTTCCTTGACGCGCGCCAGCCTGTTGAGCCCTTCGACAGAGTCCGGTTCGTACTTGAGAAGTTTTTCCAAAGAAGATTTAGCTTCGTCATATCGATTGAGAAGTATACAAATATCGCTCTTCTCCAGGAGCCAATCGTGCTTTTCCGGATTCAACTGAATCGCCTTCTCGACATGCCCGAGAGCAAGCGCGCCCTGTCCTCTTTCCCGGTAAATATTGGCGGCCATAAAATGCACCTGAGCGTCATTCGGGTCTCCGTGCAGCAGTCTTTGCAATTCCTGCTCCGCTTCCAAAAGCAGGCTCTTCGCCATGAGAATCCGCACTAATAAAAGGCGAGCTTCAGCGGATTTGGGATTATATTTCAGCGCCTCGCGTGCGTAAATCATCGCATGGTTGGAGTCTTCGCGCGCCATGTAGGCTCTGGACAGTTCGATATAAGTGGAAACATTTGCCGGCTCCAGCGCAATGACGCTTTCAAATTCATCAATTGCACGCGGCAATAAACCCATTCTGGCAAAGAGACGCCCGGCACATTTATGCACCTGCGGATCCTTAGGATGGGTTTCCAGCAAAGGTTCCAGGATCTTTCGCGCTTTGTAAAAACTGCGCGCTTCCGTAAGCTCATCGATTATTTTCAAATCGAGAGAAAGGGAAGAGGCTGTTTTTTTCTGCCCCTGTTCAGCCAGAGACTGAGAATATATCTGACTGGAAACAACTGTGAAAAACGCAAATACGCCGGCCGCACATTTCCGGCAATTGGTTCTAGACCAAACCTTTTGAGCTTCGACAGGCATTGAATTTATATTGCGTAGCTGAGTGACCATTTTTATCAGCAAAGTCCGACCAGGCTCTCATCTTTTATTGCACCTAGTGTGCATGTTATCAAATGGGGAAGAAGGAAAGTATGACGGCTGAGCTAACTAAACCGGACACGAAAGCAAAGGTCGTGCGCAAGGATTTGCAGCACACGACTTTGCTTATCGCAGCTACGTTCGGCGGCAGCCTGGTCGTAGCGCTTTATGTGCTGGCTGTTTGCGCGCTCAATCAGCAGCACAAAGATTCAAATTCAGTCGATCGTGCTGCATACCTGGCGGCCCGATCACTTAGCGAGATCACAGCCACCCACCCCAGTTTAGGCAGAGTGGGTTTGATTGATTCGGCGCCTGCGCAAGAGATTTCCTATGCCGAAAAGAAAAAGCACCCTCGCGTAATCGGTCTCAACACTCTGTACGCGACCCTCCGGGTGGACGCATTGATAGCCAGGCGACTACAAAATCAGGCGTTGATTGATCTCAGCCTCCGCGATTTCAAAATCGCAAAACAGCTGGAAGCAGAGCTGACTCGGCGCATGTTCACCGCCTTAGAGCAAGTGCCGGCACAGGATCCAGGCATTGCCGAACCGCCCGAGAGTGTGGCTCGACAGCTTACAGACACTGACAGCGAGTCCGAAGAAAATGACAATCGAGGACGCAACGATTCCATTTTGCAAGAAGTTTCGCGCCTGCTTTCCGATGATGTTAGGGGCAGAGGCCCGAATCTGGTTGATGTTCGCATCACACTGGGATCCATAGAACCGGGCAGATTGAGCAGTCAAACTTTCGCACCGCAAGAAGATGCGGGCAAAGAATTTGTCAAAGACGGTATGTACCGGCCGGGAATACCTGTGCCGATGCCGGACGGTCAAACGGTAACGTTTCTCTCCCATCCTCATTCCACGCGCATTATCGATCCTTCATGGTTCAGGGCCGGCAGTCACGGTTGCGCACCATGGGCAGTGCGACTGGATGCGAGTTACGAAAGAAGCAAAGAAAAAGGACAAAAAGAAAAGATCGTTAAAACAGCTTGTGCAGCCGTTGGCGGTGAGCCGGTTTATCCTAAGCCGTCTGTATTCGTCGTCAATTTTCCACAAGGAAAACCAAATCAGTTTGACAGAGTTTCGGACATATTGAATTTTCGTAATTGGGATTCAAACGGCGAATGGCAACAGGTAGTGGGCACGGAAGTTCCCGGTAAAGGCAGCCTGGCACCGCCTATCGAGGCGATCACCGGTGGACTCACACCGGGCGATGCGCTGGCGCATGCCCTGTACGACTGGCTGAAACAAATGGGTCCACTTGTCGAGCCCGGCGATTTTTCTCAGATGATGAACCAATCTTTTGCTCAAGCGATTAAAAGCGCTTCCGTCGATCCTGTAACCGCAAAAGCCAACAGTTGCCTGGCGGTCGATACGGGCTCCAGAGAATACGCTCTGCTCAATCAAACCAACCCCGACGGACCCGGACAACTGGCAATCAGTCAATGTTTCGCCATTCGCGATCAAAAGGTCTTGCGCGACAGGATTCCACCTGCATCTTCATTACCATTAATAGTTGACGCCACTGGCAAATGCGTTCTTGCCGGCAAGGATAGATTCGACAGGGAGTTGCTCAAAGACTTTTTCTCGGCAGTATACGAAACCAATTTGGCTGCGCTTGAATCACTTGAAACATCAAAACAAATGGCGCTCAGAGCCAAGTCCGCCCTCAAAGAACTGGACCAGAAGATGTACTTCGAAAGGCAGGAATTGACTTCGGTTTCGGCCCGCATGCACAGAATTCGCACTCAAATGGCCTTTGATGTGGAAAACAAAAGCAAAGCAACTGGACCATTAAAGCCAAAAGACTCTGAAAATCTGCGCCAATACAATCTGGCAAAGGACAGGCTGGAAGCGCTCAAACAGTTGCTCATCGACGACAAGGGGCGGCGCGACCGCTACCGAAAACTGAACGATACGGCCAGTCTTGTATCGCTCAATGCAAACAAGGCGGGAATTACAACCTACGATCTCTGTATGCACTCCAATCAAATTCTAGTCAACGGATTGGCGCGCACGCAATCACCATCAAGAGGTTTCTTGCTCGGCGGTCGTTTTGTATTTTTGCCGCAGCCTGTACCGATTCAAGAGGAAGAGTTTTTCCATACTGATGAAAAACGGCAAAAGGACGCGCAACAGGCACCGATGGAATCAGTCAAAGGCGAATTGAATGGCGACTGGACAAATCCCGACATGCGCCTTGTCGCAGAAGGAAATGACCTTTTGAAAACGGGCGGCAAAACCATCTTTGTCGATGGTCTGCCTCTCAACCTATATTGGTTGCAAACAAGAGACGTTCCGAGCTGGACCAAAGTAACTTTCGTTATCGATTCGACGGGATTGGTCGATTCGCTCGAAAAAAGGAAGGAAAGGGCAGCGGGCAGCAAAGCGCCGAACAACGCCATCAGCGCAGTAAGTGCGCAAAAGCTGTTAATTAGTGCTTTTCGGGACTACTCTTTCGGCAATATCCGCATACCGGCTGGACAGATGATGTTTTATTGCGCCAACGCGGTCAAGACCGGCACAGAGCCAAAGGTCAGCTGGTCGGTGGCGATCAGGGACCTGATTGCTTCACGTAGCGAAGGCAGTATGGGTGAACCAGTGCCTGTTCCGGACGGAGATTGGCGAGACCGGGCAAATGGTCACAACGGCGAATGCCCCGGACTGGCCGGTGAATTCCAGCTGCGTACCCCTTTGCCGCTTACCGACCTGGGGCAATCCGGTTCCTATTTGACCAACCCACTCACAGGTCAGCAAATTCCGCAGATTCCTCCCTTGCCCTCCGAAATGTTGTAGGGGCGAGGCCATGCCTCGCCCGGTTTGAAGTCTGCGTCATCTGGTTCACATTGACCGCCTTTGACGTCCTCCCTTCCCTGAAGGAAAGGGATTCCGGCTAAGCGGCTGAGAACCGCTGACACGGAGGGTTCCTAATTCATCGAGGTTGCCGGAATTGCTTCTGGCCTTACGTCCTCTCCAAAGGCTACTTCGGGCGCGCCCCGCCCTAGGGTGTTGGCTTGGTTTTCACCACTACCATACATATGTATAACATGCATTGAATGAGAACGCAAGACCCAATTTTTGGTGGAGAACTGGCCGGCTCCGCCGGCGGTGCTATCCTTCCCCGCCGTAAACGGCGAGGCTTGCCGCACCATTGGTCAGGCTTCTCCGGGAAATTTCAAGATAGCAATTACTTGCCGCTTGCTTGCGCTGAATCCATCAACCTGCATGTTCCTGCGTCGGTAGTGAATTCGCCGGAGCGGCGGCAAGAAGCGTCTCATTTCATCAGTGAAGTCAGCACTCTTGCTTAGAAAGTTGACTTTTGAACATTGATAAAGCAGTACACTTCAATGTCGAAAATAATCGCTCGAACAATTTCACTGGCGCATCCTCCTTTGCTTTGGCTACGCAAGTTTTGCTGCCGATGCGGTCATAAGCAACCAGGACCGTTCTCCAGTCAATTGACTCATCATGTCTGCAATAAAGTCCATCATTATTGGCAGAAAAAATGTTTGCGATGCAAATTCTCCGCTCATTCGAGTCAGCTAGATATTGTGACGTAGACCGCATCTATAGAGACCTCGCAAGTTAGCTGTGGAGATAGGCTGGATTTATCACGAAGGATGAATGCATTGAACTTAGTCAAAGTGTCGAAAAAGTGTCTGCGCTGCAGAGTTTGTCAGACTCAGCCAAACAGCGTGAGAATAGTGATAGCAAAAGTCGGTCCGCGAAGTTCGCCTCTGCGCTGGTTGCGCTTGATTGCAATATAAGGATTCATCCTTCGAACGGATGTTTTGCAATTCTTCAGTCGTGTGCATTGCAGCCGATGGACTCAGACCGCAGCGGAACAGTGTCACTGACCAAGCTAGAGAGACTTTTCTTGCTCGGACATCATTCCGACACATCGATTTTGTTAACTGATAGGCATATTACTAAGTCGCTCATCTCAAGCAAATTCAAGTCGAACAAGGCACAAAGTCGCCCAATTCGAAGAATCGGCTCTGCGATCGTTTTTCCTGTAGGAGAGTTCAGATGTACAGAGAAATCTACTATGACGATCCTGACATGAGAGAGAGGCGTGAAAACATCGCGGCGCGCAGAACAATGTCTGAAGAAGCCGCGGATCTATGGACTCAAGGCTCTTTGTCCAATCGCACCGACAGTGCTGCCGGTACGAACTCCGCGACAACTTCACTGCCTGAGCTGGAGATTGGCTCAGACGGGCAGGACAGTAGGCAGACTGGAAGTCAAAGCGAATCGGCAGCCTCACTTTCTTCAACAGACTCTTCCCCAGCATTGGACACCACCGCTGGCGATGATAGATCGCGTGCGACTGATACGCGCCTGCCGGATGCTCTGGATGTGGTGAGTATCGTGCATGGTGGTTTTTATGGTATCAATGATGTGAGAAATGCTCTGGCGAATGTGAATCAGCAGCAGGTGCAGGACGGATTGACTCTTGGAGTAATGCGTGGATTTCAGCCTACTGCTTCGATGCCATACGGGCAAGGCGTAGCCAATCTGTATAATTGGCTTGATGGGCAGATACCTAGAGACGGTACGACTCAGACCGAAGACCGCCGCACCGCCTTGCTGGTGAGTACGGCATACGCCGATGCGCAAGCGCAGCACCCCGATGATCCGAGTAGATGGGAGCAAGATGCCTACGATAGTCTTCTTTACTTGAGGACGTCCATGTATAGTGGCCGCGACCAGCTTTCGCCCGAGCTAAGAGGTCGGGAAAGTGATCCGGACATTGGCGCGGCGGAGCATTTCTTTGAGACCTCTCTGCTGGTTGATAGGGGTGTGGGACTGGGATTGCCCGATGTTGTTGCGGGCGGAGTTGCGCAAATAGTCAACAATGTCTATGGAATGTACCAGGCAGCCCGGCGAGTAGTCGATAGCAGCTACGAGTCCTCTACACCAGGCTATTTCCGAAGCCGATGGGAAGCGGCAGGTGTTTTTCGTGGAGTGCAACGACAGGACGAAGAGCGAATTTCTGGCGTAGCTAATTGGGAGAATTGGGGGGACTATGATTACGAGACTGGAGAGACAGGAGCTGCCGATGAAGATGTCCAAAGAATCGTAATTATCGGCGAACATCCCAACGTAAACAGGGGCATCGAATCCAGTGGCAGCAATCCTGAACTGAGCTTTGTCCCTGACGCCGGTGAACGCGGCGGTGGCAGTGGCGGCAGCGGTTCCAGTTTTGACACCAATAGTGGCTCTGATTCCGGCATGCTTGCAGACGGAGGCAGTTGGGACGGTGCTGGCGGTGGTTTTGGCGGCGGCTGGGGCGGTGGCATTGGCAGTGGCGGCGGCGGCGGTGGCGGTATCCATGCGAATTACGAATGGTACTGAATCCTGTCTGGTATCAAATATTTCTGGACACTGTTGACCCTTTAGGGACGGGACGGAGCAAGGGCGCAGGCTTGCTTTGAAATGCTACTTGTTAGCGAATAGACAAAAACGTGACAGCTTAGCTTTCGTATTTCCCGCATTCTCATGACTGCAGTTTGCCCGGATTGAGTGATATCAAATGAGGTGGCACAAGGAAAGCGCATCTGAAGTTGCAGCGCTTGTCTTGAGGTTCCTGTGAGAGACAAATTGCTGGAGAGAGAATCGTGAATATCGAAAGAGATAACTGGCGCCAAGATCCCCTCGAGGATGAAGCGCACCGCATCAGCAGGATGCTGACTGCCGATCGTTTTGAACGGGAGGTCGGTCAGATTTTGCGAGATGACGCAAGAGTCCTAAGTAACCCGCGGGCATTCAATCAGTTGATCGAACGTGTCATGGACCTCAACGGTCGCCAGTACAGAGGCGACCACCTCGTGCAAGGGCGCCGGGGAGAGCTGTACATTGAAGATCGGAGCGGCTGTTTGTATGGCACAGGGATTGACACTTACGGGCGGCGTGTGAGGCAGCCAGATCGCATTTGCCCGACTGAACCTACTTGGAGGGGGGATCGGGGTATCTTCGATCGCCGCTGCGATCCCGGAATTGATCCAGGAATCAATCCGAGGTTTCCCAGATTCGATATTCGCATCGATCCGGGAATCAACAGGGGCTTCGATCCGAGATTTGATTCGCGTTCACGTCCAGAATTTCGGATTATGCTGCCAGACCCGCGCGATGTAATTCGCACCTTGCCGCTGCCGAGAGTAGACCGACTGCCGGATCCGCGCGATGTAATTCGCGACCTGCCCAGACCCGGACACGGTTTGCCCCGTCCTGGAGATCTAGTCCGTACGTTGCCGCTGCCGCGGATCGACCGACTGCCGGATCCGCGGGATGTGGTTCGCGACCTGCCCAGACCTGGACACGGTTTGCCCCGTCCTGAAGATCTAGTCCGTACGTTGCCGCTGCCGAGAGTAGACCGGCTTCCGAATCCACGAGATGTGATTCGCGATCTTCCTAGACCCGGACATGGTTTGCCCGATCGCCGGGACTCTATGACGACGTTGCCGGTGCCAGGTTGGCAGCCCGATCCGCGAGATTACGTCGATGCATTGCCGCAGCCGAGAAATCAAATTCCAGAAAATCGACGCCGGTTGCCCGAGCCTATGCGTGAAATTCGCGAGATTCCTGGGATTAACAATCCATTGCCGCGAATCGACCGCTTGCCTAATCCTCGTGACTTGATGGATAGACTGCCGACAATGAGCGATGAAATACGTCACCTGCCTTTGCCCGGCCGTCAGCCGGCAGATGGTAGACAGCACATTTTGATCGATCCCATTTCTCGACTTCCCCTGCCGGAGCGGAGATAGTCTGTATTTGAGGCAAAGAGATGTGCAGTAGTTTTTATTCACAACCATCGCCATTTTTGGAGTTGACTTTGACTTCTTGCTTGAGCGGTAATCCGCTGACGTGCTGCCTGAGGACTGCAAAGGACGAAAACGTTCGCCTTTCAGTCAACCCGGCTACCGGCGCAGCTTGCTTTTCGTTTGGTTCCGGCGCCTTGCTGCTCGTCTATGAAGATTTTCAGATATTTCGCACGGATTGTCGTATGTTGTGGTTTCTCGACCGTTTTTCTGTGCCTCACCTTTTAGATTGATTCGCATTCTTCTCGCCTGGTGACGGACTCGAGCACTTCATTCCCTTATTGATGTATATGTTAACATATATGTTAGGGTGGATATTGACGAAGGTGCCTTCAATGTTGCGTACAACGATTTATTTGCACGAGGAGACTGCGCTTGCTCTGCGGCATTTATCAATGGCGGATGGCCGTCCTCAATCGGAATTGATACGAGAGGCGATCGATACGTACATCGCTGCTGCGTCTGCCGCTCAGGCGCGTCTTTTGCCGCCGGGTGCCGGAAAGTATAAGAGTGGGCGAGACGATGTATCAAGCAAGGCAGAGAGCCTCTTGCGAAGCAGAGCAAGAAAACGACGATGACATTGATTGCGGACTCGGGTGCTCTCTACGCTATCTACGATAAAGGCGATCGCCATCATGCGGCAGTTTTGAAATCACTCAAAACAGAAATAGGCGCGATTATAGTGCCGTCAGTAATTCTTTCGGAAATAGACTATCTGCTTCGCGAATTCCTGGGCGTTGAAGCCGAGCTTGACTTTATAGATGGTCTAATTGGCGGTGCCTATTTACTGGAGCCATTTACTGACATTGATCTTCGGAGATCCCGTGATCTCATTGCAAAATACAGGGATCTGGATCTGGGTCTTGCAGATGCCGCGGTAATTGCAACAGCAGAACGCCTGCGCATTCGCAGAGTGCTGACTGTCGACGAGCGTGATTTCCGTACTGTAGTACCGGCGCACGGAAGACTTGTTGTTCTGCCAGCGGACCATGAGTCTGCGTAGAAGACAGTTTGAGATCTCATGACCATAATTTGCCCGTACCGATGGATAGAATGCAGCCATGGAAAGTGGAAGGCGCAGTCAAACGCAAATTACGCGCTGACACTTCCAAGTTACTACGGAGTGTGAAGTCATGGCTCAAACTGCAGCATACGAAAACTCTGATTACACAGCAAATGGTTCGGCGCGCGCGGAGACATTCGCGGATAAGTTTAGCGCCGAATTCAGTCTTGCTGATATGAAGCAGTACTACGACAGTCAGCGTGCCAATAACGCAGATGCAACACAGAGCAATCCTACGTTTGCTGCAATTCTCGGGGACATGGAGATAGTCGATGAAGGCACTGCTTCTACTATTGAGAGCAACGGTAAATTAGCAGACTCTTATTTCAAGTCCGGCAAAGGTGGACAGGTCTCTATCTCGGATCACTTGTCGCGCTCCGGCTGGCAAGATTCAGGCGATGCCGGACGCTACTTCAGCACCAGTGGTAATGGTAGAAAAATTAGTAGCGAAGAGCTTCAAATGTCCAGCAATAGTGGAGATGTTGTTGCCAAAGATCCAAGACCCGGACAGAACAGAGTTGAAGTAAGACGTCAGGCTTACGAACGCCTCCAGCGGGAGGCCGGAGCCGCCGGCAACAGCGATGAAAACCGTGAGAAGGCCACTGTCATTGGAAAGAAACTGCTGGATGGCAAGGATATAACCAAGGAGATGAACGATCTTCCTCCTGCGCAAAGGCAAGCAGTAATGCGGGAATTGAAACGGCAACTGGCAGAAATGCCTGGTACCACAGTCGCTGTCAAAGAAAATCCAGGAAAACTCGATGATCCATCTACGGCGTCTAGATACACCAAGTTTCAGACTAAAGAAGGAACCATTATCGCAATAGAAGAGGGTGCAGTTAGTGGAGAACCCAGGCAGATCCAGGTAAACGGTACTGGTATTGCATACAAATTCACTGGCGCGCGTGAGGTTTACAACGCCAATGGACCATCCAAGCCGGAAGGTTCGTCTGGATTCAATCCCGTGATGCGCCTGCGTGAATGGGCTGTTCCTTTTACAGCCGAAGAGATTGAGCGTGCCATGGAAAGAAAGCGGCAAAGCGGCGAAAAATAGCCTTGTGAAATTTTGGAGAAGGGGTTGCTGCCGCAGTCAGACACGTTGTGTCGCTGCGGCAGTGACGATTGTGTCGAGGATCAATGCATCCTGGAATCGCATGAGCTTTTACTGACTGTTTCTAAGGCGCTGCTTTGGGGTGGCTGGGAAAAAACTGTGCTGACATTGTTTCGACATATCGATTGTGTTCAATTCATGGAACATTGAGTTTGGCAGCTCTATTTGAATGTTCACTCGCCCCGAATAAGGCGTTGTTTTGATGCGAACAGTTGGCTTTGCATCAGTTTTTACTCAAGGAGAGTTGGAATGACTATTTCCAGAATGCGATACGAAGATTCTGATGTTCGAGAGACTAGAGAGAACGCTGCGGCAAGCAGAGCGATGTCGCAAGAAGCCGCGGAGTTATTGGCTCAGGGTGCCACTTCCTATCGTGCCGGGGGACTTACAGATACGAGCTTCGGGGCAACTTCACTGCCTGAGCTGGAGATTGGCTCAGAAGTCCCGGATAGCGGGCAGGTTGGAAGTCAAAGTGAAACGCCGGTTTCACATTCTTCAACAGATTCTACGCAGGCATTGGCTAGTACCACCGGTGATGATAGATCACAAAGGTTGGAGACTCGTCAGTTGGAGAATGTACCTGTTGGATCACCAAGCATAAGTGACGCCCTGGCAAATGTGAGTGCTGAGCAGGTGCAGGACGGATTGAATCTTGGTGTGATGCGTGGATTTCAGCCGACCGCTTCGATTCCATACGGGCAAGGCGTGGCAAATCTATATAACTGGCTTGACGGGCAGATACCTAGAGACGGGACGACTGTGACCGAAGACCGTCGTACGGCCTTATTGGTGAATTTGGCATACGCCGATGCGCAAGCGCAGCACCCAACTGATCCGAGTCGATGGGAGCAAGACGCCTACGATAGCCTTCTTCGTTTAAGGACGACTATGGCGGCGCCAAGTGGTCGCGCCCAGCTTTCTCCTGAGTTTAGAGGACGCGAAAATGATCCGGACGTTAGTGCTGCGGAGCATTTCTTTGAGACCTCTCTGCTGGTGGATAGGGGTGTGGAACTGGGATTGCCGACTGCTGTTGCGGCAGCAACTGCAGGGATAGTCCACAATGGTTACGGTATCTACCAGGTAATCCGGCGAACAGTGGATAGCGACTACGAGTCGTCCGAACCTGGCCGTTTTCGAATGCGATGGGAGACGGCAGGCGTTCTGCGTGGAATGCAAAGACAGGGCGGCGAGCAAGTTTCCGCGGGGGAGGGAGGTTTCGATGGAGAGAGAATCGTCATTACCGGTGTCTACGAGCATCGCAATGAGAACAGAGGCACCGAATCCAGTGGCAGCAATGTAGAATCAGACTTCAGCCCTTGCGACAGTGGAAGCGGTGGCGGCGTAGGTGCCGGCGGTTCCAGTCTTGACACCAATAGCGGCTCTGATTCCGGCATGCTAGCAGGCAGCGAACGTGGCGGCGTCAGTATTTACGACGACGGTGGTGGTTACGACGGTGGTGGTTACGACGGCGGTGGTTACGACGGTGGGTACGACAGTGGATACGACGGCGGCGTGGCCGGTGGTTCCAGCTTAGTAAATAGCGACGGTAGTGATCCTTCCAGTTTTGATCCCATGCTGTACATGTTCAGTTTAAGTAATTGGGGCATTGGCGCCAGCTATGGTCCTAAAGATTGGCTTGATTAAGGACGAGATGCGCCCGGGGGAACCGCTGTCACCAGCTACTGAACTAAGGTGAGTTGACAGATTCAATTCTTTTTCGACCGTGGTCACCAGCTTGAATAGCCTGGGGCCGATTTTGGAAATGAAATGGGGTTAAGCCGTATTGTGTGTAGAAACCCATGGGGACTCGTGCAGCGCTTGAGATTTCTTCATGCATTGATTCTTCGACATTGATCGCCATCACCGCTGAAGCAACAGCTTTGCCCGTAAATTGCCTGTCTTGCCTCATATATTGAAGTGGCTAAGCGATTCTAAGCATGCGAGCTTTCAAAGCACTTTTCGATCCAATAGCTGGGTTGGCTCATTTCTAGATCGCTGAAACTTAAAATTACTACTTTACTAAATTTCTATTCTTTTACTAATGAGGTCTCGCTATGACGTATGAATCTCATTCCGGAAACGCCGGATGCGACAGTACCTTCAGTGGTCAGCAAGATTGCTCCGATCAAACTTACGCAGCGCTGCACTCGGACGCATTCTGCCCTGGACAGGGGAGCGGAGCTTGCTACGATCAACCTACTACAGCCGTTGACGATGCTGTTCTTCCTACCTTTACTTTGTCAGACTCTGGAAATTCGACCTCCAGCAGTGACTCCACCAGTAGTGCCACTGTCTCCAATTCGGGAAATTCTGATACACAGGTGCACACTACGGTAAATAGCTCTCAGCCTATTGATATCCATATCGATTTTAGTCCGGTGATTACTAACACAAACACCGTCGATAATTACACCGACGATCATGATTACCATGGTGGCAGAGGTGGTGGACATGGCCATCACGGTCGTCACGGTCATGATCGTCATCATGACTGGGACGATCATGAAGGCAGGGGTGGCAGAGATGGGCGTGACGGGCGTGACGGACGTGACGGGCGTGACGGACGCGACGGACGTGATCGGAGTGATGACCGCGATGATCGCGACCAGTGGATGTGGCCCGGAGGTACACCGGACTTTGATGAAACCGGTGGTCGCGATTGGAGTGATGACCGCGATCGTCGCGACGGTAGGGATGGACGTGATGGTAGAGACGGAAGAGACGGAAGAGACGGAAGAGATGGACGAGACGGCGACGACGATCAAGATGATCGAGAGCTGATTGAAGGACTCCAGGACTTCCAGCTTCGACTCACGCAAATGTTCCTCGATATTATGCAGCAGTTTCTAGAGAGGCTCCCGCAAAACAATCCTCCGCGTCAACCGGAACCGCCACAGACTCCACCAGGCGGAAGGACCCCAGATAATGGGGAGCCAACTGCACCGGTAACGCAGCCACCCCCTGGGCAATCAGGCGGCTCCGATCAGGGAGATGATGACCCCATACTTGTGATACGAGATCCGCTGGACATCTTGCCTCCCATTACAGTCGGCGGCGGCTCAGATCAGCGAGATGACGACGACCTGGTCGTGGTGAGAGATCCGCTGGATATATTGCCGGATATTCACCTTCCTAACCCGTTCCGTGGATTCTTCGGCGGCGGTAGGCGCGGAGGCGGTAGGAGCGAACAACCTTCGGGCCCGCAAGTTCCGGAGGCACCTCGCAATACCACAGAGGGTGGCGACCCCGCTGGTCCAGGTACAGGTCCAGGCGCAGCTTCAGGCCCTGCTCCGGGAGAAACTTCCGGGTTTAACAACGATGCAGCTCCAGGAGAAACTCCCGGATTTACCAACGATGCAGCTCCAGGAGAAACTCCCGGATTTACCAACGATGCAGCTCCAGGAGAAACCCCCGGTGACAGCGCTACCACTGGTGGCGCTCCGAGTGGACCCGGCACCAATGGCGACGACGGCGGTGGCGTTGGCGCCCCTGGTGGCGCTGCCGGCGAGGGCCCTGGCTGGTAACTTACCAGGGCAAGACACCGGGTGACAGTGGTGGCACCGGCACAAGAGGAGGAACCACAGGAGGTTCTAGCACTTGGACTGAGGTGGACCTTAGTCCCTTTTGAATACCAATCAGGTTATTTGAAAGCGGTGAGGGTATCCTGCACGAGAGGCAGGATACCCTCTTAACTAGAGCGTCTCGACGAATATGTGCGGGCGGTACGCGATTTTGCTGCCTGCCTGACATCGCTTCGCATAGAGAGCGATTTGATTTTGAGCCGGGCTAGGCGTCTTACGCTTGGGTGCCTTCCTTGAGTTCCGTCAATCCTTTCAACGACCTGCCGAACGCGGCAGAGTAAACCAGAAAGTGCTGCCTTCCGATAGGGTCGACTCAGCGCCGACTTTGCCGCCATGCGATTCTACGATCGCTCTGCAGATGGTAAGACCAAGACCGGCTCCCTGGCTCAGCCTGCTGTCTCCGGCTTCGACCTGGGTAAATCGTTCGAAGATTGAGTGTAATTTGTCTGCGGGAATTCCTCGACCTTGGTCCATGACTTTCACTTTAATCGAGTCCAAACCGGCTTCGACCCTTACGCGAATTGCCGACTGTGGAGGTGAGAATTTCAGAGAGTTGCTTAGTAAATTGATCAGGACTTGTACAATGCGTTCTTCATCGAAATAAGCGCTCAGTGTTTCATCAACATCTTCTACAACGTAAATTCCTCGTTGGTTGTACATTGCCGCAAGCGCATCAATGGCACGATTTACAGCCTTCTTGATGGACTTTTGTTCCGGTAAGATGGCGAGCGCACCGGCGTCGATTTTTTCTATATCGAGCAAGTTGTTGACCAGTGCCAGAAGTCTTTGCGCGTTGTCTCTGGCTATGGACAAACTTCTCTTGCAGGGCTGAGAAAGCGCATCTCCGCCATCTGCTTCAATGAGTGAGAGAACCAGTTGAATATTGCCTAGTGGTGCTCTTAAATCGTGACTGACCATGGCGAGGAAATCGCGTTTTACCTGCTCGATTTGCTTGCGGTGCGTAATATCCTGTACTACTGCGTATATTGCATTTTCCTTTGACACTGCGGACACGGACCAGGCGACCGAAACAAGCTCGCCATCTGATTTTCTGAGCGTCGACTCGAAATGCGATCTACCTGCAGTTCTGAATGCAGACTGCAGGTGATTACGCACTTGGTCCTTCTCCTCTTCGATCACTAAATCTATCGCCGATTTCAGCATCAACATCTCAGGATAGTAGCCGAGTAGCTTTACGCATGCGCCGTTCGTGTCTGTGAATCTGAGATCACTGTCTAGCGAACAAATCAGATCAGCTGCATTTTCAACAATCGCTCTCTCTTTTTTCTTAAAAAGACCGAGAGCTTCACACATCTTTCGAAGCTTTTGATCGATAAAGTTGAGTTCCGTACGCCAAGGATTCGTGGGCGTAGGCTTTGATGCAATCGGCGTCTGAAGGTTCTTTTGACTGTTTGGTGAAAAAGAGTCGAGCCTTTCCAGAAGTCTTTTGCTTTCCTCCGCATCTAATGCAATTCGGTTTGTGCCGTCGAAAAAGTAGGGAGTTGCAGTTGGATTGTTCATGTCGCAGACTCCAGGTATCGGGGGAAGGGGGCTATGGGCTGTTGATATTTGTATTTCTAGTCCATCGCTATGTCGCAGATATGTCGAACCAGGCACGCACACGTTAATATTGCCGCATGCGCCGCGCCCACCGCTAGTCTGATGTGAAAGTAACAGGCAGCTAGATAGACTTATCTAGCAACTATCACTCTGACGGTTTGCAAGCCGTCGTTGTCGGTAAACAGATAATCATTGGTAAGGTCGTCATCAATTCGCAAATAGACCTTCCCGCTACCACTGGGCTGATAATTCAAGCACGATACTCCGACCGTGAATGTAGGATCACTGTTGCTTGGCTGGGGTAGTCCCCCTACTTTGCCGAACAGCGCTCCGCCATCTGCATCGCCATTGGCATCATAGTACCCATAATTGGTCACTCCCGCCGACCACAGCCCTTCCGCTCTAAAGTCGATCCAGAGACTGTCCCCGGGGTTGTATGTGGCGCCGGTATCTGTCCAGAGAAAGTCGCGCGAGTTGATTTGAAGCACATCATCGAAGACAACTTCTTTGCCGGCGGCTTTGATCTTTTCGTAGATTGTTGGATGATTCCAGCCGCTTGATTTAAGGGCGTTCATGGGGTTTGACGAAAGCATGCTGCCCAGATCTATGTCGCTGCTTCCTCCTAATAGAGTAGGGTCTTGCAGCGCGTCCAGAAGACCTTCCGGGTGCTCTGCCGCGCGGTCCCACGTGATTGAAAATCGGGCCGGGCATCCCAGTCCGGGAGCATCCTTCAAACCAGGAACAAAAGTCATCGGCACAAGCGGACCAACATCGAATGTGGCGCAGGCTGAGCACTCGTATATGTTGGAAGAGATGTCTATTGGAGCCGGTACACCAATGTTGGGTCCGTAGGTGGTGGTCTTGCCTGTGTAGATATTGGTGGCGCGAATGTAGAGATCGGCTCCTGATTGAGAGTAGCCCTTGACCGGTTTCATTTTGGCGAACGCCCCAAAGCCACTGCCTGTGATTTTGTTGGATTCCTGCGCCATGGCTTGCAGTCCCTGACTCAAGGCATACGCCACTGAAGCTTGCCTGGCGCCCTGCCATGCTGCTAAAGCCGCACAGGAGTATCCGCAAATCACTCCCAGCAGGTTGATCAGCGGAAAGGTGATGAGAAACAGCACAGCAAGCGTGGGCACAAACTCTGCGATACCGGCCGCGCCGGCATTTGAGCGTTTTCTATTGTCCAGTTTTCTCGTCTTGGCTGGTTCGTCCGTTCTCATCTTCAGCACTCCGCCGGATTGACCCGATCCCATTTCACTTCTTGCCGATTGTTCCTGTCAATCTCTCCCCACATTGCGGCAATAACCTTCTACTCCCTCTCATTTTTTTGGCTCGATTCGCTCGCGGAATCTAAACTCCACCGCAATGCCTCCCTGGGAGTATGTGGGGCGAGGCGCGCCTCCCGGAGGTCCAATGGGAAACTCTCCAACTGAAGCCGGATTTTCACCTATTTCTACTGTTTTTGATGCAGATTCCGATGGTGGCAATGGATTTCCCAGAGGCTCGCCGGCGTGCAAGCCACCTTTCATTCGTCCGGGTTTGTGCACGTAGTCCTTAATGACCACATCGAAGAATTTTCCGTTTTGGCTGTGCACCGCAATGCCCGAAACCGCCCGCCATTGCATGTGGCTGACTGGAAGCTCCGGCAGGGGAGCCAGCGGTTTTGAGGAAACGTTTATGCTGCCGTTCTGCTTGTGATTGAAATAAAAGGACTTTCCCCCTGCTGCGCCATCGATAGGCGTTTTCATGGCGTCCAAAAGCGATTGAACGTTTATCTTTTCTCGGCCGCGTTTTAGCCAGTCGTAAAAGGCAACCCGGGTCAGTTCTCCTATCGGCGGGTTTTTATCGCCCAGAATGGCAAGCGAGGTCTTTGTCATCTGGGTTTGCGGAAAGTCGCCTTGAAAAGGTGTCTCAATCAAATCCGTGGGCGATTGCTTGATTTGCGCGTTGGAGAAGATTGAAAGCAAATTGGTTATTTCCGGAACACCATTGCCGGGAAAGCTCATGACTAGAGAGCCGGGCGTCGGACATGTGTCGTTAAGGCAGGGCGGCTCGGCATAAGCGGTACAATGCACAATTTCTTTGCCGTTGCTGCCGCGCCTTTGAAATTCTTCCGATGCTTCGCATTTAACTACGCACGGTATTGCATAAGGCAGGGAGTCGTCCCTGGTTTTGAAATTCTTGCCGTCCACTAATGTGGTAGCCGAGCCGGTAGCCGCGAAGACAAAACTTTTTCCACCATAGGTGATATCACGATAGGCTGCATAGCAAAGATCGAACTGATCTTCGGGGGCGAGATTGGCGAATTGAGATGGATTGGGTATCTGGCAATTGGTGGCCAGCCCGCTGACAGTGCCGAGAGTTAATTTTAGCGTGCCTTCCAGAAGCGAGCTTGATTGGCTTGCCATTCTGAGTTTGTTCGATTTGTAGGCGTTGACCGCTTCCTGCCAGGGATTGACGGTGTTTCCGTTGGCATCGAGAGACTGACCGCCTGATTCCGCACAATCACTCAATTCTTTACTGAGTCTAAGCCCTGCCGCCTTTACCGCGTCATAATCAGCCAGAGAACACTTTTTTAGAATCGGGTCTTTGAGAACATCAGCGATAATCAGGTCGAGTCTATTGGTGGCAATTAGCGAGTTGATCGATTTTACAGGCGTGTAAAAGTTGTCTCCTGCCGCTGTTTTTCGGCATGCAGGTGGAGCATTGGAGAGGGCGACGAAGCCAATATTGGGATCTTCTACTACGATGCGTGAAATTTCTTTTGCGGCGGCAAGGGCGGCCGCTTCGATGGCGGTCTCCTGCTCCTGGTGCCCGCCCACAAACCTGACGAAGTCCAGGGCGAAAAAGGCAATGGCAATGATCACTCCCAGAAAGATGGCAATGACCAGCGCGAGTGTACTGCCTCTCTGTCCTCGCTGCCGTGCTCCTCTTTTGCGGGTTGTGCCAGGGAGCCCGCATGAGCTTCGCCGGTGACATAGGACCGCTGAATTCGTTTTTTCAGATTTGAAAACCTGGGAAAATCGCATCGATTTTCTGCCTTAAAAACATCGAAGCAAACTACCGGCAAACTAGTGCCTGCCTTTTCCCCTTAAGAAACATGCCCCTTTTTGTAGCCGTTAAAACCACAGAGATTTTCGGTTTTTACAGTAAGGTGATCTATCCCGCTCGGTTGCCTGGAGGGCTTCCGGCGAAATTATGTGGTTGCAGGGCCCTTTGCGAGGAAGGATGAATTTTTTCAGGGGAGCGACATAGTCGCACTTGAATATTGTCAGAAAAATATGTCGGACTTATGTCGAAAACAGCTAGCCAGATTTGCTGCGCAGTCTGTAGCCCACTTTGGGGATGGTTTCGATATGGGAAGTGCTGGTACTGTCGCCGTCGTCCAGCACATCTCTCAGTCGCTTTATGGAGCAGCGCAGCGCATTGTTAGTGGCGTCTTTGTCGCAATGCCAGACGCGGTCCAACAAAGCTTCGCTGCTGAACACCTCTTCCGGATGGCGCATGAGCAATTCCAGAAGCGCCAGGTCGATAGGAAGCAGGCGAATTTTTTTACCGCCTTTTGAGACTTCAAAACTGCGCGTGTCGAGTGTAATATCTCCGACTCTCAATAATTCGCTCTGGAGGGCGTGCGGGCGCCTTAAAAGGGCTCTCAAACGCGCCAGTAGCTCCCTCATGTCGAATGGTTTTACCAGATAGTCGTCGGCGCCGGAATCAAATCCGACTTCTTTCTCGCAGATGCGCGAACGCCCGGTGAGCATGAGAATAGGTGTGTCGCCTCCACTTTGACGAAACCTCCGGCAAACTTCAAGTCCGTCCAAGCCGGGCATAGTCACGTCCAGGATAATCGCGTCATAGCTGAGTAGCTTCAGTCTGTGCAGTCCGTCCTCACCGTCGGAGCACGTCTCGACCGTATAGTGCTCCGCGGTAAGCCAGAGCGAGACCATCTCTGTCATATCTTGATCGTCGTCGACAATCAATATCTTAGCCATTTTCACTCTTTTGAGTCGGGTGCCATTACATTGGACAGTCTGCATTTTACTTCACCTCCGCTCACGCGCCAACTGGAAGAATTCCGGCAAGAGCAAGTTATGGCTAGTTCATTGTTTTAGTCACTTTCCAAACAGGCTCAGAGTGTTGAACTCAACCTTTATGGAGCGGCCTGATGATTGATCGGGAAGGAATTTGCGATACCCATCATCCGGGCTTGTAAATTTCTGGGGGACAACCGGCAATTTTTTCCGCAGCGGCGTAAGGAAGGTGTTGTTTAGCTGTGCCTACTGCAGTCCTGCAAGCGTTTTGGATTGACCTGTTTTGCTCCAGGGATTCATTGCGGTACTCCGTGGGGATGGAGGATTTCGCACGATAGCTCGGCTGGTGAGCGCGTCGCGTGTTGTCACAGGATAGGCACTTAGCATGTCTAATTTGTGTCGGCGTTGCACGAAAGCTGCCGCGCTATCCTTCTGCGTCGTGAAGGGTGAGGCTTGCCGCGCGCTTTGGTCAGGTTGTCACTTGCATGTCAATTGCCCGGCGCCGATCAAACCGATGAGATTCAGTGTACATTTTTCTCCTGATGACTACGATCAAAACAAAACTTGCTGTTTTAATTGCTTTGCCGCTTATGTTTCAGATTGGCATGGCTGTTTCATTTGGTGTCATGCTTCATCGATCGGAGCAGATGGCGCAGTATGAATTTCGCTCCAAGGAAGTAATTGGCAGCGCCAACTGGCTGAATTTCGTTAGTTCCACATTGGCTCTTTGCTGGATTGGCTCCGTGGCAACCGGAGATGTCAGTCTAAGGCAATCATATGATTCCATGAGCAACATGCTCCCCAATGAAATCCGTATGCTTACAGGCATGTACAAGAGTGACAGTCACCAAAAGCAAAGAGCCGAAAAACTTGCTTCGATTTGCACTGGGATTGCCGCAGCAGCAGCTCGTATCGATGCGTTGCCGCTGGATGGACCAGCGAAGATCGAAATGTTTTACAAGAGCAATCGCTTACAGGCACTGTGGTCCGATGGAGCAAAGTTGCGCACGCAGCTTTTAGAGGGCGAGCGCGGCAAATACAGTGCAAATCTGGAAGATCTGGCTTCTGTCAGAGACTTTACGAAGAATATGCTTTACGGTGGACTGCTGGTCAACATCGTACTGGCCTTTTCGATTGTTTTGTACTACGGAAAGACAATCGGTCAGAGAATTGGCAGGCTTACGGCCAACGCCCAACGCCTGGTGCGTGAAGAGCCTCTCAGCCCGGCTTTGCCTGGAAATGACGAAGTTGCTTTGCTTGATGATACCTTTCACAAGATGGCGCAGTCACTAAAGGAGGCGGCTCAAAAGGAGAGAGCGATAGTCGATAACGCTGTTGATTTGATTTGCGCACTTGATGGCGAGGGTAATTTTCTAAAACTGAATCCTGCTTGTGAAACCGTTCTCGGCTCTTCGCTTGAGAGGCTTAAAGGTACTAACATCAGAGAGTATTTGCCTCGCTCCGAACTGGCTGTTTTTGAATCTAATTTCGATAAGGTGTTAAAACTCGATCAAGCGCATAAGTTTGAGTGTCAGTTTCAACACGGCGGTGGCGTTGTAGATTTACTATGGTCGATGCGCTGGGTGGCACACGATCAGTCTATCTTTTGCGTCGCTCATGACCTTACAGAGCGAAAGAAAGTGGAGCGATTGAGGGAGGACTTGATGGCTATGGTCAGCCATGACATTCGCACTCCCCTCACTACTATCACAGGCTGTCTGGATTTTTTGACTTCCGGTTATGCAGACTCCGACGGGAAAAGAAGAGAGAAGATGCTCAACGTGGCTCAAAAGTGCTGCAATCGCGTTGTAGCTTTGACTTCCGACCTTCTCGATCTAGATAAGATCGACTCAGGAATGTTGCAGATCGATAAAGAGCGAACATCGCTTCAAGACATCTTTGATGATGCCGAAGATGCTACTCGCGAGCTGGCTAACGAAAAGTCGATTCGACTAGCTGTCGAAAAGACGGACCTGGAAATTTATGCGGACAAAAACAGGATTTTGCAGATTTTAGTCAATTTGGTTTCGAACGCAATCAAGTTTACTCCTGCTGGGGCGGAGGTCTCTATTTTTGCGAAAGCGTCCGCCGGCTGTGTTCGGATATCTGTTGCCGATCAAGGCAGAGGGATTCCGTCCGAGCTGCACTCTGCCGTGTTCGATCGTTTCAGGCAAGTTGAGTCGAGCGACTCTAGTGTTATGCGTGGCACTGGCTTGGGACTGGCGATCTGTAAGGCGCTTGTGGAAGCGCACGGTGGCAGGATTTGGTGTACGAGCGAGTTGGGCAAGGGAAGTGAATTTAGCTTTGAGATCCCTTCTCACTGAATTCCTTTTGATGAACTGCAACGTCCATGCCGGAATTCGGATTTAAAAGCTTACTCACTGCCGCCGTCACCGCCACCGCCACCATCTGTTCCGTTTCCGGATCCGTCCGAGCCGTTGGAGCCTTCCGCGTCATTGCCTGACGCATTACTATTGGAGCCGTCATCGCTATTAGAGGAGGCAGTTCCTACAGCTTGACCCTCGACGTTCATTCCCTCGGGATCCGGTGATTGTATCTCTGCTTGATTGTTGGGATTGAGCGCTGAATTCATGGCGTGAGAATTTGCCGCAGGTACCATGGCTACGGGAGCCGGCTGAGTGTCGGTGGG
>JBGAVL010000260.1:0-9215 GCA_044228145.1 Obscuribacteraceae bacterium (SeqCode)
CCGGCAGCATCGAACGCCTTCTGAGCGTCTCCGCGCTCGCTTTCGACGTGTACTTTGGAGTCAGCCGACAGCTGTGTCTCAACATTCGGCTTTTTCTCGCTATAGGATACTTTGATGGACTCGGCCGCAGCAGTTGCCTGCTCAAATGTTTCTGCAACCGCAACAGCAACATACTGCCCATAATATCTAATGATATCGTCCTCAAAGGGAGGGCGATCTTCGTCAGAGAATGCGCTGAAATCATTGTTTGGCGCTACACGGAAAAGCTTGCCCAAGTTGGCGCGATGAAAAACCGCTTTGACACCGGGCATCTTTTCAGCTTCCTTGGTATCTAATTTTGCGATTGTGCCATTTGCAATCGTCGCGCCGACGGGAATCGCGTACAACATTCCTGGAAATTTGTGGTCTGACGTATAGATCGCGCTGCCGGTAACTTTAAGGGGTCCGTCAATGCGCTTGGTGGCACGTCCGATTGGAGAATTGCTTTTGTCTTTGGTGGCAGGCATAGTTGATCTCGTTTGCTTGGAATTCTTGGTCGGGTTACAAAATGGCTTTTCAGCTGGCCGGAAAGTTGTCTTAGCTGGTCGGAAGATTGCCCTAGCTGAGTGGAAAGTTGCGCTAGCTGGTAGCGATTTTTAAAGCGTGTGTCAGGCAACGCTTCGCAAGCTCAATTTTGAATTTGTTCTGGCTCTGCGGTTTGGCATTACGCAAAGCTTCCTCGGCAGCTTTTCGGAAATTGGCTTCATTGGCGGCTGCGCCTGACAATGACTTCTCAGCTTCAACTGAGCGCCACGGTTTGGTGGCCACGCCTCCCAAAGCAATGCGCGCCCGCGAAATTTTTCCGCTTTCTACTTGCACAATCACAGCGGCCGATGCCAGAGCAAATTCATATGAGGCGCGATCACGCAGTTTTAAATAAGTTGATTTGCTGCCAGCCGGAAGCCCCTTAATCACAACATGGGTAATCAGGTCGCCCGGCGTCATAACATTCTCAATATGTGGAGTAGAGCCCGGCAACAGGTAAAAATCGTCAATTGCAACTTCTCTCTCTCCTCCGGGTCCCTTGATGACTATAGTCGCCTCCAGCGCGGTGAGCGCAACATTCATGTCGGAAGGATTGGTGGCAATACAGGTATCGCTGGTTCCCAGAACAGCAAGCGTGCGATTCTCTCCTTCGATGGCAGGACAGCCGCTACCTGGCTCACGCTTGTTGCAGGCAAAGGCTGTATCACGAAAGTAAACGCAGCGCGTCCGCTGAAGTAAGTTGCCGCCTGTTGTGGCCATATTGCGCAACTGAGCGGAGGCACCGGAAAGCAAAGCTTGGGACAAAACCGGAAAATGCGATTTCACATATGGGTGGTTAGCCAGATCGGAGTTTCTCACCAGAGCACCAATTTTCAAACCGCCATCACGGGTGGTTTCAATCTTATCCAGCGGAAGTCGATTGATATCAATCAAAGTATCGGGGGTTTCCACACTCAATTTCATCAAGTCGAGAAGAGTGGTGCCGCCCGCAACATAGCGAATCTTCGCACCTTGTTGCGCCGTGTCGTTGGAAGAAGAACCTTTGATAGCATCAGAGACATCGTTCGTTTTTGTAAAGGCAAATAGTTTCATTTCGAAATTTCCTACGCTTTCGGGCGCACTTGTTGAATTGCGGCAATAATATTTGGATAGGCACCACAACGACAGATATTGCCGCTCATTGCCTCTCTGATGTCCTCAACGGTATGACCACACGGTTCATTTAACAACGCCGCCGCCGACATGATTTGACCGGAGGTGCAATAGCCGCATTGATAAGCATCGCAATCCACAAATGCCGCTTGCAGGGGGTGCATATTATCCGGTTGACCAAGTCCTTCAATTGTGGTGATTTCATCACCGTCATGCATCACGGCCAGTGTCAGGCATGAATTGACTCGACGCCCGTTGACATGAACCGTACATGCTCCACACTGCCCGTGGTCGCATCCCTTTTTGGTGCCTGTAATATTCAGATTTTCCCGCAAGCAATCGAGCAATGTCGTGCGAGGATCGAGCTTCAGAGAATGTTTTTTCGCATTGATCATGAGCGTCACTGGAATCGCTCCAGCAACAGGCGTTAGTGACTCAATTACCTTTTCTTCTGCCGCCATGTCTTTAGCTCTCGCTCCTATGGGTAAAGTAGCAGCCGCAGCTATACCAGCTGCTCCTAGATGTCTGAGGAAAGATCTTCGCGTGACGCCTTTCTTTTTTCCCGGCCGTCGCTGCATATCGTCTGCATCGCCTTTATCGCGTTTTGCCATGCGCGCTCCTTCTTACTCTAGCCACCTGTATATGCAGTATTTTGCGTGCTCGCCAAGATACCGCAATTGTCTTATCAAGGTGCAGGAAATTAAGGTGCGCGCAGATAAATTCCGCGCGGAAACAGGTTTTTAATGTAGCTCTGATGATCACGCGGGACTGAACGAGCGCCAATGTGCTTCAAATTGGAGTCACCTTCGCGCACCACCTTCTGGTTTCAATGCAGGACTTTTCAGACGCACGCGGCGAAGAAGGTCATCAAGCTCCTTTTTCGCGTCTGGCTTTTCAGGCAGTTTAGAGCGGGAGAATTCATCCTCGAGCTGCATTCTGAGCCTAGAGTATTCACTTTCATGAAATTCAATATCAGCTTCCTTTACCTGTTGTTTTTCCACACCTGACAGCTTCTGCTCTATCAGATCAGGAATGTAAGGCAGTTTGAACTCATGATTCAAGGTCACTAAGTTCGCTTCAATGACACCCGTTCGCATCAAGTTGATTCCAGTCAGGAGCACACGGTATACGTAGAGCAGCGGTTTGACACGAGGCTTCTCTTCCTTCGAAAAGAGCCGCCACTGAGTCAATGCAAAACCCAGATAGTGATGACAATGATTTCTCGTAATGCATTTTCTTCCTATTTCTTTCAATTCGTCATGTTCATCAGTTCCGACAATAACTAGCGGTGAATATAGTTGCTCCAAAACGTAGCCATTTTTTTGAAGCATCATCAGGAAGAATTTCTTTGCGTCATGGGTGACAAGATCAAGCTCGATGCCGCCCTCCATACTGGAAGATTCAATGGTTTCAATCGGACTATCCAACCCGATTAATTCACTTACCGGCAGAATATGGCAGCCTCTCAAATCGAAATCGGAATCAGGTGAGGGAAAGCCATACAAGTGAGCACCGCTTACTGTGGCAAACAATAGCGGGTGCGAATGATTTTTGCTGGCTTCATAAAGTGCCGCGGGGAATATCATGATCCAACCATCTCTCGGCGCGCTTTCATCAAGAAGCGATTTGCTTTCTCATAATCCGGGCGCTCAGGTAATTTAGTCTTTTCAAAAGCCGCGTCAAACTCCTTGTGCAATTCCAGCCTCCAAACATTTACCTCTTCCCACGATACCTGCCCGAGTCTGATCGGCATCAGCTTATCTCTATAGCTCCCGACATTAACCGGAACAACCCCTTCCTTCAAAATAGTTATTCCGGAGACGAGCAAGCGAACCAGATGCATGACGTGTTTCCATTTGAGCTCGCCACGAGTGCGAAGATCTTGCTCTAACTTTCGAAACTGCGAAAGAACGTAACCGTTGTATGTTTGATAAACCAGCTTCGATAAATATGAATCGCGCGAATCAAGCAGCTCCTGGGCAAGGGGCGTGCATTTCTCAACGAGCGGTGAATACAAACATTCAAGAACATTGGGGTTAGCCTTTAACGTCAGAATTAGAAACTTTTGCAGCTCCCAATAACATTCTTCGTTGGAGGTATCCTCGATCTGTTCCGGAATGCCGTACAAAGACCAATGAAGATCTGCCGGAGGCAAGTAAATCCCACGCCGGTCCATATCTGAATCTTCGACGTCCAAACCATATGCGCGCGAACCGACAACGCATTGATATATAACGTATTCAAACAACTCACGATCCGAAAGAGGATCTGGTCTATCGAAATCGACATTCTGCAGGTGTTTGCGAATGACCAGCTCTTGCCGATGAAGACTTGCTTGCCCGCCATCAGGAAAGCGGATCAAATAAGCATGTTCGTTGTCGACCGGAGATTTGACAATCGTACCTACAGTCCCTTTCCTCCGCAGCGGTTGCCCTGCTTTGCTCCTGATCTCAACAAGCGTCACTACCTGCGTACCTGCAGGAATGATGAGGTGGGGGTTTAACTTTTTGGCAGGGTTCGTTTCTGTCATTTTGCTCTCAGGGGTCAAGTTCCAATAGTATATGATGAAACCGTCAGCATTCGAGGGCCCATGCGACATTCGCGAGCATTTGACGGACCACTGCGAATTCGCAACGCCTCCAACCGCAGGCGCCTGGACATAGCCACTCAAAAACCCCGAAACGCCAACAGGACAAGCGAAAGGGACCATAGCTCTATCGCAATTTGACAAAACGTTGTAATGTGGAAGAGTCGGCGCTCAGGCCGAGCGTCACATATTACTAACGCTGCCGAGGAATTTCCGTATGGAGCAATTAGGAATAGGCCTGGGCGTTGTTCTGATGCTGTTGGGTCTTGGATATCTATTTAAAGCGTATGTCGCCATAGCCCAGGGAAGATTTTGGTATTGGTCGGGGTTTCTCCCGCTCACTATCATTTCGCCTTGGCTGATCTTCAATCCTCCGGACGACCGCAAGGCCAATGCGATTGCAAAAGTCAAAGATACGATTTTTGCGCCGATATTCTTTGGTCCGGTGTTTACAATCCTGAGTGTATTGTGCCTTTCAGCAGGGGGTGACCTCGCCAATTTGCCGGGAACAGCAACTACAAATAAGGTGCTCACATCCTGGACGTCGGATAAGACTCCGGTGATTGTTTTCGACAAAAAACACTACAAGATGCAATTTCCGGCGGTTGTGAAAACAGCCAACAAGATCACGAATATGTTCTTCCGGAACAACCTGAACATAAAGGACCAAGACAAACTATTGCCGCCGGGTAGTTAATCTTTGGCTCGTTGCACTCAAGTGCTAAAGCGCGGCGCAGAACCAGGTTCTCAATGAAGCTCTGCCAGTTTAGTAGGCATCAGTTTTCTGCTGGAATTTACCCGGCAGTTTCTCTTGCAATTCTCTGGGCGCTGCTTTCTCCAGATGCTCCAATTGTGTCAGCGAGGGAATATGGCCCAGTTTGGTATCAAGCTATGGACAGACGACCAAGAGTAGATAGCTCTTGGGCCATCGTAAAGCGAGACACTCTAGAAATTGGTGTTGAACATAATGGTGGCATCGGCAAAACGGATTTCGTTCTAAAACACGGACAGTGGCCGCCGAAGCTTCGGCTTGTATTCCATAACTTCAAGGCACTTGAAGGAATAAAGATCTCGACTGCTTCCGACAAGTTCGAAGGCGCGATTGGAGTTTCAAACAATAAGCCGGCCATCGCTCTTGACCAGGGTTTCACAGCCAAGCGAAAAGGTGACTTAATCTACATTTATGGACCAAGTCGTTTCATCAAGAAAAACGACAAGTCCATTCACGTTGAGTGGGTAGACTTTTATCGACACTAAACTAGCTCAAGGTCCCATGAAGCAAAGCTGTCAGCTCTGACTTAACTTCAGCCGCATCCTGAAATCGGCTCGCGGGATCTTTATGGAGAAGCTTGAACATGATACTTAAAAGCTGCCCGGGCACATGGCTATCTTCACTAAGGAAAGGTAGGCGAGATGGTGGTTCATTCACATGCTGCCACATGACGTTGTAGGTGTTGTCGTGATCGAATGGCGGACTACCAGACAACGAATCGTACATCAAACATCCAAAAGCATATAAGTCACTGCGGAAATCAGCATCATGTCCAATACACTGCTCAGGACTCATATAGGTCGGAGAACCAAACATTTGCCCTGCCACGGTCAGCCGCGATGAAGTCGAATTTTCAACTACCGA
Source organism: Obscuribacteraceae bacterium (SeqCode) (assembly GCA_044228145.1). Lineage (GTDB taxonomy): Bacteria > Cyanobacteriota > Vampirovibrionia > Obscuribacterales > Obscuribacteraceae > QKMZ01. The sequence continues at coordinate 5,901 of JBGAVL010000260.1, forward strand.
TTTTGCAATGCCAAGATCAACCAGAGTGATATGAGTGCCACCACTTTTAGTTTTTACAATCACATTGCTTGGTTTGAGATCGCGATGCACGATACCTTTGTTGTGCATCGCAGTCAACGCGTCGCAAACTTGCACAAACAGCGGCAGACAAAAACGCGCATCGAGTTTTCCGCGCTGTTCGATCAATTCTTCAAGCGTATCGCCAGCAACATAATCCATTATCAGATAAGGTTGCCCTTGAGCATCTTCACCAAAATCGTGAACATCGACAATATTTGGATGGTGGATAGCGCTTGCAATTCGCGCTTCCCTTTCAAACCTCTGCAAGAACGACCCTGTTGACACCATATTCAGGTGCATCATTTTAATTGCAACCAATTTGCCCAAGACCGCATGGCGAGCGAGATAAACAACACTCATGCCGCCGCGCCCCAGGATCTTTTCGATCTTATACTTCTCTGAAATTGTCTGCCCGATATCTTTCTCTTTTGATTCGAAGGTCGAATAGTCTTTCACCGCATCCGATGCTTCGAGCATGGGACGCAAATTAGACATAAGCCTAGTCGGCTTTTGCATCGAATCCGGCTCTAAGCAATCTATAGCAGTACGAAGATCGATCTTAACATCCGTGATATCACTGCCCAATGTTTCTGCAATTTGATTGATGTTCAAACCTTGTTCGATCAGTTCGAAGATTTTTTTCTGTTCGGGAGTAATGAGATTTCGCTTCAGCCTATGCTCTGAAGGTCCACTTCCGGACATTACGCGCTTTGCCAATCCGCGGTCCAGCCATTTTGCACCTTGTAAGACCGCACTTATTGCGCTCTCTAATTGATTTTGCGTCGAGTCTTTCAGACAATACCCATCGGCGCCCGCTTCCAGAGCCGAAAGGAATGTTGCTTCGTCATCATTAGCCGTAAACATGATGATACGCGTCTCGGGAAGCTGCGCTTTAATAATTGTGGTCGCCTCAATGCCATCCATGATCGGCATCATTATGTCCATGATCACAACCGCCGGTCGTCGCTTAAATGATAAATCGATGGCTTCCTTACCGTCCCGCGCCTCTGCAACGACCTCGATGCCGGCGACTTTTTCCAGCACAATTTTCAAGCCGACGCGAACCACCATCTGGTCGTCCGCCACGATCACTGGAATGTGCATATCACTTTGCAATTAGTCGCCTCCGACCCAGACTTCTTCAGGGTCACCGCGCTAAGAGTTATCTATAATGACATTTATAGCCTGGTTACTGCTCCCTTGCCAGGGGGAAGTCAAGAATCCGGGACGCCAGCCTACGTTAAAACTTAGCTGCCACAGGTGTTTTACCTTACATTACTTGCGAATTTCACTCATGAATTATTTGCCTTCCTGCTCCAGAAATCCCGCCCCAAAAAGTCATTCGTCATTGCCTGAAACTTTCGTTCTGCTCTTTACCATTGCAGTTGCGCTCGTTTTTGCATCACCACCAACGTACGCACAAGACAGACTTTCACCTGCTCAGCGCGCGGAATTGACAAAGAAAATTCAAGAAGAAGTAAATCAAAAGATTCAGATGCTTGATAAGTGGACAAAAAGCGAAGAAGGTCTTGCCTACTCGACCATTATCGGCAAAGCGCAAAATACAGACTTTAGAAACAAGTACATGCAAAAGTTGAGCCCAGGCGGCAAGATTTATTTCCTGACTTGCAGGCAAGACTTCAGCGAGGCACTAAAGCTGCTCGACAAGTTTCCCAAGCGCGATACAGGCAGCGGCTTGTATTTGAGAGCGAAGTGCCTGGACGGACAGCATAAACGGCTTGATGCAATTGCAATTTATGCCAAAGCGAAAGCGAAACTCGGAAAAGAATTCAATCCCGGATTTCGCTTTTATCTGCACACCGCTGCCGCGCAGGCGGCGGCCGGACAAGATGTGGAAGCCCTGAAAAATCTCAAGATTGCGGTGCAAAAATCTGATGACGCGGACAAGTATGCATCGAGCAAAACCAACGTCGCACGATCTGTACTAAGCCGCTTGTCCTACCTGCAGGAAAAAAAAGGGAAGCACCAGGAGGCCTTCGAAAACTATCTGAATATGTTCGGGGAAGCGAAGTCGCAATTTCACCTGGACGAACCAATCGAGGTGGACAGCAATATCAAAAGTCGCGCCGGAAAGTGGCTGAAAGAACACCCGACCCCACCATCCGAAAAAGACCCTCTGGCATTGTGCAAATATTTGACCACCGCAGCCAAGGCACACCTTGCTCTAGGCGACGTGTCGAAAGCTAAGGATACTCTTACAAAAGCGATCGAACTTAGAGAGCCAGCCATCGGTGACACTCCTCGCGAGTTGACCGATGATCCATTTTCTCCACTAGGCAAAGCACGTGATATTGCCAGCTCATTGCTGATTCGCCTGGACATCAAAGATAAGGACTATAAGGCAGCGTGCAAACATATACGTGCAACATTTGTCACCGATCCGGCACGCGACGATCAGAAGCTGCTCACTTGCATTTCAATGCGCGATGTTGGCGAGGTGGTTACACAACGCGATCGTGATCTTCATTCACCGATTGGGGAAGAACGACTCGATATGGGTGTCCCGTATTTGCGGTACATTGGCTCTAAAGGACACGGAAAGAAACCGTAGCGTGGCGGGCTTCGCCTCAGAACTTTAGAATAGATGCAGATGTTGAAAAGACTGAGATTGAAAATGGACGGTTAATTAGGTTGGTTTTGCGCGTCTCGCCTGATTTGATACCAGCTGACAGCAACGGCAACAAGGCAGACAGATACACCAGTGAATCCGACCAATTCATTAAAACCGATGTTTCCAAAACCACCGAAAAACCACAATATAGGCATCCCTAAATGACCGATACTCATACTGCATTCGCTCCAGGTTCACTTTCATGCGTTAATCCAGGCATTGTGCTCCCGAAGTAAGACCCGGGATATGGTGAAAATACGCTCGTTTAATGTTTCCGGCGGATGCCCATAGGTCTGAAGATGTTCAGACTGTGGGCTTTACTCATACTGAGACAGATCCGTTATTTCTGCACCTGGCTCGCTAATCTCTGCTACTGGGTCATGAACCTGGCCGCAATACCGATCAATCGCATTGATGCTAACGGTAGCGCCACAATTAATGCAAGTACCATAGCCGCTGTATACGTGTGACTCACCGTCTATCCAGCTAAATTGGTCCATTTCACAGAATGGGCAAAATGGAATCTCGTGCGGGTATGTTTCGACGCAGCTCCATCGGTCCGGTTGCTCATGCATGATTCGGGCGCCGTTCAAGTGAGTAGGTATACCAGGAGGAGTTAGACC
>JBGAVL010000261.1:0-9210 GCA_044228145.1 Obscuribacteraceae bacterium (SeqCode)
AGACAATTGAAAAAACAAAAGGCGTCAGCGCTGAAACAGAAGCGCGTTCTGGGCAGAAAAGTGAGCCGCATGTGATTGTGCACGCTTCGCCGGTGCGCTACGAAACAATCTCCCAGCGTGCCTTTGATCTTTATGTACAACGCGGATGCGTTCACGGTTTTCACGTCGAAGACTGGCTGGAAGCAGAGAAACAATTGGTTGAAGAATCTGTCTCTTGATCAAGTATTTCAGAGTCTTCACAAAGGCTTCGACATCCAATTTTTCCCTTAAACATAACCAGCAGGCAATCATCCCTTGGAAGGAAGATGGCATCTGTCGATCTCGAGCATGATCCTCATTTAGAGCTGTAGCGAATTACGAAACGGCAGCGAAAAAGAGGATCAATTGAGATGAGCGTTTGGAACAGTGCAGGCATATTTATAGTTGCCTTTGTTTTCTTTTTCTTCTTCCATATGCATGGAATTTCGCTTGGCTATCATCGACTCTTGTCGCATCATTCGCTGCGAATTCCAAAGTGGTTGGAATATATAGTTGTCGCCGGTGCCTATCTGGCATTTGAAGGCTCCCCAATTTTCTGGGTGACGACCCATCGGCTGCATCACCGATACTCGGACCACAAGGGTGACCCTCACTCGCCGCACGACGGGCTGTGGCATGCATTCATAGCCTGGATGTGGGATCCCAAAGTCCATATCAGCGATGAGCAAAGTCGTCTGCTGGCGCCCGATTTGTACAGGGATCCAATATATAGACTTTTGCACTGCGGTCATACGGCGTGGCACAGCTATCTGTGCCTGGGGGTAGGAATTGCATTCAGGGTGGCGATTTTCTTCCTTCTGGGACCGATTGTGCTGGCAGCCAATTTGTGTGCCACCGCGCTGGCATTTGTCGGGCCTCTTTTGGTCAATAGCATTTGCCACTTGCGCAAATTCGGCTACGAAACATACAAATGCGGCGACGACAGTCGCAATGTCCTTCTGGTTGCCCTCCTGACCATGGGCGAGGGCTGGCACAACAATCACCATGCCTTTCCGCAATCTGTAAGGCACGGATTGACAAGAAGCGAGTTCGACCCGACCTGGTTGTCCGTGTGCATTCTAAAGAGGCTGCGGTTGGCCGATCACATTCACTTGCCCAAAAACCAATGCCATGTAGCCTTTACGGAACAGGCAGCAGAAACGGTTGCCAGTAAATGAGGCGGCGGCGCGCTCGGATCAAGGCTTCCTTTTAGTTCTCAAGACCATCCTCAATGTGGATATGGTGTGGCTGTGTTCTGCCATAATGGTGAAAATGCAGCAGAGGTAAAAGTATGTTCAAGACAAGCAATTGCGTTGCACTCTTAACCGTGTCGGCAATATTCTCAACGGTTATTTTTTGTTTGTCTCCAGTGGCTTTCGGAAAAGGCGCCAAGAAGGAAGTAACAGGCAAAGAGTACTATCAACAGTATTGTGCAAGCTGCCACGTCATGGGCGGCAATTTGGCAAAACGGACTAAGCCCATAGCAGGATCGTCCGAGTTAAAAAGCATCACCATTTTTCAAAAATACTTAGAAAATCCGCCCGGCCACATGCCGTATTTCAAAAGTGTCGTCACCGACAAGAAAACGCTGCGAAAGCTTTACGACTATTGCCGCACGCTGAAAAAAACAGAATCAGCTTAAGTAGAAAATATCAAGCTCGTTCGAATAGTCCTTAAGGACTATTCTGTCTTATATCAGGCATCCCTCGGATGGATGAAGAACGACTCTTCTCTAGAGAGAATGGTCACATTCCATGCGGAGACGGAAAATGAAAACCTACGACACAAACGACTCGATGCCCAAAGCCTACAAAGACGCTTTGATTGATTTGTTGTCCTTTCAGGCTGATTCAGAATTTGCCGGTGGGCAAAGAGTCTCCGAGAACATGAAGTATGCACCGCGCCCGGAAGAGGCTTTCCGATTGGCAAAAAAGGTAATGGAAGAAATGGGCCATGCCTGGTATTGCTGGCAGATACTTGCTCCGCTGGGCGTTGACGTAGACGCTCGCGTTCATCACCTGGTCTCAAATCCGGACAACCCCAGTCCTAGAGTTGTTCGGGTCATCAATGGTTTTCGCCAGGAAAACTGGGCCCCATTCTTTAGAGAGTGGGCGGATGTGGCAATGTTCTCCACAGTTGTAACGCCGGCAGCAGTAGCATTTCTCGGGCAGTATAAAGAATCAAGTTACCTGCCCTGGAGACGCGTCAGTGAGCGGATCTGGCAGGAAGAAAAGGGTCACCTGGCGTTTGGAGTCTGGGCGGCCAAACGAGTAATGGAATTCGAAGGTGACAAAGGTCGTGAAAAATTACAAGCGGCCGTACCGAAGTTTATGTCCATGGGTCTGGGCTTTTCAGGTCGTCCTTCCGATGACAGCGAACACTTTGCACAATATTTTGAGTTTGGTCTCAAGGTCAGAACATCTCAGCAATTGCAAGATGAATACCTGGAAATACTTTCGGACAGACTGAAACAATTGGGTCTGCAACTGCCTGAAAGTGTCGAACCCAATTATGATATGCGTTTTGGCTATGCGGCAGAGCAAACAATGACTGCCCTGACCTAGGGTTACGGACATGCTTCAACACATCACCGATCCCGAGACTTGCATACAGTGTTCAGCATGTGAAATGGCCTGCCCTGTTACGGCTATTCAAGCTATTGCCGGCAGGTACTGCATAGACGCAAATCTCTGCAACGAGTGCAAAAAGTGCGTTGAGGAATGTCCTACCGGGGCGGCCAATTGCTATGTAGAAACGTGCACGTTTTTCAGCCAGGAAGAACAAGCATCTTGGACGGCTGTACCGACGGAATTGACGAAGAGTGCCTAACTTCTGAATTGAGCGTGTTGCACTTCACTTGTGGTGGTGCTGTGTTCATCTTCAGCCGGTTTATTTTTGTTGTGCACCTGGTGCAAACGCACAATCGCGACCGAACAGGGAGACTGCGCCAGGACTGCCATTGAAACACTGCCCAAGAAAAGGCGCTCCACACTGCCGCGGCCGTGCGAACCCATAACAATAAGATCTGCACCCCAGGTGGCGGCATTTTCGATTATCGCCGTTTTTGCAAATCCATCTACAACAGTTGTTGTAATAACAGCTTGCGGAAATTTCAATCGCAACTGAGTATCAATGTGCATCACAACACAGCGGCCCAGGCGATGCCGCTCTTCATTCAGGCTCTCTCTCTGCTCGGAAGAAAAACCGACAGCAAAATCGGCGGCAAAAACCGGCTCGACGACATGCATAATCCTGAACTCACTGTCTTTCGATAGTTCGCAGTGAATAATGAAATCAGACAGAGCGTCCGCAAACCCTGGATTATACCTTTGACGGCACTTTATGCCGCACTTTCGAGCGCACGATCTCGACAGAACAAGGGGCGTGCATCGCAACCCCCTGGGAAACACTTCCCAGCAGGTTGTGCGGGCACACCGCTTGCCCATGAACACCCATAATGATTCTGTCTGCCGACCATTCTACGGCTGTATTTATAATTTGAGAACGGGCACTTCCTTCCTTAATCTCGAAGTTGACTGTTGCATTCGGCAGCGCTGCCGTCAGCTTCTTCACCGCTTGTTCACACAGCTTATCTGCTATCTGCCAGCGTTTACGGTGAACGACGCCGGAAGCTTCAATCAGGTCGGCATCCTCTTCTTCATCTCCAGACATGCAAAACGGCTCGATAACGGTGAGAAGTTTGAACTGCGCATTGTCTGGCCAGGCTCTTCTCGCAACATCCTCAAGAACGTCTTTCGAGTAGGGTGAATCATCCAAAGCAATTAGTATTTTCATGGATCACTTCCTGGCGCTAAAACTAACGCATTCATACAAAACGGAAATCGCCTTTACCTTTTCAATTGAAAAAGTCTCAATATGGTGCCATCTTGACAGATGATCTTGCCTGGCGAATCATTAGTGAGAACGATTTGCAGTTCATCCTGAAGAACTAGCTTCAGGCGCGAACACAAGAACAACAACAACCGGACGTTTCCACTCACTAATAGCGCAGTCCAGCCACCATGCCGTTATACCCTGCGAGACTTTCTGCAGGCAAGAAGAAGACTTCTGCATCTGACTGCAAAGCAGAAGTTATTAGTTTGTCCATCACAGTCAATTTGTGAGAATCACCGGCTTCGACTCCGGCTGTTGGCACGCCGTCAAGATAGAGTCTCGCCACACCTCCATCTTCTAGCAAAGCTTTTACTTTATCAGCTCCGGATGCCAATTTTTTGTCGCATTTAAAACGCTCGATTGCCGCCATTCCGTGTTGCATTTTGCTATGCACCCAGGCATTTGCCATCTCAGCAGCCAATCTGCCAATTTCGGCATTGCTGACGTACTCGAAGTCACCTTCAGCGACTCCCGAGATGTATCTCGTCATCTCCATGCATAAATCGCCAATGCGATCGGAGCCGATCACAATTGCCGGATGATCCAGGTTTTTAAGTACTGCCAGAAAAGCATGATGCAGCTTATGTGTATAGCAGCTGCCGGTTATTCCATTTTTGCCATTTTCAAGCTGGGCGGCTTTCATAGCATCTACACGAATTCTCAGCAAGTGCGAAAGAAGCTCGACAGGCTGACAGCTCTTAGTCTCTACGAGACGATCGTCAAATGATTTTTAGTCGCTGTCTTTCTTACTTTCCTGCACAATTACATTTAAATAGGGAAACATCGCTGACGAATAGACGACTTCCGACAGAGCACAGGCTCTGTCGACTACGATCCTGTCTGCGGCAACATAGTTGAGAGGCACAATTCGAACAAAGTCTCTTCCTACAAAAATCACCACGCTTTGCGGATGCTCAGTCTTGGACAGTTCCGACAACATCAGTTGCAACCGTGCGAAAAAAATGTCTCGGTCTACTTTCAACAACCTCTTGGGTGCCAGGTCGAAAGCTTGACCGAGAACGCGCCGGAGCTTAATCTCGTTTTCGTGCGCAGCATTGCCGAGACTGACCACCACTGAAAGCACGGGAAAATCTTGATAGTAGGCGAGTTCTTCGACGACACTTTGCATAACCTGGACTTCCTCTTCCCTGTTCAAAAATTTTGCCAGGTCTGTCTTTTGCAAGCATCGTATTAACGGACTAATCCTCACTCTTAGGCACGATTTCATTGGCATGGCGTTGAGCTTCATTGTCGCATTCATCTCTCCTGACCTTTAGCACCGCCTAATCTAAAAGAATTACTCCGTTATCGTTCCAGAGGATGATTTCTTGGCAAATTCGCTAGAGCGGCCGCGACCCTCAGCGCTTCGCTCCGCACAAAGAACGAGGCGAGCTTGAAGAACTCCTGAGAGGATAGAGTGTGACAAACGTCACGTTTGCGGACAAGGCGGATCGATGCAAATTCATATAAATCCATTTTCAAAACTGGAAAAGAGGCGCCGCGAATTCATCAATCGCTATGAGGGACGTTATGACGAATTTGGTTTTGATTTAGATACATTCATCAACTGGGAGTTTTTCTTCCGATTTCTTTATGAGGACTATTTCAAAGTTCAGGTAATTGGTATTGAAAATATTCCAGCCGAAGGACGCGCAGTGCTGGTCGGCAATCACTCAGGAGGACTGCCGATTGATGCCTTCATGACCAACAGTGCCGTCTACAATCTGCATCCTAAGCCGCGAAGAATCCGCTGTCTGAGCCTGAAATGCCTGCGGGAAATTCCTATACTGAAAGACATTGTTACAGGCATGGGCGGCGTGCCAGCGAGCTTTTCCGTTGCCAGAGAGCTGTTGCTGAATGACGAACTTGTTATGTTCTATCCTGAAGGACCTCGCGGCACGGGCAAACTCTTCAGTCAAAGATACCGGTTGAATGATTTCGATCCTGGCTTTGTCAAAGCAGCAATGGAAACAGGTTCACCAATTATTCCAATTACCGTAGTGGGAGCAGACGAGCTTTATCCGATTTTCAAAAATCTCAAATCACTGGCACATTTTCTCCATATGCCTTACTTTCCACTCACACCTGGGTTTCCCTGGTTGCCATTATTTACAAGCTGCGTTCCATTGCCGATAAGGCTGCTGATAAAAATAGGCAAGCCAATCCATTTAAACTATCCATCAGAAAAAGTATCAGACAAAAAGCTGAGGCTTAGAGTAACAAGAGAAATTCAGTTTCAGATTCAAAGAGAGATCAACTCCCTTTTGCGCCAAAGAAAGTCCCCACTTGCAGGCTGGGATCTTGAGACTATAGAAAAGACAGACCTGAGGTGATCGATTTTGCAGCATTGATTTGAGGCGGCTAGCAGGCTTGGCTACTTTTGCTGAAGGACTGTTGCGCTGTAGCACCGGACGAGTGGCCAGAAACTTGACGAGAACTATCCAGGGCTATCTGCATGTCCTGGCGAATGTCAGCGCTAAGAGCGTCTATCGCAGTGTTCTTGTTGGACTTGTATAACTGTAGATAAGGCAAAATCTCAATTGGTTTACCAATATATACGGACGCGCACTGTCTTCCCTTCTTTGTCATTCGACCAAACGTTTCCGCTTCAAGAAAATCCAGTATTCTGCAAATTTGAATTGGAGACGATTGGCGCACCAATAGTCGCTGAAGAATCAAGAGTCGCTCAACTCGATCCAGGTCTTTGAGAAATTCGCCGTAAGTCCGGGCGGAATCACGCGACAGACGCTGCTCCGATGAAGTCGTACGCCGCCTCCTCGCCGCGAGTGCTGCTACCAGGTGATTGCGCAAGAAGTACATGAGATGTTCTTCCGTCTTGAGATGATCGCAATCAATATGAGCGGCATTAGCAATACGCTCACATATATGTCTGGCCAGCAGTCTAGCTTGTTCGGCTCCTGGATGATTCTCTAGAGAAGCACACTTATAGCCGTCTGAAAGGTTCTGCATGACTTTGTGCACAGCCGTCGAGACGCGTGTCTCAATGTCAATCTTTCCACTGTGACCGATGCCGAGCCGACGTTCGATTTTACGCACGAGACCTGAAACACTTTTTTCCAAACTCGTCTCGAGTCGATAGCTCACACCCACCGGGAGCACCCAGATAGAGTGTTCCGGTTCGCTTTCAGCAATATCCTCTTGCGATTCCAATAGTAAGTGAATGAAGGACGAATTCAATTTATGCACAGATTGTTCATCGCCTGTAATCTCGGCTTCGGGAAAAACAACCAGCTTGCGATGGGAATGCGCAAGAATTTGATGAGTCGTGTGAATTGATCTAAAATCTGCCACCCCTCTATTCACTGAGTAACAACCAAGCTTTTGAAACAGCCATCCGAGCGCGCCGTGATACCAGTCGAACACCTCTCTTGCCACCAGACAATAGAAAGTTTCACGCATATATTTTGCAAGGGCGACCACTACAAGAGGATCCTGTCTATCGCCGTGGTTGATAACAACCACTACAGATTTTCCCTTCAAGAATTTCAAAGGATGATCGGGACTTTCCAAGAACTTAAAAGTCAAGCGCTCGATAACACTTACGTATACTGGCAACAGCGATTGGCTAAGCCATATCAAAACTCTACTCGGCTGTGGTGGCCTAAATTCCGAAAGTGCTCGCATCGTGTGTTCCAAGAACGCCTGCAGACTGCATTTTAACCTGACTTCAGTAAATCTCAAAAGCCTCATTTGGAGACAGGCAAACGGTGGCGTCCGTAAAATGCATCGCTCATAGAGAGCTATTCTTGGCGCCACCGCTCGCGGTGCTGTTCAATCTGTTTTAAAACCTTATTCGTGAATCACCTTGTCTTCTAATCCCTGTCTACGTTTATAGTCTACAACCGTAGAAAAAAGTCGACATCATCACAAGGTATGAGTATTCAATTGGCTGCCAGAATTCACTGACTTTCTTGTTGAAAGTTTTGCCGGATCGGCAAGCGTACTCTAAATACGGTACCAACACCAACTTCAGATTCGCAAGTGATAGTGCCGGAATGACGCTCGACAATCTGACGCGAAAGATACAGTCCTAATCCGGTTCCTGATTGATGCTTGCGCCCTGACGAACCTTGTGAAAAGCGCTCGAATAGTTGTTTCCGCTCCTTTTCCGAAATTCCAGATCCAGTATCTTTTACTTCTAGAACATACATATCGTCGAATCTGTCACCGAAAACTGCAACCTCGCCTCCGTCATCTGTAAATTTCATTGCATTTGACAGTAGATTTGCCAGGACTCGTCGCATGGACTTCGAATCCGCCACGATCGTATTGTCGTCCTGAGGGAAAACCGACGTCAGTTGCACCCGCGAGGATATGCTGGTAGCAAGCACTTGTCGGGTTTGCTCCTCCACAAGCGCCTTCAGGTCGACCGGCGAAAATTGAAGCTGCTCTTGCCCTGCTTCATAGCGATAGACCTCCAGGAGATCGGAAATCAAGTCAAGCATATGTTGATTTGACTGGGCCAAACTTTTAAGAAGCGTCATCAGGTTTTCATCCTTGATTCCAGTTTTTTCATCCAGAAGGAAGGAAAGTATGCGGATAGCGCCAATTAGTGGGTTTTTCAGATCATGCGTGAGCGTCGCAACAAAATCATCGCGTTGCTGGGCCAGGTTGACTCGGTCTGTTACTTCAGTCGCCATGAGAATCATGCCACCCTCGTCGGTTCCGACTGGCCATCCGGCTAAATCCCAAAAACGGCACTTACTCTGCTGTTCTTCCGTCAATTTCATTCTGTAGTTGTTCATACAGAACGGCACTTTTTTCTCCACCGTTTCGATGAGCTTCTCAGCGGGAAGGTCGGACAAAACCTGAAAGACGAACTTTTCCAATAGTCGATTGGAACTTGGCGACTCGCCGGCAAAGTATTCAGCGAACTGGTTGTTCATGCTCGTGATCACAAGGTTTTTATCCAACCTGGCGATCGCAGCTGGGGCAAGATTAATTACATCTTGAGCTATCCTTTGCTCCGATTGAACAGCAATCTGCGCCTTTTCTTCCGCCGATTTGCGCTCCATAAACTGAGCCAACAGCACTCCAATGCTGGACATCATGTCCAGCATATCTTGATCTGGTTCGCCGATGCATTCACTGAAAAATTCAAGTACTGCCAGTACTCTGGTGCCAAGAGCAATAGGGAAAGTCACAGCGGCATGCAAACCCGCCTTGCAGGCGATTCCAGAGCGAGGATAGTTCTCATTTGCGCTGAACTTCGGATCCCATAAGGAATGACATTCTGAATGGGTTTGCCCGCTGATTCCGATACCGTATGGAACCGTC